>JBPOHE010000080.1:0-18976 GCA_052035915.1 Pseudomonadota bacterium
CCGTGTCCAATCTCAACTGGCAGATCCAGGGCGGCGGGGGGAATTGAGGGCGGTAGGAGACGGTGAGCCCTTCGACGGCTCGCCGCTCAGGGCGAACTGCCTGTCTGCCGACAGGCGGTTCGCTTCGTTCGCCACAGCCTACCCTGATGGGTGGCGCTCCTTCGGCCAAGCTCAGGACAGTTCCCCATGGCGACCAGCCTCCCTCAAGATCCGCGGTGCGGACCGACTCAGACCGCTAGGCTAGTGTTGAGGCGTCAGCCGAAACCCAGTTTCTTGGTTTCCGGCTAAGAGCTGGGATTCGCTACGCTCATCACCAGCCTACGACCCGGATGCCAATGGGTGGCTCCGGGCATGGGCCTTTGTAGCCGATTTTTCGTTCTCTATTTGAGAACAATGCCGCTCCAGGAGAGATATTGTTCTATTTAGAAGAACGAAGAATGGCCATTTTCAACCGAGGCCCGGAAGGCCGAGCCGTACCCTCCTCGGCTGAAGATGGGTTAACACCCATCCTGCGCCTGCTTTGTCAAGGAGGGAGCCAACTGATCGGTGGTAAGTTGCCGGGAGAGATCCGCTTGGTTCCTCGTCCGGGCCCATGGATAATGCGAGCTTTTTTGGAGGGGATGGGGTATGTGGTTCAAGAATCTGCGTTTCTACCGTCTGGACGCCGGTTTTGAAGCGGGGGAGGAGGCTCTTGCGGAGGCCATGGAGGGGCAGCGTTTCCGACCCTGTGGCAGCCTGCAGCCGATGAGCCTGGGCTGGGTCGCCCCGATGCCTGCCCTGAGCCGGGCCGAAGGGGGCGAGGAGACCGGGCCGCTGGTGCATGTGGTGAACGGCTGTTTTCTTCTTTGCGCCCGCAAGGAAGAACGTGTGCTGCCGGCCGCGGTGGTGAACGAGGCCCTGAATCTCCGCATCAAGGAGATCGAGCTGGAAGAGTCACGGCAGGTACGCCGCAAAGAAAAGCAGGAGATCAAGGAGCAGTTGGTGCAGGAACTCCTGCCGCGGGCCTTCACCCGCTCCAAGCGCTACTCGGCCTACCTCGCCCCCGGGCAGCGCCTCCTGGTGGCCGATGCGGCGACCGCGAGCCTCGCCGAGGAACTGTTGAGCCTGTTGCGCGAAGGTCTGGGAAGCCTGCCGGCGCGCCCGCTCAAGGTGTTGGGAAATCCCTCCGAGGTGATGACCGGCTGGTTGGAGCGGCAGGAATGCCATCCTGGGTTCAGTCTTGGGGATGAGTGCGAGTTGGTGGACCCGGCCCTGGAAGGGGGGACTGTCCGTTGTCGCCGTCAGGATCTCGCCGCCGAGGAGATCCAATCCCATCTACAGGCGGGGAAGAAGGTCAGAAGCCTGGCCTTGATCTGGGAGGAGCGCCTCTCCGGGATCCTGACCGAGGAGCTGGCGGTGAAGCGACTCAAGTTTCTCGATCTGGTCAAGGAGGAGTCTTCCAAGGTGGCGGCGGAAGAGGCCGCCGCCCGGTTCGACGCCGACTTTTCCCTCATGACCCTGGAGTTGCAGCGGTGGCTACCGGTTTTGATCCAGGCTTGCGGGGGTGAGGAAGCCCCGGTTGCTCAGGGCTGATTCGTCATACTTCCGGCGTTCCCGGGCCTCAGCGTTTTTACCCGGTTTTTGTTCTAAATTTTAGAACAATCCCCTTAAATATTGATCAATTGTTCTCTTGATGAGAACGAAAATCGGCCATTTTCAGCCCAGGCCCGGAACCTGGGCTGGGAAAGCAGAGTAGGTCGGCAATCCTTTGCCGACCCTCCCTGATCGGCATCAAATGGCGGCAAGGGGTTGCCGCCCTACGAACTCATCCCGACCCGGCGGTCTCGGCCTCAAGCCGTGACGGGCTTCGCCGTCTCGGCCTCGGCGGTCGCGGTCTCCAGGGGCTCGGGGGTCGGGGCAACCGCCTCGGCGACCTCGGGCGTCTGGGGCTTGATGGTCTCGTCTTCGAGCTTGATCTCGGAGCCGTCATAGACGGCCGAGGCGATACGCTCCGCCTCCTTCAGTTCCTCTTCCCGGGCCGCCTGTTCGCTGCTTGGGGGAGAGGACATATCCGACAATTGAATGCTGCCGTCCTCCGCCACCGCCGTATCCTGGAACAACACCTTGGTGATCCGGTGGTTGTCCATTTCGAGTACTTTCAGCCGGGCGGACTCGAGTTCGACCTTGTCGCCGACCTTGGGGATGCGTCCGAGCTGGTGATAGACCAGACCGGCGAGGGTGACATAGTCGCCCTCCGGGAAGGGGAAATTCACCGCCACCTCGAGATCGGAGAGGCGGATCGCCGCGTCGATGACATACTGGCTGCCTTCGAGTTTCTTGATGTGGCGATGCTGCCGGGTGAATTCATCCGCGTATTCGCCGACGATCTCTTCGAGGATGTCCTCCAGGGTGATGACGCCGGCGGTGCCGCCGTACTCGTCCACCACCACCGCCATCTGCTGGCGCTGGCGTTTGAATTCCTTGAGCAACTGACTCAACGACTTGGACTCGGGAATGATGTGCGGTGGACGCATGATCTCCCCAACCCGGTTGTTCAGGATCTCCGGGTCGTCCTTGGAGTCGGCGATCTTGCTCAGGAGTTCCTTGATCACCACCACGCCGACGATATGGTCGAGGTTGTTCTCGAATACCGGATAACGGGCATGGCGGCTGTCGCGGAACAACATCACGGCCTCGCCGATGCTGGCGTTGGCGGACAGGGCGATGATCTCGGTGCGGGGGATCATGGCCTCGCGCACCGAGTGCTCGTCGAGATCGAACACCCCGCGAATCATCTTGGTTTCCTCGGGATTGAGGACGCCTTCTTTCTCGCTGGCGCTCAAAATGGTGCGGATCTCCTCCTCCGACATGGAGAAATGGCCTTCGCCATGGCCGGCCAGATCCCGTTGACCGAAGATCCAGAGCAGGGCGTTGGAGGACTTGTTCATGATCCAGATCATCCAGGACAGGGAGCGATAGAGCATGTTGACGGTCCAGGCCACCGCCAGGCTCAGTTTTTCCGCCTTGTGGAAGGCCAGCACCTTGGGCGCCAGCTCACCACCCACGACATGGAGGTAGGAGATGATGATGAAACCGAAGATATAGGCCATGGTATGGGCGATATGGACGATGGCGTGGCCCTCGCCGAACCAGTGGGAGGCGTATTCGAACACCGGATCGAAGATCTTGGTCATGGTTACGATGCCTATGGCGCCGAGACCCATGGAGACCACGGTGATGCCGATCTGGGTTACCGAGTAAAAGCGCTCGGGTTCGTTGTGAAGCAGTTGGACGATCTTGGCATTTTTGTTGCCCATGTCGGCGAGCTGCTTGATGCGGCTGCGGCGGGCGGAGGTGAGAGCGATTTCGGAGCCGACGAAAAAGGCATTTCCGGCCACCAGTAAGAGTACGCCGATGAGTTCCCAGAAGACATTGATGTCCAGAGCCGTGGGAGCGGGGACCGCACCTTCCATAACACCCTCCTGTATCAAATTTGAGTAGGAATAAAGACGCCCGGACTGGCGTGAGCCATGACAACCCTGGGTTCCGGGGGGGTCACATCAGGGTCCGTCTCGTTGTGATGTTGTGAAATGACGGACCGGCTCCCCGTAATATAACTGAAATGATCCGGAGTTGTTGCACCCCGGGGCTGAGCCGGGGCCTTTCCGCCTTATTCCCGGCGCCCGCTTTCCACTCTTTTGAGCTGGCTGGTCTGGTCCCGAACCAGGTCGGTGGCGCCAAAGGCGGGGAGTTCCGGCAGTTCCAGGCTGAAGTGATGGGTCTGGTCCAAGGCCAGTTCCACCCGGTCGGCGACGAAATCCAGCACATGCCCTCCGGCCTGACCGTCCGCGGTCAGGAAGTGCAGGTGATAGCCGGGGACACCCAGGTCCTTGACATAGGGCGGGGAGCGAAAGCCGACCATGGTCCCGCCCACATTCTGGAAATCGAACTCGGGCTGGGTCGCGGCAATGGTGGCCAGCGGCTTGTAGGGCGGCTCCTGGCGGGGGACGCTACGGGTGCGCACGCTCTTGAAGCGCCCTTCCAGACGCAGGGCGTAAAAATAGTTGATGGAGGGCAGGCGCTGGTCCAGCCAAGACTCGATCTCCCGGAAAGGAAGATCGGCCGGCAGGCTCAGGGTCTGATCCGGATCGAAGAAGGTGACCTGGGCGAAGGGTGTCGTCAGCCGGTCTTCGGGTTCCTTGACCGCCCCGCTGGCCAAGACCTGATGGATCTTACCGTCGATCATCAGCATCTCGCCGTCAAGGCCGTCAAAGGTGCCCAATCCCATGTCCCCGAGACGCTTCAGGTGACCGATGGGCATACTTCCCTCATAGACGCCGTTCAGCAGGGCGCCGATGGTGGAGACCTGGGTCAGGGTCTCGCGCCTGAAGCCCTCGGCCTGGGCCAAGGTGGCGCCCAATCCCAGGATGGTCGCCATACAGAGCCCGCACAGGCGGCGTCCGGGTGTTGTAATCTTGACGGAAGATCCGCGGCTCAGCGCTGGAACCGGGGTTGCCGATGAGTGGATGCGGAAGGGTAAGTGCATTGATTTTCGCCTTCTGGCTGTGGTGAACTCTCTTGCCCTGGATGTTCCCACAAAGAAGCTACCCCCGGAACCCATGGCGGGGTCGAACCCGGTCGGTCCGATAGACCGAAGTCCTGGATGGGCGGGATACATCAGCGGTTTCTCACCCCTCCAACCCTCTGGCCGTCCCGGGAGGCAGCATGCCCTTGATCCAACCCGTCCTTCTTCTCGCCATCGTCCTCGTCGAAGGCTATGTCAGTGTGGCGATCGAGATCCTCACCATGCGGCAGTTGATGCCCTTCGTCGGTTCCAGCGTGGTGGTCAACAGCCTCATCATCGGGATTTTTCTGCTCTTTCTCGCCCTGGGTTACTACCGGGGGGGACAACGCCAGGGCAATCATCTGCGCATCATGGCAAGCAATTTCCTCATCGCCATGGGGTTCATCGCGGTCGGCCTGTCCTACCCGGCGATCGAGTACGGATTCGAGGCCTTCGTTAAACGCTGGGAGATGCCCTTGGGCTTTCTCGTGCTCTATCTGCTGCTGATCACCGCCCCCCTGATCTACTTCCTCGGTCAGACCGTCCCTATCGCCACCAACCTCTTCCGCACCGGTGGGGTCAGCGCCATCAGCGGGAAGGCCATGTTCCTGTCCACCATTGGCTCTTTCCTGGGGTCGGTGCTCACCTCCTTGTGGCTCATGAATACCCTGGGCGTGGCGATGACGGTGATGATCACCTTCGCCCTGTTGGCGCTCCTGACCCTGGCCATGTCCTCGGGACTTCGCTCCCTGGTCGTCCGTCTCGCACTCCTGGCACCGCTTTTCGGTGGGGCCTGGGCGCTCAATCTCAGGCATGAGCAGGAGAAGTTCCTCCTCACCAACGAATATTCCGGTTACCAGATTTTCGGGGATAACCAAGACAACCGCTATCTGGCTATCAATCGTTCCTGGAGTTCCAAGCTGGCTCCGGACGGCCAGGGCTCATTCTGGTACATCGAACGCATCAGAGACCTGCTCAAGGGGGGGGTGGGGAGCAAGCGGGAGGTGCTTGCGCTGGGTGCCGGCGGTTTCACCCTCTCCCTGGGGGACCAGGGCGATAACAGATACACCTATGTGGACATAGATCCGGCCATCCAGGGAGTGGTGGCCAGGGACTTCAATCCCCAGGCGGCGGGGGAATACTTTGTCGCCCAGGATGCCAGGGTCTTTCTGCGCAATAAAAAGGAGGTCTACGATCTGGTGCTTTCGGATGTCTACACCAACAGATACGCCCTGCCGCCCCATCTGACCACGGTAGAATACATCACCGCCACCCGGGAGGCCGTGCGTCCTGGCGGGATGGTGGTGTTCAACATCCTCATGCGTCCGGACCTGGGAGATGCCTATTCCCGCAGCATGGACGCCACGATCCGGCGGGTGTTCCCCCAGTGCCTGACCCTGTTTGAACACTATGCCGCGACGACGAAGAACATGCTCTATCTCTGTCGGCGGCTGGAGGCCCAATCCGAGCCTTATACGGACGATAGAAATCGGGTCGGGATGGACAGCCTGGCGAATCTGCTCTGAGGGCCGGGGAGCGAAGGCGGCGTAAAGGTCCAGGGAGGGGGAGGAGGCCGTCTCCTCTGGGGGGCTGCAAGGTTGTCTTGGTGGAGGCTTCCGGGGTGTCGCATAAGCACTGAGCGACATCCTGGATCCGGGTAGGTGCGGGTTGAGCCCTTGGGGGGGCTGTTTCCGCACCCTCCGGGACGTCGCCCCACCGGAAAGGTAGGACGACGCGGTCAGGCCATCAGGCGGTAGGTTCGTCCGGTTCCCCTCTGGGGCCGGGCGGACCCGGGGGGCCTTCGGGACCAGGCTCGCCCTGGGGACCTGGGTCACCCTTGGGACCGGCGGGGCCGGGCTCGCCCTGGGGACCCATGTCACCCTTGGGGCCGGTATCACCTTGGGGCCCGATCGGACCGGCATCGCCGCGTGGTCCCGGATCGCCCCGTGGGCCGGGGACACCCGGATCGCCTTTGGGACCCGTATCCCCCTTGGGGCCTTGATCGCCCTTGGGGCCGACGGCTCCCGTATCGCCTTGGGTGCCCTGGAGGCCTTGGGGACCAGGCTCCCCGGCGGGGCCGGTCGGGCCTTCCTTCAGGCTGATCTGGGCGACCTGTTCCTCAATGGCGGCCAACCGGCCTTCAAGCGACTGTATCGCTTCGCTAAGGGTCCGGAGCCTGCTCTGGCCGGCTTTCTTCCCTGACTTGTTTTCTTTCTTCTTTGCCAACTTTCGTCTCCTCATTTGGTATTGGCGGGTCGGAGCGACAAAATAACTCCGCTTACAACTATTACGCGCATTGGTCAATGCGGTCAATGCATAACAATAGCGAAAAGGTGGATAAAAATCTTCAACAGGCCCTGAAATGCGTGGTTACTCCACCCGCAGGGCCTCCAAGGGGTCCAAGCCGGCGGCATGGCGGGCGGGCAGAACCCCGGCCAGCAGACCGATGAGCGCCGCCAAAGCCTCCGCCGCCAACAGGTAATCCCAGGAGATCTGTACCGGCAGGGCCGGCAGCGCCAAACCCAGAACCCAGGCGCCGCCTACCCCGAGTCCCAGTCCGCCGATCCCACCGACCGCCGCCAGCACTGTGGCCTCGCCGAGAAACAGCAGGAGTATCTGCCCCCGTTCGGCGCCGAGGGCGCGCAGCAGGCCGATCTCGGCGGTGCGCTCGGTGACGGCGATGGTCATGATGGTGAGGATGCCCACCGCGCCCACGAAGAGTGAGATGCCGCCGAGGGCGCCGACGGCCAGGGTCAGGATCCCGAGTACCGACCCCAGCACATCCAGCATCTGTTGCTGGGTGGTGATGGTGAAATCCTCCCGCCCGTGTCGGTCGATAAGGGTGGTTTTGATCCGTTCGGTAAGCCGCTCGGCCACCGCCTCGGCGCGGTACAAGAGGTCGATCTCCATCAGACTGGTGCGGTTGAACATGGCCAGCGCCCGCGCCGCGGGGATGTAGAGGGTGTCGTCGAGGTCGAATCCGAGCATCTGGCCTTTCGGGGCCATGACGCCGATCACCCGGTAGCCTTCGCTGCCGATACGGACACGCTGCCCCAAGGGGTTGGTGTTGGGAAAGAGCTCGGCCCGCATCTTGCTGCCGAGTACGGCGAAGGCCCGGGCGGATCTAAGGTCATCGGCGGGGAGGAATTCCCCCAGTGCCACCTCCATCCGCCAGACCTGGGGTACGGCTGGGCCGGCGCCGATGATGGTCCCCCGACGGCGACGCCCGCCCGCCTCCACCTCGGCATTCCCCTGCGCCACGGGTACCATGGCCGCGATCTCGGGGAGACGCCTCAGGGCTTCGGCGTCCTCCAGGCTGAGGGGACGGACATTGCTGATGATGGCCCCCGAGACCCCCAGGGTGGTGGTCTTGCCTGGTGCCACCCCGATGAGATTGGTGCCGAACTGGGTGAATTCCGCCAGCACGAATCTGTGGATTCCCTCGCCGATGGAGGTCAGGAGCACCACCGCGCCGATGCCGACGGCGATGCCGATGGCCGTCAGCAGGCTACGGTGGCCCTGGGCGGCCACGGCGTTCCAGGTGAGTTGGATGGCGTCCCGGAGTCGCATGCTCAGCGGCGCCAGAGGGCCAGCACGGGGGCGAGGTTGGCCGCCCGGCGCGCCGGGGCCACACCGAAGCCAAGGCGGGTAAGGAGGGCCACCCCGAGGGCGGCGGCCAGGGACCAGAGCGGCGGATCAAGCGGGAAACTGGGGAAGAGACGCCCCAGGAACCAGGTTCCGGCACTGGCCAATAGCAACCCGAGACCGGCCCCGGCCAGGGAGAGGAGCACGGCCTCCATGAGAAAGAGCCACAGGATCTGGCGTCGCTCGGCGCCGACCGCCTTCAGCAGGCCGATCTCCGGGGTGCGCTGGGAGACGGCGACCAACATCACGTTCATCACCAGGATTCCGGCCACGACCAGGCTGATGGCGGCGATGCCGGCTACTGTCAGGGTGAGGGCGTGGAGGATACGGTCGAAGGTGGAGAGCACGGCATCCTGGGTGATGACCGTGATGTCCTCCTCGCCCTCATGGCGTTCGGCGATGATGTCGCGGATGGCCGCTTTGGCCCGGCTCACGGATTCCCGATCCCGGGCCTGCACCAGGATGCGGAACAATCCCCGGGTGTTGAACAGGGCCTGGGCCGCCGCCAGGGGGATGATCGCCACCTCGTCGATGTCGGTACCGATGGATTGCCCCTTCTGGGCCAAGATGGCGATCACGCGAAAGCGGCGATCGCCGATGCGCACCCATTGACCCAGGGCGTTCTCGCTGCCGAAGAGTTCCTCCCGCACCTTGGCGCCGAGCACGCAGAGGGCCTCCGCCTTGCGGGGATCGCCGCCCGGCAGAAAGGAACCCTGACTCAGGCTCAGGTGACGGACCCAGTAGAGTTCGTCCGTCGAGCCGAGGATGGGGACTTCCCGTTCCCGCGCTCCCCGGGAGATCGGGGCCGATCCCAGGGATAGGGGGGCGATGCGGTGGATGCTGGAGCTGCGGCCGAGGGCGAGGGCGTCTTCCAGGGTCAGATCCCGGGGCGTGGCGCCGAGCAGGGGAGGTGGGCCGCCGGTAGTCTCGGAGCGTCCGGGCAGGACGATGAGGAGATTGGTGCCGAGGGAGGAAAATTGGTCGATGACATAGCGTCTGGCCCCCTCGCCGAGGGAGATGAGCAGGACCACCGAGGCCACGCCTATGGCCATGGCGAGGAGCATCAGCAGGCTGCGTTGCCGGGAACCGAGCAGTGCCCCCAGGGCGAAGCGGACCACATCCCCCAGGCTCATGGGGAATCCGTATCGCTGAGAATGGCGCCGTCGGCCATGCGGAGGCACCGCCCGGCGCGGGCGGCCAGCGCCGGGTCATGGGTCACCAGGATCAGGGTCATCCCCTGGTGGTGAAGCTGTTCCAGGGCTTCGATCACCCCTTTGCCCGAGGCTTGATCCAGGTTCCCGGTCGGTTCATCGGCGAGGATGAGCCGGGGTCGCATGATGATGGCCCGGGCGATGGCGATGCGCTGGCGTTGCCCCCCGGAGAGTTGATGGGGACGGTGCCGGGCGCGATCGGCCAGACCCAGGGTTTCCAGGGTCGCCTCGACACGTTGACGGCGTTCGCCAGGGGGCACTCCCGCCAGCACCATGGGCAGTTCGACGTTTTCCGCTGCTGTGAGCCGCGAGATCAGGTGAAAGGCCTGGAACACGAAGCCGATCTTGTGCCGTCGCACCTGGGCCTGTTGCCGATCGTCGAGGTCGGTGGTGAGCAAACCCTCGAGCCGGTAGAGGCCCTGGCTGGGGCGATCCAGGAGGCCGAGGATGTGGAGCAGGGTGGATTTCCCCGATCCCGAGGGGCCCATGATGGAGGTATAGCTGCTGCCCGGGAGTTCGAGATCAATATCCTTCAGGGCCTGGACCTGTTCCTCGCCGACCTGGAAGACGCGCCCGATCCCGGAGAGGGAGATCATCCGGGGATCATTCCTTCTTGGTGTCGATCTCGGCCAGGGCGCCGTCGGCGACGCCGGGACGGTCGATCGAACTGACCAGTCGGTCGCCGGCGCGGACTCCGGACAGGACCTCGGTATATTCCCAGTTGGAGCGACCTATGGTTACCGGGCGGGATTCCAGTCGACCGTCCTCCTGGTGGAAGAGATAGACCCGCTGGCGTTCGACCAGGGTTTCCGTGGGGAGGCGCAGGGTGTCCGGGCTGACGCCGAGGATGATCTCCACATCCGCGCTGTACCCGGCGAGCAGTTGGTGAAAATCCTCCGTCTCGCTGAACTCCACCTCCACCTCCAGGGTTCGCGCCTGTTTCTCGATATCGAGCACATAATCGGCGACCCGCCGCACCCGCCCCTCGAAGGAACGCCCGGCAAAGGCATCGAGCTGGATACGCGCCGGTAATCCGGGGCGGACCTTGGGGGCGTCCACTTCGTCGATGGGGGCGCTCACGAAGAAACAACTGTTGTCGACCAGATCCACCACGGGGGGGGTGGGGATGCCGATCGGCGAGGGGGTGACGAATTCGCTCAGTTCGCCGGTGATCTCGGCCACCACCGCATCGAAGGGTGCCCGCAATCTGGTGCGATCCAGTTGGGCCCGGGTCACCCGCTCCTTGGCCGCGCTTACCTGGATCTTGGCCTGGGCGGCTTCGCATTCGGCCCGCTTGGCCGCGGCAGTCGAGGTGGCTTGATCGGTGGCTTCCTCCGAGGCGGCCCCGCTATGACGCAGGCGTTTCAGCCGGGTGGCCTCCCGTTGCGCCGCCTCGGCGCTCAGACAGGCGGCATTGGCCTGGGCCTGGGCGGCCCGGGTATCGCCTACCGCAAGATCGGCTTCGGCCTGGAGGTCCAGATTCCAGAGTTCCAGGAGCAGGTCGCCTTGTTTCACCTGCTGGCCTTCCCGGACCTTGAGCACCGCGATCTGACCGCCGATGGCGGGGGAAAGCCGGGCGCGACGACAGGGTTTCACCGTGCCGGCCCGGGTGTTGGCCAGGGTCTCCTCCACCTGGCCGCGATCCACCGACTTGACCAGGACCGCGATCGGCTTCGGGCGGCTGGTCTGCCAGATGAGGCCCGCCAGGGCGGTCATGACCCCAAGGGTAAGGGAGAAACGAAGCAAGACGTGCATTCGGCAGCAAGGATCCGCGTAAAAACCCGGTAATTGGTCCGCCGCATCAGTATAAGCAAAGTCCGGGGCACTTGACCCATCCGATCCTCATCTACAGCCGCCCGGCGGGCCTTGAGGTACTACACTGCTGTATGAGGGAGTCGATATTTCAGTGGTTCCCTCATCCCCGAACCATGGCACAGGAGATCAGCATGCGTACACCCCTCGAGGTCAGTTTCCACCAGATGGAACCATCAGCCGCCTTGGAATCCAGGATTCGGGAAAAGGCCGAAAAACTCGATCAGTGTTACGACCGTATCATCGGCTGCCGGGTCGTTGTCGAAGCACCCCATAGCCATCAACATCAAGGTCGACTCTTCGCCGTGAGGATCCATATCAAGGTTCCGGAGGCCGAATTGGTCGTCAACAAAGACCAGCACGACAAACATTCCCATGAAGATGCCTATGTGGCCCTGCGGGATGCCTTCGATGCCGCACTGCGCATGCTGGAGGAATACGCCCGCCGTCAGCGGGGTGAAGTCAAGCTGCATGTCACCGAGCGACCGGAGAGGATAACCGAGGGAAACAGGGAAGAAGAGGTCTAGCTGGCCGATCGCCGACGGCTTGAGGGAGCGGCTCCGCCGGGGAATCTCCGGGGAGCGTCCGGACCCCGGTTCGGAGCCTGAACTATAATTATTTGGAGAGGAGTAGCAGTCGGGAGGAACAGGCAATGGTCAGGAAAACAGAGATTGAGGTCAATGAGGTCAATGATCCGGCGAGTCTTTATCGGGATGAGCCAGGGGCGGGCAGAATGATGACGCCCTTTGAAGAAATGGATCGGCTGTTCGATCTCTTGTCGCCTCGGGGATGGTTGAGGCCGTTTCAATGGGATGTCCCCAGAGGTTCGGATTGGATAACCGATAGTCGTTATCCGCGGGTCGACATCCTCGATCATGAGGCCGAGATCCTGGTGCGGGTGGAAATTCCCGGCGTAAAGAAGGAGGACCTCGACATTTCCTTGATCGAGAACACCCTGAGCATTCGGGGAAGAAGTCGGGAAGAGAGCGAGGAGAGGCAGGGAAACTTCTTCCGGCGCGAGATTTCCCGCGGCACCTTTGAGCGTAGTCTCCTCCTGCCCGGTGCCGTCGATGCCGAGCATGCCAAGGCCTCCTTCAAGGACGGCCTCCTGGAGTTGACGCTGCCCAAGCTTGAGCCGTCCAAACGGCGCAGCCTGAAAATAGAATAATAATGATCGACCAGATCGCCCCCGGTTCGGCTGAGGCCCGAAGCGGGGGTTTTTGTTGTGTCACCAATCTTGCTGGACGAGCTCAAATTTTCCATTGAATACAGGAGGTTGTCGAGCATGATGACCAAGACCCGAAGCTTCGGCTTGCTCCTGGCGCTGGCCCTGACCCCGAGCGGATGGGGCGCCGCCGTCGAAGTTTCCAAGCCTGGCCCCACCGACCGCTGCCCGGTGTGCGGCATGTTCGTCGCCCGCTATCCGGAATGGATCGCGATGGTGGTCTACCAGGACGGACATAGCCATTACTTCGACGGGGCCAAGGATCTCTTCAAATATCTGACCAACCTGCCCCGCTGGGCACCGGGACACCGGGTGGAGGATCAGCGCCTGATCGCGGTGACCGAGTATTACGGGACCACGGCGATCGAGGCCACCCAGGCGTTCTATGTAATCGGTTCGGATGTGCTCGGTCCCATGGGACATGAACTCATCCCCCTGACGAGCCGGGAGGAGGCGGAGGAATTCTTACGGGATCACAAAGGGCGGCGGGTGCTCAGGTACCAGGAAGTGACGCCCGAGTGGCTGGAACGCATCGATCAGGGGCGATTCGAATGAGCGAGCCATCCCGGTCTCGGTGTCAGTCAAAAGGCTTCCGGGCCTGGGCCGGAAAGACCCGATTTTCGTTCTCATAACAAGAACAATATCTCTTTTACAGACTTCATTGTTCTCTTAATAAGAACGCTTGTGGATGATTTCGTCCCCTGCCCCGCAGGCTGAAGCAGCCGGGCCGGATGGGCCGCGTCCAGCTTTTCAAGGCAAGCGGTCTTGATCGAAATGGCGGACCATGCCCGCTCTTCCCGGGTGGCTCCCACCGGGCGTAGCCTTTTCAGTCTGGCTAAGCAATTGAGCAAGTTAATAATATTATTCTGCTCCCGATGGGGCCGGGGGGCAGATTTGGGTACAATGCCGCTGTCATCCTTTCCCCCGACCTTAAGGATCACCACCACATGAGCCTGATTCGTGACGAAGACTTCGTCTCCAGTGTCGCCGACGCCCTGCAATACATCTCCTACTATCATCCCAAGGATTTCATCGAGGCCCTGGCCGCCGCCTGGGAGCGGGAGGCGTCTCCCGCCGCCAAGGACGCCATGGCGCAGATCCTGGTCAACTCCAGGCTCTGCGCCGAGGGCCGGCGTCCCATCTGCCAGGACACCGGCATCGTGGTCGCCTTCATCAAGGTCGGCATGCAGGTCCGCTGGGAGGGTAATCGCAGTCTGGTCGATCTGGTCAACGAAGGGGTCCGTCGCGCCTACAGCCATCCCGACAATGTGCTGCGCGCCTCGGTGGTGCGGGATCCCGCCGGCAAGCGGCTGAATACCAGGGACAATACCCCGGCGGTGGTGCATGTCGAGATGGTGCCCGGCGACAAGCTGCACGTCATCCTGGCAGCCAAGGGCGGCGGCTCGGAGAACAAGTCCCGCTTCACCGTGCTCAATCCCAGCGCCAGCCTGGTGGACTGGGTGTTGGACACGGTGCCGACCCTGGGGGTCGGTTGGTGTCCGCCCGGCATCCTCGGCATCGGTATCGGCGGCACCCCGGAAAAGGCCATGCTGTTGGCAAAGGAGGCCATCATGGAGCCGATCGACATGCACGAGCTGCGCGCCCGCGGGCCGGCCAATCGCGCCGAGGAACTGCGCCTGGAGCTCTATGACAAGATCAACGCCCTTGGCATCGGCGCCCAGGGGCTGGGCGGTTTAACCACGGTGCTGGATGTCAAGGTGCGGGACTATCCCACCCATGCCGCCTCGCTGCCGGTCGCCCTCATCCCCAACTGCGCCGCCACCCGCCATATCGAGTTCGAACTCGACGGCTCGGGTCCGGCCAAGCTGGAGCCCCCACGCCTGGAAGACTGGCCGGCGGTGACCTGGAGCGCCTCCCCCGACGCCCGCCGGGTCAA
This sequence comes from Pseudomonadota bacterium, assembly GCA_052035915.1. Lineage (GTDB taxonomy): Bacteria > Pseudomonadota > Gammaproteobacteria > Chromatiales > Chromatiaceae > JBPOHE01. Next base: position 14,334 of record JBPOHE010000080.1, read on the forward strand.
TCTGGATACCCTGACTCGGGAGGATATCGCGAGCTGGCAACCCGGCGACCTCATCCTGGTCTCCGGGCGCCTGCTCACCGGCCGTGACGCCGCCCACAAGCGTATCGCCGATCTCCTCGCCAAGGGCGAGGGCCTGCCGCCCGGGGTGGATTTCAACAACAGATTTATCTACTACGTCGGCCCGGTCGATCCGGTGCGGGACGAGGTGGTCGGCCCGGCGGGTCCCACCACCGCCACCCGCATGGACAAGTTTACCGAGATGATGCTGGCCGAGACCGGCCTCATCGGCATGATCGGCAAGGCCGAGCGTGGTCCGGCGGCGATCGAGGCGATCAAACGCCATGGCGCGGTCTATCTCATTGCCGTCGGCGGTGCCGCCTACCTGGTGTCCAAGGCCATCCGCGACTCCCGCATGATCGCCTTCGAGGATCTGGGCATGGAGGCGATCCGCGAGTTCCTGGTGGAAGACATGCCGGTGACGGTGGCGGTCGACAGTCGCGGTAACTCGGTCCACCAGAGCGGACCGCGGGAATGGCGACTGCGCATCGATCAGATCACCCATCGTCAGCCCTGACGCCTTAGCCAAGGAGCCATCCATGACCAGCTATTCCGCCTATCGCATCCACCAAGACCCGGACGGTAGCCACCGCGCCGGCATCGAAACCCTGGAGGTCCAGCCCCTGGCCGAGGGCGAGGTGCTGATTCGCACCCGCTACTCCTCCATCAACTACAAGGACGCCCTCGCCGGCACCGGCAAGGGCAGGATCCTGCACCAATTTCCCCTCGTCGGCGGCATCGACTCCGCCGGTGTGGTGGTCGAGTCCAGATCGGAGCGCTATCGGGAAGGCGACGAGGTCATAGTCACGGGTTACGGTCTGAGCGTCACCCAGGACGGCGGCTACGCCGAGTATCTCAAGGTTCCGGGCGCCTGGATCGTGCCCCTGCCCGAGGGCCTCAGCCTCGAAGAAAGCATGATCATCGGCACCGCCGGCTTCACCGCCGCCTACGCCCTGCATCGCCTGGAGCAGAACGGCCAACGCCCCGAACTGGGCCCCATAGTGGTCACCGGCGCCAGCGGCGGGGTCGGTTGCGTGGCGGTCAATCTCTTCAGCGCGTGCGGCTATGAGGTGGTCGCGGTCAGCGGCAAGGAGGCCACTTACCCCTGGCTGCGGGAACTGGGCGCCAAGGAGGTGCTCGGGCGGGATCGGTTGTACATCGGCGAACGCCCGCTGGAAAAGGGGCTCTGGGGCGGCGCCATCGACAACGTCGGCGGACGCACCCTCGCCGGTCTCACCCGGCACCTGCGCCAGGGGGGCAGTATCGCCAGCATCGGCCTGGCCGGTGGCATAGATCTCAACACCACCGTCATGCCCTTCATCCTGCGCGGCATCAGTTTGATCGGCATCGACTCATCCGCCTGTCGCTACGATCTTCGATACCGCTTGTGGGTGCGTCTGGCAACCGACCTGAAACCGGCCTTGGATAGGCTGGTCACCCAGCGCCTGGGACTGGATGGCCTGCTCGAGGCCTTCAATGCCATGCTGGCGGGACAGACCTCGGGCCGAATCCTGGTGAGGACCGAGACCGCCGGGACCTCCCAATAGCTATCTGTTCAGTCTCCCCCCGCCCTTTTGGCGAGGGGAGGTCTGGGCTTACTGGCGTTGCAGCACCGGCGGCATCACCGTCTTCGCCATGCGTTTGGCGAAGTAGTAGATGCGCTTCTGCTTCTCGATGATGTCGATCTCCAGGGTATAGGCCGGGATGCGGTTGGGTTCCTCGGCCACCAGCCGGTGCGCCTCGTGGGCGGCGGCGGAGTCGGCGATGCGGGTGATCTCCTCCTTCATGCCGATCACCACCTGGGCGGCCCGCTCGTTGCGTTGGGCCACCGCCTGCACGGCGGCCTCCACCGCCTTGGTGATGGCCTGCTGGAAGCCGTTCAATACCTCTTGGGTGGGTTCGCTCATGAGGATCTTCTGGTGGATGCGGTCGTGGCCGAGCACCACCAGGTTGGTCTCGATGATGTCGCCGATGTTTTCCAGATTGCTGACCGCCTCCATGAGCTGGAGAAACTCCTTGGTCTGTTCCTCGCTCAGGGGCTGTTTGCTGATCTTGCCCAGGTAATCGATGATTCCGGCGTGCAGGATGTCCACCGCGTCATCCATCTGCCGGATCTCCTCCAAGGCCTCGCGATCGCCGTTGATGATGGCGGGCAGGATACGCTTCAACATGGCGTTGACCGTCTCGCCCATGTGCAGAATCTCCATGCGCACCCGGTCCAGGGCCAGGGAGGGGGTGGTGAGCAGCTCTTCCTGCAGATATTTGCTGCGGACGATGACGCCTTCCTCTTCCAACGCCTTATCGGGGATCAGCCATTCCACGAAACGCGCGATCTGGGTGGTGAACCAGATGAAGATCAGGGTATTGGCCACATTGAAGAAGGTATGGGCGTTGGCGATCTGGCGCGGGGTCTCGGCTCCAAGTCGCTCGACGCCGGACAGGTTGGGATAGGTCGGTGAAATGGCGGTGACGAAGTCGGCGATGAAACCAATCAAGGGCAGCCAGAGCAGCACTCCGGCGACGTTGAAGGACAGATGCACGATCGCGGCGCGCACCGCCTCCCGGGGCTTGCCGATGATCGCCAGCAGGGCCGTGGCGCAGGTGCCGATGTTGGCGCCGAAGGCCAGGGCGATGCCGGCCTGGAGGCTGATGAAGCCCTGCCCCGCCATGACGATGACGATGCCGGTGGAGGCGGAGGAGGACTGGATGATGGCGGTGAACACCAGGGAAATCAGCACCCCGATCAGGGGGTTGTCCATGCTCTTCATCAGATCGAGGAAGGGCTCGTAGCTGCGCAGGGGCTGCATGGCCTCCCCCATCACATGCATGCCGAAGAAGATCATGCCCAGACCCATGGTCATGCCGCCGTAGTGCCGGACCTTCTCGTCCTTGGCGATGAACAGCATGCTGAAACCCACCGCGATCAGCAGCAGGGCCGCCTTGGTGATCTTGAAGGCGACGATCTGGGCGGTGATGGTGGTGCCGATGTTGGCCCCCATGATGACGCCGATGGATTGGGCGAGCGACATCAGTCCGGCGGAGATGAAGCCGACCACCAGCACCGTGGTCACCGAGGAAGACTGGATCACCGCGGTGACGAAGGCGCCGGTGAACACCCCCATGTAACGGTTGGTGGTCAGGGTGGCGAGGATGTTCTTCATCCGCTCGCCGGCCACCGCCTTCAGCCCTTCCTCCATCTGCATCATGCCGAAGAGGAAGAGGGCGAGACCGCCGAACAGCTCGACGGTCATCATGGCCCAGTCAAGATCACTACTCTTGGGAGTGGCGGCGAGCGCCGGCCAGGCTATGGCGAACAGGGCGGCGACCCCGAGCAGGGGCCCGCTGCGGACAGGAAAATATTTATAGTTCATCGGGATAGCTCCTCTGGTCGAGGTTAGTCTTTGCTTCGGGCCTTGACGATGGTGACCGGCATCTGGGCCAGATGGACCACCTGCTCGGCGACCGATCCCAGCAACAGATGCCGCAACCCGGTCACCCCTTTGCTGCCCATCACCACCAGGCGCGCCCGGCGCTTCTCCGCCAACTGGAGGATGCGGGTCACCGGAAGGCCGCTGACGAGGATCGACTCGGCCTGGCGCAGTTCCTTATTGTCGGGATGGGCTTCGCGTAGCTTCGCCAGGAAGCTGTCCAGCATCTCGCCGGCCACGTCCTCCATCCTGGCGAGGGTCTTTTTCTTCGCCATGCGGGCGTAATAGCCGGGCATCCGTTCCGGGTCGTGCACCACGTGCAGCACCAGGAGGTGGGCGCCGAAACAGGTGGCCAGGTCGGCGGCGGTCAGCAGGGCGGCTTCGGAGTGTGGGGAGAAATCCACCGGCACCAGTATGGGACCGGCGTCCGCCCCCGGAGAATGGTCGGATGTCTGTTTTTTGTCGCTGCTTTTCTTTTCTGCCATGGTTCATCGCTCCTGTTACTCGATCGGTTCAGTACAAGCGTTCCAGTGGGGAAAGGCACCAAAGGTCGGGCCCGCATTTCTCGTCAGTCGCCTACGGCGGACAGCGATTGGCTCGGTGTGGCCCCTCGGTGTCCTCGCTACGATGCCCGCTGAGAATACGGGCTTGAAAGATCAATGCCGGTCTGGTTTCCCTGAATGCCGGCGAAGTCGGAGTGGCGCCGCCCTTCCTGCCATGGTTTTTTCTTCCTGGCGGCGGCTTCGTCGACCTGGATCTTGGTGCCAGGGGATGGGTCGTGGGCGGAAGCTTATCGGTTCGACGGGGAGAAAGGCAAGCCGGGGTCCCGGGCGATCCCGGCTTGGCGGAAAACCAGTCCGCCAGGGTGGGCAGGGCGCACCGATGGAAAACGCGGTGCGAGGCACACCTCATACCAATTCCTCTTGGTGTATCCGCCTGAAAGCCATGGGGTAGGCTGGCGATGGGCGAAGCGAATCCCAGCTACTTGTCCACACCAAGAAGCTGGGTTTCAGCGCTTCGCGCCTCAACGCCAGCCTTGTATTGTGTTTCCCCGGGGGTTGTTCATGATAGGACCGCCTCCCGGGAAGACCGGACGCCGCCGCCAGCCTTTGGCTTCGAAGCCCGTATCGTAGATGAAGCGCCGGTCTTCCCCTTCCT
>JBPOHE010000092.1:0-42596 GCA_052035915.1 Pseudomonadota bacterium
GTGAGAAAATGTTGGCCGAAACGCTTGCGTGGTTGAGACATGCTAGGGGAAATCGCCCAGAGTAGGACAGGGATGGGTAGGGGATCGGGTTTGGGAATGAATCGAGGCTACAATAGGCACAATGGAATAGTGATTCGTCGCGACCAGATCCTTCATGTGACTGTCATTCTTGGAGAAAGACTCATGATTGTATTCGTGCGTAGGATACCAGCAGATTTGACCCGGCGGGAATTGGAGGCGCTTGTGGCCGAGGTCATTACCCCGAGGTTCGCCTGGGTGCCCTTCGGAGTAAAGGGGGAGGTCGTCAAATGCGAGATCATCCGTATCCGGGAAAAGGAAACGGGCGCGATGGAGCGCCATGGCTTGGTGACCATCCGTCCGGATGAGGCGGCCTTGAAGGTGATCAAGCGCCTCAATCACACCCGCATCAACGGGAAACTGGTCGAGGTCAGGGAATACAAGGTCCGGGCCTACCAGCGGGATCGCCGTCGCACCGAGGAAGGACAACAGTCGGAGGGGCAGGATGATCGGCGGCAGCGGGATCGGCGGCGGCGCAATCTGGAAGTTCAGACCGAGAAGGGACCCAGTGTGGAAGGGTTACGCGACTTTCACCGGACTTATTCGAGTTGACCCAGGCTCAGGGTGATTGTCTCCGCAAGATTCAATACACTACCGCCCACCCCCTAGATCAGACCGGATTTCCCGCCTCCATGCCCGGAAAGTTATTCATCAAGACCTTCGGCTGCCAGATGAACGAGTACGACTCCGCCAAGATGGCGGATCTGCTGCGGGAGTCCCATGGGCTCGAATTGACCCAGCAGGCCGAGGAAGCCGATGTGCTGCTGCTCAATACCTGTTCCATCCGCGAGAAGGCGCAGGAAAAGGTGTTTTCCCAGCTTGGGCGCTGGCGACCCTGGAAGCGACGCAATCCCGATCTGGTGATCGGTGTCGGCGGTTGCGTGGCCATCCAGGAAGGGGAGGCGATCCGGAACCGGGCCGGCTATGTGGATCTGGTCTTTGGTCCTCAAACGCTCCATCGCCTGCCCCAGATGCTCGACGAAGCCCGTCGACGCCAGGCGCCGGTGATCGATGTGTCTTTTCCCGAGATCGAAAAGTTCGACTGCCTGCCGCAGCCGCGGGCGGATGGCCCGACCGCCTTCGTCTCCGTCATGGAGGGCTGCAGTAAATACTGCACCTATTGCGTGGTGCCCTATACCCGGGGGGAAGAGATCAGCCGCCCCTTCGACGATGTCATCGCCGAGGTAGCCCAACTCGCCGCCCAGGGGGTGCGGGAGGTTAATCTCCTGGGGCAGAACGTCAATGCCTACCGGGGGCTGATGCACGACGGTGGGATCGCCGATCTGGCGCTCCTCATCCAGTATGTGGCGGCTATCGAGGGGATCGATCGCATCCGTTTCACCACCTCCCACCCGCTGGAATTTTCCGACCGTCTCATCGGGGTCTATGCCGAGGTGCCGCAATTGGTGAGCCATCTGCATCTCCCGGTGCAGAGTGGTTCGGATCGCATCCTGGCGCTGATGAAACGAGGCCACACGGCGCTGGAATACAAGTCCAGGATCCGCCGGCTGCGCGCCGTCCGCCCCGGCATCAGTATTTCCTCGGATTTCATTGTCGGGTTTCCGGGCGAGACCGAGACCGATTTTGCCGCCACCATGAGGCTGATCGAGGAACTGGGTTTCGATCATTCCTTCAGTTTCATCTTCAGCCCCAGACCGGGGACGCCGGCGGCGGACTATGCGGACGACGTCCCCCTAGAGGTGAAGCAGGCCAGGCTGGCGCGACTTCAGGCCCGGATCGAGGAGCAGGCCATGGCCATCAGTCGCCGCATGGTGGGCAGCCGCCAATCCGTGCTGGTGGAACGACCCTCGCGCAAAAACCCCAACCAGCTTGCCGGGCGTACCGAGAACAACCGGGTGGTGAATTTCACCGGGGATCCGGGGTTGCTCGGACAGTTCGTGGAGCTGCGCATCACCGAGGCGCTCCCCAATTCCCTCCGCGGCGAACTGGTAACGGCCGGGGAACGGCAGCAGGCGTGACCGCGAGCGAATATTCTCTGCTCGGCAACAGCTTGGCCGAGCCCCATACGGCGGACACACCGGAATTCATCGATCTCCTCTTGTCGCCCGAGGACAACCACCGCCTGGCCAACCTCTGTGGTCAGCTCGACGAGAACCTGCGCCAGGTGGAACGTCGACTGGGGATCGAGATCAACAACCGCGGCCATCGATTCCGTTTGATCGGCGAGCCGCGCTCCATCACCGCCGGCAAGCAGATCCTGGAAGAGCTCTATGCCGGCGCGGTCAATGAACCCATCACCCCCCAGCGGGTGCATCTGTCCCTACAGGAATCCGGGATCGAATTGATGCTCGGCGAGGTGGCCGGGGAGACCCCGGAACTCACCATCAAGACCAAACGCGGGGCGGTTCGGCCCCGGGGTCCGAATCAACGCGAGTATCTGCGCAAGATCTTTACCCATGACCTCAACTTCGGCATCGGTCCGGCGGGTACCGGCAAGACCTATCTGGCGGTGGCCTGTGCGGTGGAGGCGCTGGAGCGCGATGGGGTACGCCGTATCGTCCTGGTGCGACCGGCGGTGGAGGCGGGGGAAAGGTTGGGATTTCTGCCTGGTGATCTGATCCAGAAGATCGACCCCTATCTGCGTCCGCTCTATGACGCCCTCTATGAGATGCTGGGCTTTGAGCGGGTCGCCAAGTTCATCGAACGCAATGTGATCGAGGTGGCGCCCCTGGCCTACATGCGTGGTCGCACCCTGAACGAATCCTTTATCATCCTCGACGAGGCGCAGAACACCACCCCCGAGCAGATGAAGATGTTCCTCACCCGCATCGGTTTCGGTTCCACCGCCGTGGTCACCGGCGATGTCACCCAGGTCGATCTCCCCCGGGGCCAGACCTCGGGACTGCGCCAGGTGATCGAGGTGCTGGGCAAGGTGGACGGCATCAGTTTCACCTTTTTCAATGCCCGGGATGTGGTCCGTCACCCTCTGGTGCAGCGGATCGTCAACGCCTACGAGAGCTACGAGCTGGGCACGGAGCCGCGGCCCTGATGCCCTGGCTGATCTTGCAGCGGGCGTTGGCCGAGGCTTCCGGTCTGCCGAGCCGCAAGGAGTTCAAGCGCTGGGCCAGGGCGGCGCTGAAGGCGGCTCGACATCCCAAGGCCGGGCTGGTCGTGCGCCTCGTCGATGAGGTCGAAAGCGCCGATCTCAATCTGAACTATCGCCACAAGGCCGGGCCCACCAATGTGCTCTCCTTTCCCTTCGAGCCCTTGCCCGGGGTACGGGACTCCCATCTCGGCGATCTGGTGATCTGCGCCCAAGTGGTGCGAAGGGAGGCCATGGAGCAGGGGAAACCGGAAGCGGATCACTGGGCCCACATGCTGGTCCACGGCATCCTCCATCTGCTCGGCTACGATCACCAGGACGAGACCGAGGCCAAACGCATGGAGTCCCTGGAACGGCGCATCCTCGCCTCCTGCCATATCCCGGACCCCTACCGGGACGTTTCGGAAGTACCAGACTGAACGCTTCGGGTTCGATTCCCGAGTCCCAGGCGCCGGAGGCCGGGGCCTGGGGGACACGGCTCCTGGGCTGGTTGCCCGGACTCGGGCTCAAGACCCGTTGTTGGCTGGCCTTCCTGTTCGGCGCCATCACCACCCTGGCCTTCGCCCCCTTTCATCTCAGCCCCCTGGCTTGGTTGGCGACGGCTGGACTCTTTTTGCTCTGGTATGGGGTCGGTCCCCGCGCCGCCTCGCTCATCGGTTGGCTCTATGGCCTCGGGCTGCTCGGCACGGGCGTGAGCTGGTTGCACATCAGCATCAATCAATTCGGTAATGTCGGGCTGGCCTTCGCCCTCTGTATCACCTTCTTGTTCATCCTGGCGATGGCACTCTACTACGGGCTCGCCGGCTGGTTGAGTGAGCGCTTGCCCGGGGAGGCGGCTCGGTTCAAGTTGTTGTTCTGGTATCCAGTCCTCTGGGTGCTGCTGGAGTGGACCCGGGGCTGGTTATTCACCGGTTTCCCCTGGCTGGCGCTGGGCTATTCCCAAATGGGCTGGCCTTTGGCGGCCTATGCCCCGGTGCTGGGAGTCTATGGGGCGTCTCTGGCGGTGGCGTTCAGCGCCGGCGCCCTGGCGAGCCTGCTGGTGCAGCGGGAGCGGCGCTCCGCCTTGGCTCTTCTGATGGCGCTCTGGGGCGGCGGCGCTCTTCTGCTCGATCATCCCTGGACCCAGCCTGCCGGTGAACCCCTGAAGATCGCCATCGTTCAAGGCAATGTGCCCCAGACCCTGAAATGGAACAAGGCGCAACGGCGTCCAACCGAGGAACTCTATCTGGCCCTCACCCGGCGGGTGTGGGGGAGCGATTTCATCATCTGGCCGGAGACCGCCATCCCCGCCCTCTATTCCCAAGTTGACAAGAGTTTTCTCGAACCCCTGGAGCGGGAGGCCCTGGCGGAGGGGAGTCGGGTCCTGCTCGGTATTCCCCACTACGATCAGGTCGAAGACAGGTTTTACAACGCCTATCTGGCCTTGGGCGAACCACGGGATCTCTACTTCAAGCGCCATCTGGTACCCTTCGGCGAGTTTCTCCCCTTCAAAACCTTGTTTGGCCCGTTGCTCGACTGGATCCAGATCCCCATGTCCGACTTCTCCCGCGGAGAGGCGGCCCGACCCTTATTACAGGCGGGTCGGTGGCGGCTGGGGGTGTCGATCTGTTACGAGGACGCCTTCGGGGAGGAGGTCATCCAGGCCCTGCCGGAAGCGGATTTTCTGGTGAACGCCAGCAATGACGGCTGGTTCGGCGATTCCCTCGCGCCCCACCAGCATCTACAGATGGCTCGCATGCGGGCCTTGGAAAGCGGACGTTGGATGCTGCGGGCCACCAATACCGGTATCTCGGCGGTCATCGACCAGTTTGGCCGCGTGGTAGGGCGCTCGCCCTCGTTTCAGGTCCATGTGCTCCGGGCCGAGGTGCCGCCGATGCAGGGCCTGACCCCCTACGCCCGCTGGGGCAACTGGGTGGTGATCAGCGGGTTGGCGCTCGGGTTATCGCTGTTCTGGATGTTCTCCCGCCGTGCCCGAGGGTAGTAATATCGGTTCTTATTAGGTTGTCCATTAAATGAGATGGAGTAGGCTGGCGATGAGCAAAGGAATCCCAGCCATTGTTTTCGCCAAGAAGCTGGGTTTCATCGCTGCGCACCTCAACATCAGCATACGACGATTCGGGCCTGGGCGCTTCTATCCGCTTTTTCGTTCTCTAATGGAGAACAAAATTGATCTATTGTTCTTGGATTTAGAACAAAAACCGGCCATTTCCAATCGGTGCCCGGAACCAACAAGCGCCCGGGCCCGATCGGTTGAAAGCATGAAATATATTCGGAATGGGTATGATCAGGGGCTCGGTTTGACGGCCTCGATGTTGGCCGAGACCACATAGTCGGTGATATCCGTGCCTGGGGCCCAGTCGCGGATAAAGGCCTTGCTGGCGTCCTTCGGCGTAATTCTGATGTCCTGAAAGCCCACCTTGGCGAGCATGGTCCGGATCTCCTCGATATGGCTGGCCCCGGCCATGCAACCCGTGTAGAGCTTCCTATCCTGGCGGATCGCCGCGGGCAGTTCGGCGGTGGCCACGATGTCGGAGATGGCCAGACGGCCACCGGGTTTCAGCGCCCGGTAGGTCTCGGCGAAGACCTGGGCCTTGTCCGGCGAAAGGTTGATGACGCAATTGGAGATGACGACATCCACAGTGTTATCGGCGATGGGCAGATGCTCGATCTCACCGAGACGGAACTCGGTATTGGTGTAGCTCCCCTGGACGGCGTTGGCCCGTGCCTTGCTGATCATCTCCGAGGTCATATCCACACCTATGACCCGGCCTGTTTCACCAACCTGTCGCGCGGCCAGAAAGCAATCGAAACCGCCGCCGCTGCCGAGATCCAGCACCCATTCGCCGGCTTTCAGCGCGGCGATGGCCTGGGGGTTGCCGCAGCCAAGCCCCATGTTGGCCCCTTCCGGGACGACGCCGATCTCCTCCTTCGAGTATCCCAGGGACAAGGAGAGGGAAACCAGGGTACCGGCGGGGCTGCCGCAACAGCTTGCCGAGTTACAGCCGCTGGTTTCGTTCTTGGCCACACTACCGTAGTCCTCGCGGACTTGTTGACGGATGTTGTCCATCTCAAGGGAATTCATCGGATAACTCCTCTGATGGCGATGGTTCGATGAAGGACACCCTCTGTCCTACCGCGGGGGATGACCCCGCGTCCTTAGGGTGAAGAATCCCGGACGATCCTGAAGCCGAGCACGGAATATCTGGTTTCCGGCAGGTCGGCGGCCCGATAGCCGGGGCGAACGAGATGGGGCTGACAATGGTAGGAACCGCCCCGTCGAACCCGCTTCCCGCCGGTTTCCGGCCCCATGGGGTCCGCGGTCGCTGAGCGGCGGTAATAATCAGCGCCATAGCGATCCGCCACCCACTCCCAGGCATTGCCGAGCATATCGTAAAGCCCCCAGGAATTGGCTTGCCGACTGGCGACCGGTTGGGGCTCATCGCCCGAGTTTTTCAAGTACCAAGCCTGGTTGTCCAGCTCAGTGAGCGGGAATGGCCGCAACCCCTGGCTCGAGGCGCGGGCGGCGTACTCCCATTCGGCCTCGGTCGGTAACCGGTATCCGGTCCCAGGTTCCTTGGCGTTCAATCTGGCGATGAAGTCCTGGGTATCTTGCCAGGATACCGAGACCACCGGGAGCTTGGCCCAGTCGGGGCGCTTCCAGTGGGATTCAGGGCCGGGTCGGCTATCCATCAAGGCGAACCAGTCCGCCTGGGTGACTTCAGTGGTGCCGAGGTAGAAGTCCCGGGTAATGCGGACAGGATGGGGCGGGCGTTCATCCTGGATATTTCCCACATCGCCGTCCGGGAGCTCGAAGGCCGCCTCGTCCACATCTTCCAGACCCATGGTGAATTCGCCCGCGGGGAGGCGCGTGAAGCTCATGCCCAGGGAATTGGTCAGGGATTCGGCGGCGAGAGGCGTCCGAGAAACCAGGAGGCCGAGCAGGACGACCAGAGGCCAGGTGATCCGGACGGGGTGCTGAATGTCCAAGGAAAAAACCATGGGTTTCATCTGACCTCGTTGGAGCGGTTTTCGATCTTCAAGGCTTTCTCTCGGCGATGACATCTTCATAGACCGGTCCCCAGAGAGGATGACCGAGCTCCGATCTCCTCAGTTTGAAATTCGGGTCCGCCTTCATCGCCTTACGGAAAGAATCCCGACACTCGCCGTTGTTCCCCCGGCTGCAATCGATGAAGGCCAGATATTTGTAAGCGCGGGCACGTTCTTCCCCGTTTTTCAGGCCATCGCCGACGGCCTGCCTGAGCAGGCGATAGGCGACATCGTAATCGCCGGCGTTATAGCGGGACACCCCCCGCTCAAGACTTTTTATGCCGCTATATCTTGGCGGTGGAGGGGGAGGTGGCGGTGGAGGTTCCTTGGCCGCTTGGGGTGGTGTCGGAGCCGGTTCCTCGACCGGCTGCGTGCCGCAACCGGCCAGCGAACAACTGACAAGGACTGAGATGATCAATCGCCAAGACATAGCGCTTGCGGCCTCAATTGAATTGATACCTGATCTTCTGGGTGGTCCCGGCTCTCACCTCCAGTCGGGTTTTATAGCTTTGGGCCTTGTTCCTAATCTCGATATCGTAGGTCCCCGGCACCAGGGACATGGTGTTCACCGGCGGGACCAACACCTTTTTCTCGCCGTCGACAAACACCTCTCCCCAGGGGCTCACGGCCAAAAATACTTGTCCGTTGGTGGCTGGTTCGGGTGGCTCCAGCCTTGGCGGTGCCGGTGGCTGGGTAGCGAGCAAGGGTGGTTGAATCCGATCCATGGGTTCGATCGCCGCTGTGGAAATTAGCGGCGGCTGGTTGGGGGCCTCATCCAGTGATCGCTCGTCGAGTACAGGGAAGGCGAGCTCGATCGGCGGCAGCCGTTCCCCGAGATTGATCAGGATCTCGGCAAAGCCAAGACACATCAGCACCAGCATCAGGGCCAGGCTCCGGCGTTTCAGTGCGCTCATCCGGTTCGGCGTCCATAGAGGTTCTTCGCATTTTTCTGGCCCTTGACGCAGCACATAGAGTTCGTGGCGCAGGCCATGCTTGTCGCGACGCCAGCCCCGGCGCAGGAAATGGAGTTCGTACAGGTTGGAAATCCTTTTCAGCAGGTTGAAATAATCGCCCGAGACCAAGACCTCGCCCGGATGGGCGAAACTCATGATCCGGTGGGCGTTGTTGATGGCGTCGCCAAGGACATTGGGTTGGCTGTTGATATCCTTGACGATCCGCAACGGCCCGAGGCTGATCCCGAGACGTACTTCCAAGGGGGCCGGTTCGGCCGGATTCATGGCGGCGTCCAGCAGGCGCTGGGCGATGTGCATGGCTTCTTCCGGGTTGCTGAGCAAGGATATGGCGGCCCCGTCACCGGTATCGCTGACGATCCTATCCAGACCTTCGAGATCATCCAGGGCGGCGGTGATGGCGTGGTTGATCCAATCCTTGGCCGCCACCTGGATGTCCACGGAGGCCTTGGAATAGGCCACCATATCCAGCAGGAGGACGGTGGCGACGACGATCTTGTCCTGGGCATGATGCATCATCGTGTATCCCAATGAGTCTGTGTTCGCAAGGCCGGGATCCGACGCCGGACCCGGGTCGTTCCCCGATGGTCTCGCAAGGAGAGAGTAACAAAGAGCCGGTCAAAAGTCCGGTCTCTCTGGCGTAACCCCGGCCAGCCCACCGTTCCCCTCCCGATGGATATCCATGAGCGAAATCGCCAAGGGAACCGGCGTTCGATTCTGCTCCCGAAAGATAACAAACTTTCGACAGCTAGAAGGGAGAAAAGTCTCCCGCTTCCAAACGGTATCGGTGCTGTCCTGCGAAGCCGGCGTCAGGCGCCAGGGCGAGGCAGCCACCCGAGGCCGGGACCTCGTATCTCGTGTGGCAGATTGACAAGAACCCGCTTAATATTGCGATTCTGTAATAAAAAATCGAGATGACTGGACATTGCCTGTCGTGATGAGCCCGCTGTCCCCTCCAATCGAAAGACTGAAGCTGGTGGTCGCACCAGACTTGGTCTCTCGAGCAAGCCGCGCTTGTCCCCAGCAATGGTTTTGTAGCCCAACCACCAGCGGGTAAGGTGGGACCCTGTCGATACCTGGTCCGGAGACTGGTCGTCAGTCCTTTTCATCTGAGTACAAGGGTTTCCCTCCTCCCCAGTCGGAATACATGAATACCAAGATGACTTTGCCTCCTAATCTCATCGCCGAGACTCCAGCCCAAGCCCAATTGTCCAATGTCGGCACCTGGATCGTCGTTTACTGCCCCCGTAAGCGATCCCTGTTGTTTGCCAAACGGGCCAAACTGACCAACAACCCCTACTTCTGGAATCTACTGGGTGGCCGTGTCGATCCTGGCGAGTCGCCGCTGGCGGCCGCCGTGCGGGAATTACGGGAAGAGGCCGGGATCGAGATCACGGAACGGGATCTGGTCAAGCTTTGCCAGACCAGGAAGCGTTGCGGAGAGTGGGACGAAAAAAGAAAGACCATGATCTTCTATCTCCTCATAACGGATCGCCTGCTTCGCCCCAGGCTCAATGAGGAACACTCCGAGGCGATCTGGTTCGATCAGGACAATCTGCCTCTCAGCATCACGGCGGTCACCCTGGCGGCGCTGAAGATCGGTGTGGTGCAGCAGTCGATCCAATATGCCAAGGCGCACCCCAAGGAGGTCGTCGAATTCAAGGGACGCTTCTCTCGCAGAAGGTTGCAGGCCAAGCCTTCAGAGCCAGCGAAGCAGGTAGAAGACCCGCACCCCCTCGGATGAAGGGCTGGGTCCGTAGACCTGGGCGGCACGCAGTCGACGCGAGGGATCGGCCTGACAGCGGGCCTCTTCGGCGGTCGGGATCAGGGTAACGCAGGACTCCGGAAAGCGTTTGGCTTCCCGCCGACCGATCCGCACCAGGGCGAAGGACTCCCGGGCAAGGCCGTTCGGTTCGGACAGGGTGGACTCGGTGTCTTCGGTCATCTGTAAGCCTCCGCTGAAAAACTCTATGGAAACCCTCGCCTCCCGGCTTCGAGCTTGAAGGCCCCGGGCATCGAGCAAAAGGCCCGATTTTCGTTCTCTTATTGGCAACAAATAAAGAAATAAAGCCAAAATTGTTGTCTTTGTGAGAACGGTAATGGCAGGAACAGACCTCGGCCCCGAGACGCGGAAGCGGTAACGAGAGGCTATTCCGACTCCCAGGGGGCGATGAGGTCGGCCCCTTCCTGTCGGGGATCGTTCACCCGCCTGGAGACCCGGAAAAGTTCCATCCGGCTCGGCTCGCAGGGCCGCAACAGAGACAAGAGCGACCTGGCCTCCCGCTGGCGATGATCGAACCAGGCTTCCCAGTCGGATTGTGGCAGGATGACCGGCATCCGCTCATGGATCCGGGCCACCAGGGCATTGGCGTTGGTGACGATGATGGCGCAGGATTCGATCCGTTCTCCCACTGGGTTCAGCCAGGTCTCCCAGAGGCCCGCCATGGCGAAGGGTTGTCGATCCCGTAGGCGGATCAAGTAGGGTTGTTTGCCTCCGGCCAGAGATTGCCATTCGTAAAAGCCTTCGCTGGGGATCAGGCCGCGTCGCTGTTGCCAGGCACCGCGAAACGAGGGTTTCTCGGCTACCGTTTCCGCCCGGGCATTGATCAGGCGGTAGCCGGTATCGGGTCCCTTTGACCAGGAAGGGATCAGCCCCCAGCGCATCGGCACCAGTTCCCGTCGCTTTCCATCCAGCGCCCGCACGACAGCGATCGGCTGGGTGGGGGCGAGGTTGTATCTGGGGGCGAGGTCGAGACTGGTCTCGGCACCGAAGAGTTCGGCATAGGCCTTGGATGAAGAGTACTGGGCAAAACGTCCGCACATCGGTTGGCGCAATCCTCGGAATGGAGCGGCTGCCGGGATTCGGCAGCCATAGCTGAAGGCCCAAGTGGAAACCTTTTCCCTGGCTGTCGTCAAACCATAATGCCAATTCCTGTCAGGTTTTCCGTGATTTTTTGGGTGATGAACTGGCGCCAAGACCCGTCTTGGCCGTGGAACCCGGCCATGGACGCAGAAAGGGATGCGGTAGGCTGGCGATGCGCGCCGCGAATTCCAGCACTTTGACCCACATCGAGAAGCCGGGTTGCCGGGCTTGGCGCCTCGACATCCGCCTTTTGCCCCTGATGCCAATTACGGCTCCCGGGCCAGGGCTGTTTTGCCCGGCTTTTCGTTCTCAAATAGAGAACAATATCTCTCTATGCGATTTATTGTTCTCCAGAGAAGAACAAAAATGGGCATTTTCGGTCGATGCCCGGAAGGGCGGCATCAGGAAGGATTCCTGTTGGAGCTTTCTCTCAGCGACGAATTCGGGGCCAGCCTCCGACCACGAGAAGACAATGTATCTATCCGGAAATGGCGGGATGTTTTTCTGCTTGGCGAGTCGACCTGAGTGGCGGGATTGATCACCACGGCGCCAATCTTTCCGCGAACCTGCTGCTCGGGTAGGACACCCCGGCCCAGGCCATGGATCGGTCTCGGTCGAGCATCGCCGAGTCGTCAGGCGAGCCCGCCTTGTCTTCCCCGACGGCTTGTAAGCCGCCACTTCCGGTTTTAGTGTAGCCGCTCGACCCATCCCTGGCTTCATCGGTTGTTCCATGACGGCATTCCTTCCCACCAGTCTGCGCCAGACCCCCTTTTGCTGGCAGGAACTGACATCCATGGTGTTCGCCCATCGTCGCGAATTGGTGCTGGCCAACGGCATCGCCCTGTTCGCGACCCTGGTGAACGTACCCGTGCCGCTCCTCATCCCCCTGCTGGTGGATGAGGTGCTGCTGCACCAACCCGGCGCGGTGACCGCCATCATGCATCAGCTCTTTCCCGCTGCCTGGCAGGGAGCGACGCTTTACATCCTGGCCATCCTGCTGCTCACCCTGGTGTTGCGGCTCACCGGGCTGGGGCTCGGGGTCTGGCAGATGCGCCAGTTCACCCGTATCTCCAAGGACGTCACCTATCGTATCCGGCGGCAGTTGCTGGCGCGTCTGGAGCGGGTCTCCATGGCCGAGTACGAGACCCTGGGCAGCGGCACGGTCTCGGCCCATCTGGTCACGGATGTGGATTCGGTGGACGAGTTCATCGGCGTCGCCACCAGTAAGCTGCTGGTGGCGGTCTTGACCCTGGTGGGTACCGCCGCGGTGCTGCTCTGGATGCACTGGCAACTCGCCCTCTTCATCCTGCTCTTGAATCCGGCGGTGATCTACGTCACCACCCTGTTCGGACGCAAGGTCAAGGAACTCAAGCGACGGGAGAATAGCGCCTATCAGCTGTTCCAGGAGTCCCTCACCGAGACCCTGGAGGCGATCCAACAGATCCGCGCCAGCAACCGCGAACGTCACTACATCAGTCACATCATCGACAAGGCCCGGGGCATCCGCGACCACTCCACCGCCTTCACCTGGAAGAGCGATGCCGCCGGGAGACTCTCCTTCGTCGTCTTTCTCTTCGGTTTCGATATCTTCCGCGCCCTGAGCATGTTCATGGTGCTCTATTCCGACCTGACCATCGGCGAGATGCTGGCGGTATTCTCCTATCTTTGGGCGATGATGGCGCCGGTGCAGGAGGTGCTGGGGATACAGTATTCCTATCAGGGGGCGCGGGCGGCGCTGAATCGTCTCAATGGCCTCATCGCCATGGAGCTGGAGCCCGAGTACCCCCACAAGCAGGATCCCTTCACTGGTAAGACCGGGGTCGCCATGACCCTGTCCGACATCTGCTTCGCCTATGGCGAGGGACCCCTGGTGCTGGATCGGGTGTCGTTACAGGTGCGGGCTGGGGAAAAGGTGGCCCTGGTGGGGGCCAGCGGTGGCGGCAAGACCACCCTGGTGCAGATCATCCTCGGGCTCTATCCGCCCAAATCGGGACGCATTTGTTTCGACGGCGTGCCCGTGGAGGAGATCGGCATGGATGTGGTGCGGGATCATGTCTCCAGCGTCTTGCAACATCCGGCCCTGCTCAACGACACGGTGCGCCTGAACCTCACCCTGGGCCGGGAGATCCCGGACGAGCGGCTCTGGGAGGCGCTGGCGATCGCTCAGTTGAAGGAGCGGATAGCCGAACTGGATCAAGGCTTGGATACCCGGATCGGCCGCGATGGGGTGCGGCTGTCCGGCGGGCAGCGCCAACGCCTGGCCGTGGCCCGCATGCTCTTGACCGACCCCAAGGTGGTCATCCTCGACGAGGCCACCTCGGCCCTCGACATCAACACTGAAAGCCGCCTACACCAGGCCCTGCGGGGCTTCCTCCAGGGTCGCACCACGCTGATCATCGCCCATCGGCTCAGCGCGGTGAAACAGGCGGATCGCGCCCTGGTGTTCGAGGGCGGACGCATCGTCGAGGAGGGCCGACATGAGCAACTCATCCGCCAGGACGGCTTCTACGCGGCGCTCTATGCCCGGCAGGAGGGTTGAACTGATGGGTACCCTCACCTGAGATTTTGCAGCCGGTAGGTCGGGCAGCCGTGCCTGGCATTTTCCATGGAACCTTCTGATTAACAAGTTATTTCAGCGAGAAAGAGAGGTGCCGTCATGCTGGGTTGGCTGAGGTAAGTCGCTCATCAGAAGCTTGGATGGAGAGGCAAGCGAATGATTGGGCGACGATTTTTCTCAACCTCTCAGTGGTGGGTGCGCCAGCCCCGGGTCGTGATCCTGAGCCTGTCCTTGTTCTGGTGGAGGAGATGGAGCGCCTTCTCCACATAGCGGCGGGAGGTCAACTCGCCGCTGGTATAGCCTTTCAATAAGGCCAGCCAGCGGCTATGGATCTCGCAATGGCAGAGGTCATCGGTGGCGACCAGAGGGCAATCCGGGCAGCGTCTGTCGGCCATTTGTTCCGAGACCACCTTCTTCTGCCAATCCCGCCGATAGGCCTTGGAGTGGGTCTCGATCCATTCCAGGGCCCGCTGTTCACGCTCCTCCGGCGGAAAGCGCTCGACATATTGCCGCAGACATTCCACCTGCTTGAGCAAAAAGCCTTCGTCCGAGACCTCCACGCCTTCCATATCCACGACAAAACGCGCGATCAGCGCCAGCATCGGATCATCGACAATGTACATGGGGAGGTTTCATCGCAAGGGCCTTCGGTTCCTGCGATTATCTTCCTTTTCACCGGCACTGAACATTTCTCCCTGGATGGGGATCGGTGTCCGGTAGTGCACCAGTGGGAAGGGTGTGCGATGCATGGGCCTGGGAAATTCCGGGCCAAGGCCGGAAATGGCCTTTTTCGTTCTTTTTTTGGGAACAATTCTCCTACATTGTTCTCTTCAAGAGAACAAATGCCCGAACCGAACAACCCCATCAGACATTGAGGTAGCGGCTCGCCTCCCGGACGAAATCGGGAGGGGCAACGGCCTCCAGGCGGGGAAACTTGGCCAGCACCACTACCCGTGGACTCTGTTCACCCAATTCGACCTCGGCCAGTTCGATATCCTCGCCTTCCTCCCCAAGCTCCCCCTCGACCTTGATCCCCAGCCGGTTGAGGCGGGTATGGACCTGTTGCAGGCGCAAGGCGGATTCCGGATGGGTCAAGACCTCGAGGATCTGTCCGATCCAGGCCTCGGCGGTGGTGCAGCCACTGTGCTCGAGTTTGGCGTTGATCTCAGCTATCTGGGTCTCGATCGAACCCTGATCGGCGAGATCGGTGACTTCGCTGCGTCGCTGGCAACTCTGGGCGCTCAGGCGACTCTGTAGCCGCCTCAATTCGGTGCGTAAGGCCTCGACCCTGGCACGGCAGGCCTGCATGCGTTCGCCGGCCGTCGTCAGCAGGCTTTGGAACATGCAATCCCGCAACGCCTGGCGGGCATCCCCCTCGGAGCGTCCCGGGGTCAGGATCTGGTGATCGGAAAAACTCACCGTGGTCTGACGGACATCCCGCCGCAGAATCTGACCCTGACCATCGAGCCCCATGCCGAAGATCGTGCGTTCGGTCTTCTGCATGCAGACCAGGGCGTAACATTCCTTGAGTTCCCGATTTCCGGCCTCGGCGAGGAAGTCCCTGAGTTGGTCACTCTGGTGGAAGGTATCCTCGAGTTGGTCCACACTGGAAAAGATGGCATGCACCCGGGCGTCATTCATGAAGTTGGCGCGGTTGATATCCAACACGCCGGGGATGCGCGACACCATCTCATCGACATACCCCAGGGCCTGGGCCACCGCCCCTTCCAATCGCTGCTGATAGCCGCGGAGCATGCGGATTTTGGGCTCTGTGGCGTCCACCACCTGCTCCACGACCGCCAGCCTGGCCTCGGGGCCGCACCCGGTGCCGTGGAAACGGGTATTTTTCCGCGAAAAGACAGCCGGCAGCGATAAGCCAAACAACCAGTTCATCTCTCCCCTCCTCGCTCAGGAATCAACCCGGCCCGCCCCCCGAATTCAGGCTCCAGTCATGCTTGCGGGGGTATGACGCTGAAGATAAAGACGCGACGCCGACGGGATTCCCAACCTCAATTTTGACATGGTGTGCTGAAGTTCGGTGCAGCAACACCTGAATCATAGTCTCGTGGCGGCATTTGGCGAGGGGGTTCGGCGCGATTTTCGCGCTTATTTGCGCGGAAATGGGGCGAATTCGAGCCCAAACGGCGGTATTTCTCCAGACTTGACGGGATCACTCGGTCAGGCGTTGGATCTCCGGGGCATCCCAACTCCCGGTGACCCGATAGCGTCGCTGACCGATCTTATCGATCTCGTCGCCGACGAGTTGCTGCGCCACCAGGGCGGCCGCCCCAACGACTGGTCCTCCCGCCAGCACCGCCGCCACTGGAAGCCCGGTGCTCACATGGGGGGTCACCGTCATCGTCTGATCATAGTCCCGGGTCTTGAGCCCGGTCCGACCCGAGATGGAGATACTGGCCGCCGGCCCCTTGACCTGAGTGTCCGCGGTCGTGGCCTGTCCACCCTGCAGGCGGAAACTGCCCTGGATATGATCGTAGGCCAGACCCTTGCGAAAGAGATCGGAGAAATCCAGCAACAGACGCCGTTGTACCGCCGCCAGATTGATCAGCCCGAAGAGACGCCCCATCCCCGGATCGACCTCCGCGAAGGCGCCCTTCTCGATCTTGAACCTGGCGCTCCCTTGCAGGCTCTCCAGTTTGGGTTCCCAGGGTGAGCCGTCCCAGGAAAGATCGGCGGAACCCTCCCCCCGGCCCTGCTCATAGTTGGCCGTCAGATGGCTGTCCTTCAGCAGACGTCCCAGATCCGGGCTCTGGGCGGAGAGGCGTACTTGGGTCCTGGTCCGGCGTCCCTGAACCCGCCAGCTCCCATCCCCATTCAGCTTGAGCAACTGGCCGCCGAGAGAAAGGCGTTCGATATCGAGCCCTTCCCGCTCGCGTTTGGTTTCCAGAACCAGGGGACCGAGATGATGGCCGTTGAGCGCCAGCTCCCGCACCCGCAGGGCCAGGGCCGGCCAATCCCGGGGATCGGCCTCGCCCTGATCGGACGCGGGCGCGGTATCCGCATCGGACGCCGCCGGATCGAGCTTCAGGTCGATCCGGTCGAGTTCGATCGCCAGCCGTCCCCCCGCGGGATCCTGGGGAAGATAGAGGCTGGCCTTGGCCCCATCGGCCTGGAGACTACCGATCCAGGCTTCGGGGGCGCGGCGTACCCGCAGGCGCGCCTGCCGCAAGGACTCGAACTCGCCCAGGGTCAAGTGCCCGATATGAAGATCCAATTCCCGCAAGGGGCCGGCGCTCGGAGGACCCTTGGCGCCCTTGCCCCGACCGAGCAGGCGTCCCCAGGCCAGGAGATCGAGCTGTTCCAGCTCTCCGGCGAGCCAGAGACCGGACTGGGAAGGTGACGGAGCCTCTTGCCCACCGAGTTGCACCGCCCCCCGCTGCAACTCCCATCCCTTGGCGTTGTTCTGGGCCAGCAGCAGCCGGGCCTGGAGCTCCTGCCCGTAGGCCAGATCGAGACGCAACTCCTGGTTCGCGCCCAGTTCCGCGCCGAGCCGAATCGGCTTCGCCGTGGCGGCCGTCTTGCCGAAGGGCGGCGGCAGATCGACTTTGGTGCCCCGCAGGTCCGATTGCAGGCTGAGCTGTCGGGAGCCCCGGGCCTGTCCGGGTTTGTGGTGCGGGATGGTCATGGTCAATTGCCAATCGCTACGCCCCTCCAGCAGATCCAATCCGAAACCCGGATAGCGATCCTTGAGATTGGCCAGGCCGAGGCTGGTAGCGGCGGCGATGCGGGTGAAACCCGGCTCCTCGGTCTGGGTCGCGATGTCCAGCCGGATTTTCTCCCCCAGGGCCTTGGCCTCGATCCCGGTGGCGGCCAGGCCATCCTGGGAGAACTGGAGGCTACCCTTGAGGGCATTCAACTCCAAACCGGCAGCCGGGATATCCAGACCGGCCTCTGACCAGGTGATCTTGCCGTTGACCTTGGGCTCGCCATGGTGACTCAGGGGGATACCGAGTTGCAGGTCCACCATGGCCCTGCCGCGAGGGCGCAACCCTGAGACTTCCTCGGCAAAGTGCTCGGCGAGCGGGGTTTCGGTGAGGATACGGAAGCTGTCGGCAAAAGGACCGCTGGTCCCGCCGCGGATCTCCAGGGGCGTCGTCGGGTCGAGCTGGCGGATCTCCACACTGGTGCCTTCCTTGATCCGACTGGCGAGCAGGGAGGCGGACCTGGTCTTGATGTTCAGGCTGTTGTTGAGAAAGCGTACCTCGGCGCTGATGTCTTCAAGGCGTGGCCAGCCTTCCTGATAATCGAGCACGACCTTTTCCACCCCGAACAGGACCTCGAATCGCCCCTCGTCTCTGGGAAAGGGAAAGTCCTTGAGCCGACCGCGAAACAGGGCGGAGCCGCTGGTGACCCGACCGCCGAGGATGGCACGATCCAACCAGGTCACCACATCCTTCGGCATGATGCCAACCGGGTAATAGCGCCCGGCGACGGCGGCGTTGCCGTCGTGGAAATCGGTCTGAAGGTCGAGAAAGGGAGATTGTTCGTTGCCCGGGAGTTCCAATTGGAAGCGGGTGCGGCTGTGGATATCCTCGTTGTCGGCTAGCAGATCCTCGGAACTGAGGCTCCATCCACCCGTCGCCGTGCGTTGCCAATCCAGGGTGCCGCGACAGTCCTTCGCTCGCAGGGGGCCACGGAAAAGGTGCGGTAGTTCCACCAGCAGATCGCTGGAGCGCAGGGAGGCGGTCCCCTTCTCAGGCCCCAGGAAGAACTCCAGGTCCAGCCCCTGGAGGCCTGGCCCTTTCCCGCTGGGCGGCAGGCTCAAGCCCAGCACCTCGCCGCCCAGTTTCCAGGATGAGATCCCGCCTTCCTTGAGGCTGAGGCCGAGTCGCACATTCTTCATCGTCCCCCTGGGGCGCCTCCCGGACAGGGGCCACCCCTGTTCACCCAGAAAGGGCCTGACCAGGGTCGCCGCTTCCCCCAGATCGAGGCGATCCAGGGAGGCCTCGATCTCTGTCCCCTCGGCAGCGGACGACCAGTCGAGCCGGAGCGAATGGATGAATTGTTGGCGTTCGGCCCCTCGCCTGAGGCTCCAGTCGCGGCCTTCGAGGGCCAAGCGGCCGTCCTCCGTGGTCAACCAGCGAAACTGACCCTGTAGCCGATCCGCGGACCAAGGCGGTGTGGCGGCCGCCTCCTTGACGGCGAGGTGGGGCTGCCGCCAGTCGAAATCGCCCCAGAGCCGTTGAATCGCATGAGGATTCGCCTCGCCCCAGAGTTCCAGGTCCAGTGTCCCGCCGAAATCCGGAAGCGGCTGGGGCAGATGGCGGGAGAGGGCGGTTTCGAGAGGGAGGCCGGCGACCCGGAGATAAAACTTCGCCTGCCAGTGTTCGAGCTGGTGGTGCCGGCCCTGGGCGTCCAGGGCCAAGTGGAAGCTTCCCCCTGGCTGACCGGCCAGCTCGGCCTGGATATCGAGCTGATGCTTGTGTCCATCATTGGTGAGGCGGGCATCGACCTTGACCAGAGGCACACGAGGGAGGGCCGCCGCGTCGTCGACCCAGACCACCTCGCTGTCTTGCAACCGGAACTGACCATCCGCCAACCAGAGGCCGCCGTCCGTCGCTGGGGGACCCTCGCCGTTCCCCAGTCCGGCGAGACTGATGCGGCCGTCCCGACTGCGGCGAATGAGTAATTTCGCGCCCTCAACCCGGATCAGGCCGAATCTGGTGGCCCCGGCCCGCCATGAGGCGCGGAGGTCGATCTCCATGTGGACCTGGCGCAACCCGAGCAACGTCTGGGTCCCATCGGCGGAGAGCAGCTCGACATCCTTGAGCAGCAATTCCGGGGTAAAACCGCTGAGTCGTGCCAGGATGGAACCGAGGCGGATCGGTGCCCCCAGATATTCGCTCGCCCGCGCCTGCACCTCGGCCCGATAGCCCTCGATCAGGGGCAGACCCAGCCGCACCAGACCGAGCAGCAGCCCGAACAGGATCAGGGTCACCAGGGAGAGGGCCCAGATCTTGGCGGCCAGGGATTTGAACAACCTGATCACGCCGTAGCGCGCCTTGATATGAGCCGAGTGGAGTGGATTCCCGGCATCGGTGGGTCAAGGCCGGGGGCGATCAGATGAGCACCACATCGAATTGTTCCTGGGTGTAGAGCGGCTCGGCCTGGAGGCGGATGGGTTTGCCGATGAACTCTTCGAGTTCGGCCAGATTGCTCGATTCCTCGCCCAGCAGTAGATCCACCACCTCCTGGGAGGCCAACACCAGCAGGGATTCCACCTCGAACTGACGGGTCTCCCGCAGGATCTCGCGGAAGATCTCGTAGCTGGTGGATTCGGCGGTCTTCAGCGATCCCCGACCGCCGCAGCAGGAACAGGGTTCGCAGAGGACGTGCTCCAGGGATTCCCGGGTACGTTTGCGCGTCATCTCCACCAGCCCGAGCGAGGACACCTCGGAGATATGGGTCTTGGCGTGATCCCGCGCCAGGCACTTCTCCAACGCCCGCAACACCTGACGCTTGTGCTCCTCTTCCGACATGTCGATGAAGTCGATGATGACGATGCCGCCGAGGTTTCTCAATCGGAGTTGACGCGCTATGGCCTGGGCCGCCTCCAGGTTGGTCTTGAAGATAGTCTCTTCCAGGTTGCGATGACCGACGAAGGCCCCGGTGTTGACGTCGATGGTGGTCATGGCCTCGGTCTGGTCGATCACCAGATGCCCGCCGGATTTGAGTTGGACCTTGCGTTCCAGGGCCTTGCGGATCTCTTCCTCGACATTGTAGAGATCGAAGATGGGCCGTTCGCCCGAATAGTATTCCAGGCTCGCCTTCATGTCCGGGATATAGTTGCGGACGAATTCCGTCGCCTTCTGCCAGGTTTCCTGGGAGTCGATGCGGACCTTCTCCACCTCCGGACTCACCAGGTCGCGCAGGGCGCGCAGGGCCAGCGGCAGATCGGCGTGAATGAGTTCGGTCGGCCTGGCTTCGACGCACCTGGAACGGATGGATTCCCACAGCCGGATGAGAAACTGCATGTCCGCCGCCAGGGCCTCCACCCCCACCCCTTCCGCGGCGGTGCGGGCAATGTAGCCGCAGGGCCGCTCGGCCCCCTCGAGAAAGCGCAGCAGGAGTTCCCGCAGGCGGCGGCGTTCTTCCTCTTCCTCGATCTTTTGCGAGATGCCCACACTGCCGAGCGAGGGGATGAAGACCAGATAGCGGGAGGGGATCGAGATCTGGGTCGTCAGCCGGGCCCCCTTGCTGCCGATGGGATCTTTTACCACCTGGACGACGATCTCCTGACCCTCGACCAGGAGGTCGGTGATGTTCAGGTTCCCCTTGCCTTCCCCGCTCCCATGAGACCCGTGGATGTCCGAGGCATGGAGAAAAGCGGCGCGTTCCAGCCCGATGTCGATGAAGGCGGCCTGCATCCCGGGCAGGACCCGGCACACCTGGCCCTTATAGATGTTGCTCACCAGGCCGCGACGACTGGCGCGCTCGATGATCACCTCTTGCGCGACGCCGTTCTCGACCACCGCCACCCGGGTCTCGGGCGGGGTCACATTGATCAGGATTTCCTCACTCATCGTATTTCACCTCCCCGCTGTTTGACCCCCTGTCCGTCGCGAGCAAGGGAACGCCGGCCATGGCCAACAATTGGGCCGTCTCGAAGAGTGGCAACCCCATGACCCCGGAATAACTCCCCTCCAGATGGTTGACGAAGATGGCCGCCAACCCTTGAATGGCATAGGCGCCGGCCTTGTCCACCGGTTCGCCGCTGGCCCAATAGGCGCTTGCCTCGGTCGGAGCTATGTGGCGGAAACCGACCCGACTGCAACTGACCCGGCTCTCCAGAGGCCCACCGCCCCGACACAAGGCCACCCCGGTAAAGACCTGGTGATGGCGGGCCGAGAGTTTGTCCAGCATCGCCAGCCCATCGGCCCGATCCCTGGGTTTGCCCAGGATCTCGGTATCGAGCACCACTACCGTGTCCGCGGCGAGCACCGGCGGGTGTCCAGCGCCACCGAGCCCAAGGCTCCCGGCCCTGGCCTTGGCGAGGGCCAGACGTCGCACCAGCTCCGTCGGCGACTCCCCCTCCAAGGGGGTCTCGTCCACCTCCACCGCCAGCAGACGGTAGCTTACCCCGATCTGGGCCAGCAGTTCGCGTCGGCGCGGCGAGGCCGAGGCGAGATAGACCCAGTTCCAGGTCTCAGCCGGCGCGATGGTAGGGGTGTCCACGCAGGAGGCTCCAGGCTCGATACAATTGCTCGGCCACCAGGACCCGCACCAGGCCATGGGGCAGGGTCAGCGCCGACAGCGACCAGCTCCTGTCCGCCCGCTGCCGACAGGCCGGCGCCAAGCCATCCGGACCGCCGACCAACAACACCGTATCCCGACCCGATCCGAGCCAGGATTCCAGTTGGCGGCACAACTCCAGGGTGCTCCAGAGTCTCCCCCGTTCATCCAGCGCCACCACCCAGGCGCCACGCGGGATGGCGGCCAGCATGCGTCGACCTTCCTCATCCAGGGCGCGCGGATTCACCGGCTCCTTGGAGCGCTGTCCGAGGGCCAACTCGATCAGACGCAGGCCGCATTCGGACGGTAGACGCCTGGCATAGTCGGCAAAACCTTGGTCTACCCAGGCCGGCATCCGCGAACCGATACAAATGAGGTGAATCTGCATACAACCCATTGTACGCGAACCTCCCTGGCCGGGGGACACAGGGGCGGCGGTTAGGGCGCCCGCAAGGGTTCCAGGCGATGGGAGGGAGGATCGACAGCCAAGGAAAGCGCCGGGCCTGGGCCTTTGGGGCCGGTTCTTTGTTCTCACTAAGAGAACAATGGCTCTCTATGCGACTCATTGTTCTCCTAAAGAGAACAAAAGCCGACTCTTTTCCGCCCAGGCCCGGAGCCACAGAGGGCGAGGATCTATCCCTCTGGGAGAGGGGCGTTGTCGTCCGTCATCCGCTGGCTCCAATAGGCCGGGATGTCCCGCCGATAGCGGCGTAGCACCAGATTGGCCAGCAACCCGGTCCAGCCGGTCTGATGAGCGGCGCCCAAACCCTGGCCGCTGTCGCCGTGGAAGTATTCGTAGAATTGCAACAGGTCGCGCCAGTGGGGATCCCGCTGGAAGGGACTGTCGGCGGGAAAGGCGGGCATGAGTCCGTCGGCATCGCGGCGGTACAGGCCCACCAGCCGTTCGGCGATCAGATTGGCGATCTCTTTCAGATTCAATTCTCGGTCGCCCAGGCTGGGCACGGCGAGGGTGAAATCGTCACCGAGGAAGCGGTGGAATTTCTCCAACGACTGCACCAGCGTGTAGTTGGTCGGCAACCAGATCGGCCCGCGCCAATTGGAATTACCGCCGAAGAGGCCGGAGTTCGATTCGCCCGGCACGTATTCGATCAGCGCCTCGCCGAGGCCGGGCAAGGTGCCCAAATGTTTCCGCGTGGCGTGGAGGCGGCTGAGGCTGCGGATACCGTGGGGCGAGAGAAATTCATCCGCGCGCAGCAAGCGTCGCAGGATGCGCGGCAACATGCGGTGGGTGACCAAGGACAAGAGGTGTTCGCCGCGGTCGTTTTCCCATTCCGGGCAGTTGCAGATGATGCTGCCGTCGAACACACCATGGCGATGGCGACGCAGGATGTCGCGGAAACGGGGCACCTTGGCGAGGATACGCTGGTCGACCACCTCGCAGGCGAAGAGCGGGATCAGGCCGACCCAGGAATACACATCGATGCGCTGGGTCTGCCCGTCCGGACAGAGCAGCAGATCCTTGAAAAAACCGGCCTCCGGGTCCCACAGCGACACTTCGCCGCCGGACTGGCCGGCGATGGCGTGGGCGATGGCGAGAAACTGCTGGTAGATCTGGATGGCGACCTCTTCGTAGTCGGGGTCCCGGGTCGCCAGTTCCAGGGCCATCACCGTCATGTTGAGGGCGAACATCGCCATCCAGCCGGTGGCGTCGGCCTGCTTGAGCGCATAGCCGGGCGGCAGGGGGTGGGAGCGGTCGAACACCGAGATATTGTCCAGGCCGAGGAAGCCACCCTCGAAGACATTGTGGCCTTCGCTATCCTTGCGGTTGATCCACCAAGCGTAGTTCAACAGCAGCTTGTGAAACACCCGCTGCAAGAAGTTATGATCGCCACGACCGCGCTGCACCCGTTCGGCGCGGAACACCTTCAGGGCGCCCATGGCATGCACCGGCGGATTGACGTCGCCAAAGGCCCATTCGTAGGCGGGGATCTGGCCGTTGGGATGGAGATAGTTTTCCTTCAGCACCAGTTCGATCTGCTGCTTGGCGAAGTCGACGTCCACCAGCGCCAAGGCGGCGCAGTGGTAGGCCAGATCCCAGGCCGCGAACCAGGGATACTCCCACTTGTCGGGCATGGAGATGACATCGGCGGCCTTGAGGTGGCGCCAGGTGCGATTGCGCCCCTGTTTACGCTTGTCGGGCGGCGGGAACTGGTCGCCATCCAGCCAGCGGGCCACGTCGTAATGGAAAAACTGCTGGCTCCAGATCATGCCCGCCAGGGCCTGGCGCAGGAGGCGCCGGTCTTCATCGGCGGCTTCCGGCAGCAGCTCGCGGTAAAACGCCTCCGCTTCGGACTCGCGGGCGGCGAATACCGCCCGGCTGGTGGCGAAGGGCTGGGCCAGGGGGGCGGCGCTCAGTACCAGTTCTATCCGCGCCTGCTGACCGGCGTCCAAGGTCAGTCGATGCCAGGCGGCGAACTTGGTGCCTTCCTGGGCGGGATTGACGGCGTCCGGCTCGCCATTGATTACCAGGCGATGAAAGCCGTCCTTGACGTAGGGGATGGGGTTGGGTGATCCCCAGAGTCGCTGGGCGTTGGACTCGTTTTCGCAATACAGGGCCTCGGCGCCCTGGCGGCCACAGAGATGATACAGCCCCAGGCTCGGATGCTCGGCGCGCACCGCCCACGCGGCTCCCTCGGGCGCGGCGATGGCGCGCAGGATCGGCTTGGTCGGTGGCGGCCTGGAGGGCTCGGGCGGATCGCCCCGCAATTGGGCCAGCGTCCGTTGCTTCTCTTCGTCGCCCCAGGCCCAGGTATTGCGGAACCAGAGTTGCGGCAGCAGGTGCAGGGTCGCCGTCTCGGGTCCGCGGTTGGCGACGTTGAGGCGGATGTGGATCTCCTCCGGCCCGGCCTTGGCATAGATCAGCTCCAGGTCCCAATAGCGATCCTCCTTGAAGACCCCGGTGTCCAGCAGCGTGAAGGGCGGCTCCTGGCGACCCCGGCGGCGGTTTTCCTCCACCAGCCGGCCATAGGGATATTCGGCCTGGGGATACTTATACAGATAGCGCAAATAGCTGTGGCTGGGGGTGGCGTCGAGATAGAAGTAATACTCCTTGACGTCCTCGCCGTGATTGCCCTGGTGGCCGGCGAGCCCGAAGGCCCGCTCCTTCAAAATCGGATCGCGACCGTTCCACAGCGCGAGGGCGAAGCAGAGCCGTTGTTGCTCGTCGCAAATACCGCCCAAACCGTCCTCGTTCCAGCGGTAGACACGGGAACGCGACTGATCGTGATCCAGATATTCCCAGGCTTCGCCATGGGCGCTGTAATCCTCGCGGACGGTGCCCCAGGCCCGTTCGGCGAGATAGGGTCCCCACAGCCGCCAGTTTTCCCGTCCCTGGCGCTGGCGTTCCAGGCGTAGGCGCTCGGGATTGTCGATGGGCATTGGTTGCTCCAGAAGAGGGATTGTCTGTAAGTGAGCGGTGGTGAGTGACCAACGAGCCAGGGCCGTAGCAGGTACTGAAAGCCCGTGGTCAGTCTATTCCGCCAAAAAAGTGGCCAAATGGCCCGTTCAACCCAGGTCCTCAACCTGGTGAGCCGCGTAGGTTGATTGCGTATTGTGCAACCCGACATTCCATTCGTCGCCGCCGTCGTTTGGAATCTTGGGTTAGGCGATTTCTTTTCCGGCCATCGCCTGAACGATGTCAACCCAGCCTACCCGGCCATGGGCGAGCAGAACCAGATTTTGTTGCCCTCGCTGTCCAAAAAGCTGCCGACATAGAAGCCCTCCTCCGGATAGGGTTGCACCTGGTCGGCAATACGCACGCCGCGTGCCCTGAGTTCACGCTCGGTGTCCGGCGCATGATCGGTGGCGAGTGTAAGGCGCGGATTGAGTTGCTCGGATGGTTGTGCATACCAGCCTTCTGGCACGGACTTGAGCATGAGGATGACGTTGCCGAACCAATACCCAACCTGACGATGGCCTTCGAAAGCTGGCTCAAGGCCAAGCGTTTCGCCGTAGAAGCGTCGCGCCCGCGTCAGATCCGTCGCCGCCAGCGCCACGACCTTCAGTTTTTGGAATCCAAGTGCGTTCATCTGCCACCCCTGATCATTGTTTATTCATGGCCATGATAACGTTATGCAACCCTATCATGTTCCCTCGCCCCTCTGCTGCCCCTGAGTTTCAAGATCACTGGTCGGTCGGCGTGGGGCCATGACGGGCGCCTTCCCAAGAGAGGTCTGATGGCAAGATCTGGCCCATAAGCGAGGAAGGAAGCGGAAACCACCCGGGCCTGGGCGAAAAAGGCCGTGAAATCCCTCATTTTACGAGAACAATTAGCCAAATAAGCGGCCTATTGTTCTCCAAAAAAGAACAAAATCAGCCATTTTCAGTCGAGGCCCGGAGCCTTTGTTATCGCCCGGGTTCCCTCCCGAGCCGCGGAAGAACCACAAGTTTCCTGCGTCATCCCCGGACCAGGGGATGTCGCCTTGCCGTCCCGAATCGTGATATTAATCACAGTCGCCGGGGCGCCGAAGCCGCGCCGATGACAACCATAGAATCACAGCCGACGCCTACCTCACTCCATCCGTCGCCGTCCGGCAGGCCTTGAATCATCACCAGGGCCATCAGTAGGCGGACGGAACAATAACGACTCGCTACGAGCTTTTCTTTATAAGGGTCCATCGACATGCATGAAGCTATCGCGATTCTCGGCATGGGGCTGAGATTCCCCGGCGGCGCCAACAGCCCCGAGGCCTTCTGGCGTCTGCTCATGGAAGGGCGGGAGGCCGTCACCGAGATCCAACCGGAGCGCTGGAGCCTGGATCGCTTCTACCATCCCCGTCCCGGTATCCCGGGCAAGCATTACACCAAGGCGGCGGGACAGCTCGACGACATCCAGGGCTTCGATGCCAATTTCTTCGGCATCTCGCCGCGCGAGGCGGGTCAGATCGACCCCCAACAAAAACTCCTGCTCGAGATGGCCTGGGAGGCCATGGAGGATGCGGGGCTCCCGCCTTCCAGCCTCAAGGGCTCGAATACGGGGGTGTTCGTCGGTATCTCGAGCACGGATTTTGCCAATAATCATTTCGACGATCCGGCGGCCGGCAATGCCTATTTCATGACCGGAAGCACCCTGAGCATCGCCGCCAACCGGCTGTCCTATGTCTTCGACCTCCATGGCCCCAGCATGGCCATCGACACCGCCTGCTCGTCCTCCCTGGTCGCCCTGCATCAGGCCTGTCAGGGCCTGTGGGTGGGAAGTTGCGATCTGGCGCTATGCGGCGGGATCAACATCCTCTTGAGTCCCTTCCCCTTCATCGGCTTTTCCCAGGCTTCCATGCTTTCTCCGGATGGCCGCTGCAAGGCCTTCGACGCCTCCGGCCGGGGCTATGTCCGCTCGGAAGGCGGGGCGGTGGTGATCCTCAAGCCCTTGTCCGCGGCGCTTCGGGATGGAGATTGGATACGGGCGGTCATCCATGGCATAGGTACCAATTGCGATGGTCGCACCGCGGGGGTTTCCCTGCCCAGCGCCCAGACCCAGGAGGCCTTATTGCGTGATGTGTATACCCAGGCCGGGATACCTCCGGGGCGTCTGTGCTATCTGGAGGCCCATGGCACCGGGACCGCCGCCGGCGATCCGGTGGAGACCGAGGCCATCGGGCGGGCGATCGGCCACTTCAGGCCCAAGGATTCCCCGCTGTTGATCGGCTCGGTCAAGACCAACATCGGCCATCTGGAATCGGCTTCGGGCATGGCCGGACTGATCAAGGCCATTTTGTGTCTCCAGCAGCGGACAGTCCCGGCTTCCAGACACTTTTCCACGCCCAATCCGAATATCCCCTTCGAGGATCTGCATCTCAGGGTGGTGACCGAGCCAACCCCGCTGGAGTCCGCC
Organism: Pseudomonadota bacterium; assembly: GCA_052035915.1. Classification (GTDB taxonomy): domain Bacteria; phylum Pseudomonadota; class Gammaproteobacteria; order Chromatiales; family Chromatiaceae; genus JBPOHE01. The sequence continues at coordinate 27,682 of JBPOHE010000092.1, forward strand.
GGGGGACCGCTCCGGATCGGCGTCAATTCCTTCGGTTTTGGCGGCGCCAACGCCCATGTGGTGCTCGGTGAATTCATCGCCGAACAGCGGGAAGCGGAACCACCAACGACGGACGAAACGCCCGGGCTGGCCGGCTATCCGTTGCCTTTATTGCTGTCGGCACGCAGTGAAACCGCCTTGCGACAACTGGCCGGACACTATCTTCAGCTCCTCGCCGACCCCGCCCGGGCTTACCCGGAGATCGCCCGGGCCCTGGTCTTCCGGCGTGAACAGCATACCCATCGACTCGCGGTGATCGGCAAAGACCCGGCGGAGATCTCGGTCGCCTTGGAAGCCTTTGCGTCCGGCGGCTCCCAGAAGGGGATCTGCCAGGCCCGATGCCATCCCGGTTTGGGGCGGACGGTAGCGGTATTTTCCGGCAATGGCTGCCAATGGCACGGAATGGGACAAGGGCTCTATGCCGCGGATGCCAGGTTCAGGTACTGGCTGCGCCAGGTCGACGGCGTTCTCGCCCCCCTCACCGGCTGGTCGGTGATCGAGGAGCTGTTTGTCGACGCGACCCAATCCCGTCTCGTCATGACCGAAGTGGCGCAACCCCTGTTGTTCGCGCTCCAGGTGGCGCTCTGGGAATGTCTCCGGGAACGCGGGCTGGGATTCGCCGCGACCCTGGGTCACAGTGTGGGCGAGGTGGCGGCGGCCTATGCGGCGGGCATTCTGGATCTCGAACAGGCGGCCCGGGTGATATTCGAGCGCAGCCGCTTGCAGGGTCTGACCCGGGGGAAAGGCCGCATGGCGGCGGTCAACCTCTCTTTGGCGGCCGCCGAACAGGAACTCGGCGCCTTTGGCGGACGGCTGGAAGTGGCCGGGATCAACAGCCCGATCTCCCTCAGCCTTTCGGGCCCGCTGGAAGACCTGGAAGCCCTGGGTGAAAGCCTGACAGAGCGCAAGATATTCTATCGGCTGCTCGAACTGGACTATGCCTTCCATAGTCGGGTGCTGGATCCGATTCAGCCCGAGTTGGAAAGCGTTCTGGCTGGACTGAAACCCCGACCGGCACGGATCCCCTTCATCTCCACCGTGACCGGAGAGGAGCGGCGGGGACCGGAGTTGAAGGCCGACTATTGGTGGGACAATGTCCGGCAACCGGTCCGTTTCCAGGCCGCCGTTTCCCGGCTGGCGGAACAAGGCCATGAGGTCTTTCTCGAGATCGGCCCCCACGCCATCTTGCAGTACTACATCAACGACAACTTGCGCGCCCTCGAGGCCAAGTCCGTTTCCCTCGGCCTTCTGGATCGGAAGGAACCTGAGGTGGAACGCCTGGCTCACAGCCTGGGTTGGATCTATGTTCACGGCGGCACTCTGGATTGGCGGCGGCTCTATGGCGACCCCACCCCTCGCAAACTCCCCTTGCCGCTCTATCCCTGGCAACGCGAGCCACACGGCTATCAAGCGACGGTGGAGGCCCTGGGGTATCTGCACCGGACCAGCGAGCATCCCTTGCTCGGCTGGCGGCAGGCGGGCCGCGGCCTGGAATGGGAATCGCTCATGGATACGACCCTGTTCCCCTGGCTGGGCGATCACCGCGTGGGTGGGGCGGTGCTCTTCCCCGCCGCCGGCTTCGCCGAGATGGCCCTGGCCGCCGGCGCGGCCCTTTACGGCGAGACCACCCCGGCGCTGGAACGACTGGAGATCCTGCGCCCCCTGGAACTTAGCCCCAATCAGCCCCGGGTGATACAGACCAGGATCAAGGATGAGATCGGTTCCTTCGAGATCGCCAGTCGCGGCTATCTGGAGGCGGCTGGTTGGAATATTCACGCCTGGGGCCGGTTACTTCGGGGCCATCAGGTGATGGCTTCCCCCCCGGCCCCAGCCGTTCACCCGGGGCCGAACCAGCCGGGGCGGCAAGGTCTCGATCACCAGGGGCTGTACCGGATCGCCCAGGGTCTGGGGTTGGAGTACGGACCAAGCTTCCAGTGCGTGGAAGAGATCTGGAATGATGGCGACTGGGCCTGGGCCAGGCTGTTGCCACCCCCGGAGGCGGCTGGCGCGGGCTGGCGACTTCACCCCAGCTCCCTGGACGGCGCCTTTCAGACCCTCTTGGCGGTGCTGGCCCAGACCGGGTTGAAGGCCGAAGAGGGGGTCTTTCTCCCCACCAGCCTGGGGAGCACCCGTTTACTCTGTCCTGGTCTGACGGCCGGTTATGCCGTCACCCGTTTGCTTAGGCAGGGGAAACGTTCGGTCGTGGCCGAATTCTGGTTGCTGGCCGAAGATCTGACCCCGATCGCCCACTTGGCCGAAGCCCGCTTCCGTCGTATGGAATGGCCCTCGGCGCGTTCCCTGCCCGCGCTTTACCGGATGCAATCCATTCTCTGCGATCCACCGCTCGGGGAGACCCCAGCCTTCGCTGGGGAAGCCGCCGCCCTCTGGTCGGCACTCAAGACGGCCCTGGAGGCGGTGCCGCGGCAAGGTCTGGAGCGCTATCGGACCCGGATCCTCCCCCGCCTCGAGGCCTTGATCGGCGCCTTCGTCCATCGATCGCTGCACTCCCTGTTCGATCTGGCGGGGCGGTTCGACCTTGGCGCCTTCCCCGTCGAACGACAGGACTGGATAGAGGATCTCCTGCGTATCGGCGTCGAAGACGGCTTTGTCGAGCGGCGCCCCGAGGGCTGGAGCTGGAACCCGAGCGGCCTCCTCCCGACCCAGTCGCCCGAAGTCCTCTGGTCGCAACTCCTCGGCGACTGTCCCGAGTTGCTTCCCGAGTTGGTGCAGATCGGTCGTTGTGGTCGGCATCTCCCGGCTTGGCTCAGCGGCGAGAGGGTGGCGGAACCTCGGCTCGCCTCATCCGCTTCCGCCGTGTCGGCCCAGATGCAGGATCAATCCATGAGTTGGGCTGGTGTCCATCTGGCCCTGGCCGCGGCGATCCGGGCTTTTGTCGCCGCTTGGCGATCCCCGCGACGCCTGCGGGTGCTCCATCTCGGCCCGCCGCAGGCGGAGTCCGTGCCGCAACTCTTACCTCTGCTACCGGACGACGGCTTCGACTTTGTCTATGCCACGAGGGACGAAGCCCTCTTGAGCGCCATCGAGGGGGCCTGCCGACATGGGCAAACCGACCGATCGCCCAAGCTCTCTGGTTGGGCACTGGGTGCCGAGTCTTTCCCCGATCCCGTTCAGTATCAACACAGCTTCGATCTCATCCTGGTGTGGAACCTGGCCGACTGGGATGAAGATGTCGGCGATCTGCTTTCCTGGCTGAGCCAAATCGCCAGCCCTCGGGCCTGGCTTCTGATCGCCGCCCAGGCCCCCACCCGATACACCAGGTTCGTGGCCGGATCCCAAGCCGGTTGGTGGAGCCGGATACCCACCGGAAGCTGGCCCTTGTCCCAGGCCGGAGACCCAGAACAGTGGCGTGCCCGCCTGGATGAGTATGGTTATGACAGCCACCTGCTGTTAACCCCCGAACAACTCCCCCTGGGCAATGCCTTCCTGCTGGCGGCCCGTCCGGCCATGGTCCCCGAGACCTTGTCCATGCCCTTGACAGCGGAAGACTCGGGCCGTTACCTGCTGCTTCTCAGTGATGGGAACCACTTCGGTCAAGGGCTCGCCCAGACCCTGGCCGCCAAACTGAGATCCCGCGGTGACAGGGTGAAGCACATTCTGGTGCCCACAACCGGGGAGCGGATCCAGGGTTCAATGGCCGATGGTACCGGCCTTCTCGCCGCCGCCGGGGTGGAGGATTTCCGCGCCGCCCTCGAAGACATGAAGCTTGGCGAGCCGCATTCCAGGGTGGTGGTGAGCCTGCTTGGCCTGCCCGCGAGCCTCGACCAGGAAGCGGAAGACCCGGCCAGAGACCTGGAACCAGCTTCTCTCGCCTTGCTGCACTTGGTCCAAGCCCTGGCCGAACTCGGCGGCGAGATGGTTCCGCGCTTGGTCCTGGTCACCGCTGGTGCCTTTCGGGGCACGGATCAGACCGCCATTTCTAGCGGACGGCCTTCCCAATGGGCTTTGGCAGGACTGCGTCGAGTCATCGCCAATGAGCACAAGGCCTGGCAATGTCGGCTTGTCGACCTCCAGGGCGAGGCCCCCCTGGACCTCATGGTGGAAGGATTGGTCAGGGAACTGGCGGCCCGGGATAGCGAAGACGAGATCATCCTCAGGGGCGCGTATCGCTATGGGTTACGTCTGCGCCCGCTCGCCTCCGAGTCGCTGTCAAGACGGATCGGCCCCACTGATCCAGGCACCGGAGCGGCAAGAGATGAGTCCGCGCCCTACCGGTTGGATTTCGTGCGCCAAGGTTCCCTGGATAACCTGGAGTGGCAACCGCTGGAGTTGGCTCCCATCGAATCCGATGAGATCGAGGTGGAGGTGCGCGCGGCCGGATTGAATTTCCGCGATGTCATGTGGGCGATGGGATTATTGCAGGACGAGGCGGTGGAGGATGGCTTCGCCGGACCCACGCTGGGGATGGAGTGTGCCGGTGTGGTGGTGGCTCTCGGCGCGGGGGTGCGGGATTTCCGGGTCGGCGATGCGGTCCTGTGTTTTGCCCCCAGTTGTTTTGCCAGCCGGGTCAGAGCCCGCACCACGGCGACCGCCTTGCAGCCGAAAACCCTCTCCTTTGCCGAGGCGGCCACCATCCCGAGCGCCTTTTTCACTGTTTACTATGCCTTGCACCATCTGGCGCAACTCCAACCCGGCGAAACCATCCTCATCCACGGCGCCGCCGGTGGGGTAGGACTGGCGGCGATCCAATATGCACGCCATATCGGCGCCAGGATCTTCGCCAGCGCCGGAACTCAGGAAAAGCGGGATGTTTTGCATCTGTTGGGCGTCGATCGGGTCTTCGACTCGCGTTCCCTCGATTTCGCCGATCGGATCCTCAGTGACGGCGAAGGCGTCGATGTGGTGTTGAACTCCCTCGCCGGGGAGGCCATCGAACAAAACCTGCGTATCCTTCGCCCCTTTGGTCGCTTCCTGGAGCTGGGAAAACGGGATTTCTACGCCGACAGCAAGATCGGCCTGCGCCCGTTTCGCAACAACATCAGCTATTTCGGCATCGATGCCGATCAATTGATGCGCCGCCAACCGGCCCTGGCAAGACGCCTGTTTCGCGACATGATGGCGCTGTTCGAGAGCGGCGCCCTGCATCCCCTCCCTTATCGGGCCTTTCCATTCCAGCGTATCCGCGAAGCCTTCCGCACCATGCAGCAGTCCCGCCACATCGGCAAGCTTATTCTGCTTCCCCAGGCGGAGGGGGAGCCGCTCCCGGTGATGGATAGCGAACCACCTCACATCGAGATCCATCCCGATGCGGCCTATCTCGTTGTCGGCGGGTTGGGCGGTTTCGGTCTGGCCACGGCCCGTTGGCTGGCCGCCAAAGGGGCCCGCCATCTCTCTTTGCTGGGGCGCAGCGGGGTCGCTTCCGAAGCGGCCGGGGCGACCCTCGCCGAGCTGAGAGATCAGGGGGTCGAGGTGCGGGTCCTCCAGGCCGACGTCACGGATCCCTCCCAGTTGGAACCAGCCTTGGAGCGGATTCGTCAGGCTGGCCGACCATTGCGCGGTGTGTTGCATGCCGCGATGCAGCTCGACGACGGGATGCTGCGCAATCTCAGCGCCGAGCGGTTTCTGCGGGCGATGCGGCCCAAGGTGCGGGGGGCCTGGAACCTGCATCAGCTCACCCTGGAGGATCCGCTCGATCTTTTCGTGCTCTATTCCTCCGCCACCACCTATCTCGGCAGCGCCGGTCAGTCCAACTATGTGACCGCCAACGCCTATCTGGAGGGATTGGCGGCCTACCGACGCTGTCTCGGTCGTCCCGGGCTGGCGGTGGCCTGGGGGGCGATCGGCGATGTGGGGGTACTGGCCAGGAACGAAACCTTGCGGAAATCCCTTGCCGCTCGCACTGGTTTTACGGCCATCACCGCGGACAAGGCGTTACGCACCCTCGATCTCTTGTTGGGAGCCGGTCTCGATCAGTGCGCTGTCATGGACCTCGACTGGGGAGTAATTAGAAATTCACTGCCTTCCGCGGCGGCGGCCCGTTTCAGCGAGGTCCTCGTCGGCGCCTCGGATTCCCCCAAGGATGCCCTGAGTTTCCGCGAGCGCATCGCCGGTCTGACTGTGGATCAGATCAAGCCGCTCATCATCGCCGCGCTCAAGGAATTGATCGGCAAGGTGCTGCGCCTGCCCCCCGACAAGGTGGATCCCCAGCTCTCGCTCCAGGACATGGGCATGGACTCCCTGATGTCGGTCGAACTGGCGATCGAGATCGAGAAATACTTCGGTATCCCATTCACCTCCATGAGCGCCACCGCCGCCGGTAATCTGGGGGAAACCGCCTCCCGGATCGCGGCGGCCCTGACCCAGGTGGAACAGGTAAAGGTATGATCACCACCAGCCGAAGCATCGCGAACCCGGCCGGACACCGGGCACTGGCAAAGAAATCGTCACGAGCGGTCGAAGGGCAAGGCGCGAGCGATGCGACCGACGAGACATATAGAGGAGCGCGATGATAAAGCTTCATTTTTATTCCCTCACCCCAACCCTCTCCCAAAGGGCGAGGGAGCTTAATGTCGCTTTATCACCTCGCTGCTCTATATCAGACCGATAGGCGAGGAGGGAGTCAGTGAGCAACGCCGCCATACGACCGCGCAGTAGATTTCTGCCGACATGAGCCTGTGGCACGACCCGGTCAAGGACGCCCGCCTCGATTTCCCGATCGAGACCTCTCCTCTGGATGGACCGCTGGCGCCAGATTCGCCGCGGGAGATTCTGCTCACCGGTGCGACCGGCTTCGTCGGCGCCTTTCTGCTTGCGGAACTTGTACGCCAGACCCAGGCCGATATCCACTGCCTGGTACGGGCATCGGGTAAGGTCGAGGCGCAACAGCGGCTCCAGGCCAATCTTGAACGCTACCACCTCTGGGATCCGCAACAGGCGGGGCGAATCCGGGCGCTGGCCGGAGATCTCGAACAGCCCGGTTTCGGTCTGCCGTCGAGCGACTATGAAGCCCTGGCGGGACGGGTCGAACAGATTTTCCATAGTGCCGCCCAGATCAACCATGTACTCCCCTACCTGCTGCTGAAAAAGGCCAATGTCACCGCCACCCAGGAAGTCATAAGGTTCGCCGCCCGGCACCGACGCAAATGGCTGCACTTTCTTTCTTCCACCGCGGCCTGTGTGGGTCAGAGCCAGGGCCGCGCCCTGGTGTTCCCGGAGGAACGGGTGCACCGCTCGCCAACCACACTGATCTCCGCCTATGGGCTCAGCAAATGGGTGGCGGAACGCTCATTGGAAAACGCCGCCCTGGCCGGTATTCCGGTCACCATCTTTCGTGGCGGCGACATGAGCGGGGACAGTCTTCATGGCCTCGGCAAAGTCACCGATCTGTTCCATCTGTTCCTGCGCTTGTTCATCGAGCTCGGCCTGCGGCCCGAGCCCCTTGCCGGCGAGATCAACATACTGCCGGTCGATTTCGTGGCCAGGGCCGTGGTGTATCTGGCCCGGCGCCAGCAGGATCCCTTGTGCGTCATCAATCTGGTCCATCCTGAGCCCCTGGCCCTGGCCGATTTTTTTGTTCTCCTGGAGCAGAGGGGCTACCCTCTGATTCCTTGCCGCCTGGAACACTGGGTGGACCAATGTCAGCGTTATATCAAGGCCCGCTTTTCCACCAAGGAGGCCTTGGTGCTGCAATATCTGTTTCGCCAGGAATCGGGCCGCTATCTCTTCCAATGGTATTTTCAACCTTACCGCTTTGTGACCAACGCCATGACCCAGGGCCTGGCCGGGGCACCTTTCAGTTGCCCACCCCTGGACGATCGCCTCTGGACCAGCTATTTCGATCACCTCGTCGCCATCGGCTGGTTGCCGGCGGCGAGGAAAACCTGATGGTCACTTCGATCTCCCGGAATGATCGCTCCTGGTGGCAGCGTCATCGCGCCTTCCGATACCCATTACGATTCGATCAAGATAGAAATAATTTGCTGATGAGCCAGTTATTTCAGCGAGAAAGAGAGGTAACGGGATTGCGTCCGGGAAGCCGGAATCCAGATCCATGAACGGTGCCTTCGATGGCCATCCCGGCCTCTGGATACCGGCTTCTCCCCGCTTTCGCGGGGACAGGCTTGCCGGAATGACGAGTTGGCTGAGGTAGCTCACTAATCAAATTGTTGTTTATAACCCGACCAGTTCGGCGTGAACCCCTTCCGCCTTCAGGGTCGACAGGATTTGATGGGAACTGGCCTTGAAGGGGACATACTGAACGATCGACAAATGGGGCCGCTCACCGGGATTGTGCACACTCACCACCCCGTCGATCGCCCTCAACCTGGTTTCGATGCTCGCCCGCCGCCTGGCATCCAGGGACTCGTTGATATGGACGGTGACATCCGCCAACTGAATATCCATGCTACTTCTCCTCTACTTTGGTCGCACTCGCTGATACAACCGGCCGCAGGTACTTCGACCTCTCGCCGCCAATGGTGGCTATCGGTTTGTATCTATTACAAGTATTGACCCTGCCAGAGGAAAGGGAAGCTTCCCGGGGGGGCAAATCAAGCCGGATTGACTCGGATCATGTCTCCAGAGGCGGCCCGCGCCTGGGCCAGGATCACCAGCCCCCACCACCACCGCCACCCCCACCGCCGCCGGACGAGCCGCCTCCCCCGCTCCCGGAACTGGAGCCTGGGGGCGTCGAGGCCGCGGCGATGGCCGAGGTCATGCCGGCCCCCAGGGCGCTGGTGAAACCACCGATCCGGCTGGATGACCAGTTTCGGCCCGAGTACCAATCCGGGCGATAGTCCTGGGGTTCTTGTCCGGCTTGCGCCAGGGTGGCGGCGAAACGCTCGGCCCATTGTTGCTCCACGTCCAGGGCCAGGGCGTAGGGGAGATAGCGCTCGAACTCTTCCCGGGTGATGTTCGCCGGATGACGCGCCTGGAGTTCATCCTGTTCCGCTACCGCGAGATAGAGCCGGAAACCCGCCACCTCATCCAGGAGTCGGCGTCCCGCCAGGGTGGGGGCCTTGAGCCACTGGTAGAAGAGGATATTCAACGCGATCAGCAGGGCCGCGCTCAGGCCGAGGGCCGGGGAGACCTGGGTGACGAGGATGAAAAGGCCGAAAACGGCGCCGCCGATGAAGGGAAGGGCGATCAGCGTTGCCCCCAGGGCCTTGAGCCAGCCCTTCCAGCCATGGGCCTGACGCCAGGCCCTGAACATCATCTTGGTCAAGACGAAGACCCCCAGCCCCCAGCCCGACAACCAAAGAGTCAGGAAAGCCCCCAGGGTACGGGGTTCCGCCCCCGGGATCAGCCACAGTATCCATCCCAGTATCAGTACGGAGAGCAGGATCCCCGGCAATAGATAGAGGCTGTTGGTACGAAAGTAGGTCTTTTCGTAGCCCCGGCGCAGGGCCGTCTCATGGGCCTTGATCGCCTGTTTCAGGATAGCCTGGTGACCTTGGCTGAGTTCGAGGTTGTTGCGTCCGCCGCCGAACAGGGTGGCGAACAGGCTCTGCTCGGAGGGAGGCAACAGGGAAGGGTGATTGAGGCGCTGGAGACGGAAAGCGCCGGGTTCGGGCTCCTCGATGCGCACCGAGCGCTTCACCGCCAGATTGACCAGGGTGGCCGCGAAGGTCTTGTCGTCATAACCCATCCGCTCGACAAACCGCAGGGCGGCGGGAGACTGTCCTTCCGGTGGTTGGTAACGGGGAAAGATGGCCCCCGGCTGCGGGTCCCGCCCGACCCGCCACCAGGACCAGAGATAGAAGCCGAGAACCAGGGTGATACCGATCAGACCCGCCAGGGCATCGCGGTTGTCGGCGAGAAAATAGCCGATCTTCTGCCCGCGGCCGGGTTCCTTCATATAGCCTTTGGGCCAGGCGATCGCCAGGGTGAGACCCTCGGTGACGCCAAGGGATCGAGTGGTGGCGAAGAACAGGGAGCCATCGGCCTCCACCTTGGCGCTGTAATCCTGACCCTTGGCCCCGACCGGCCCGGTATAGGCCTCCAATCGCAGGGCCTCGGTGGGGATCTGGCTCGGTAGACGGATGCGGGCGGTGGCCTGGACGATGGGGAAGGCCCAACCGTTGCCGGTCAGGTTCCAGTAGAGTTCGTCATGATCGGGGAAGAAACCGAGCTGACGATCGGTCCGATACCTCAAGCCATAGCTGTAACTTCCGGGCTTGAGGTGGACATCCTTGTCGCCGATGTAGATACGCACCCCGTTGCTCAGGGTCTCGAGGTGGAAAGGTTCGCTTTGGCCGTCCCGCTGGACATCGAGCAGATCGAAGCCGACCCGGTAATGGTGGCCGAGCTTGTCCCGGTAGTCGGTGGGAAAATCGCGGAAGATCCCGCGCTTGATCTGATTGCCTTCGGCGCGTACCTGGATCTGTTCTTCGACCAGCATGGAGCCATCCATTTCGACCTGGATATCGCTGTGAAAGCGGCGGATCTCTTCCGCCGACCAAACCGGCCAGGTTAGCCAGAGGCCGAGAAGAAAGAGCAAGGGACGCGGGAATCTGATCATGATCGCAGCTCCGGTGGGACGGACTCGGCGGATGAGGCGAGTTCGAAATAGTCGGCGGGGTGGAAGGCGAGAAGGCGTGCCAGCAGGAGATCGGGAAAGGACTGGAGGCGGACATTGAAGCCCCGCACCGCGCCGTTGTAAAAGCGCCGGGCGTATTGCAGCTGCTCCTCCACCTGGCTGATCTCCCGCATCAGCCCCAGAAAGGGCTCGCTCGCCTTGAGCTCCGGATAGGCCTCGGCGCGAACCCGCATCATCTGGAGGCGATCCCCCAAACGGGATTCCAGTTCGGCCCGGGGCAGCGGCTGCTGAAGTCCTGCGCTGGAGGCGCGCAAGCGGCTGATCTCGGTGAGTAGCTCGGCCTCATAACCGGTATAGCCCTGCACCACCGCCACCAACTTGGGGATGAGGTCATGGCGGCGCTTGAGTTGGACATCGATGTCGCTCCAGGCGGCCAGCACCAGATGGCGATCCTTTACCAAGCGATTGTAAATGACGACACCCCAGACCAGCAGCGCCGGCAGCAAGGTCGAAAGAACCAGTTCGCTCACGGTCATATCCCCCTTTGAGTGGGGAATCTTACCAGTTTGGTGGAAAAGTACCCCTGGGGGATCTCGAAGCCTGCTTCTGAGCGGCGGGACGGCTCAACTCGAAACAGAGAAGCTGTTCGCCAAGCCCAAAATCGCTCCCTGCCGCAGCTAAGGGGCGGCAGGGATGATCTTCATCTGAGATTGGTCTTGTACGAAGGCCAGACAGCGTTTTTCGCCTGGGAGAAATTGGCGAAATCCATGGTGACGGTCGCCAGCTCGACGCCCTGGAAATTAGCGTTGGTCACATTGGCGCTACGCAGGATGGCGCCACCCAGGACGGCGTAGGAAAAATCGACATCGGTCAGATCCGCATGCTTGAAATTGGTCTCCTCCCCCGAGATCCGGCGCATCCTGGCCCCCCGCAGCTTGGCGCCCTCGAAGTTGGCCAGATTGACTACGGTGAAGCCATGGCTGTTCTGACTCTCCAGGTTGGCTCGGCTGAGATCGGCCTTGATCAGATTGGCATCATTGAGATGGGAATCCCGCAGATCGGCCTCGCTGAGGTCGGCCTCCCGCAGATTGGCGCCGATGAAGAGGGTGTTGTTGGCGATCAGCCCCTTCATACTGGCGCGCAGAAAGATCGTGCCGCGGGCGTCCGCGCGACTGAGTGTCGCCCTTTCCAGGTCGCACTGACTGAAGTCGGCGTGCCGCAGATCGGCGCCGAAGAGCTTGGCGCCATGCAGCTTACATTGCAGCAACATGGCCGGTCGCGCCGTATCCGGGCAACCGAATCGGGCTTGGCTGAGATCGGCCCCGCTGAGATCCCCATGGTTGAGATGGACCCCGACCAGAAAGGCGCCACGTAGATCGGCGCCACTGAGATCCGCTCCCACCAGATTGGAATAGGACAGGTTGGCCTGGCGCAGATCGGCGCCGCGCAAATCCGCCCCTTCCAGCCACATATCCCGCAGGTCGGCCCCCATCAGGGTAGCGAGCGGAACGCTCGCGATTATCTCGCCCCTGTTCTTGTTTCTTATCTCGATCATGCTCAGTGTTCCTCCGTCACGCACCCGGGCCATCGGCTTGTCGTTGTGCCCGGGGCGTTCAAGCCGGCGTTGATGACATCTCTTGGGGTCTTGCGGCGGTCACCTCGGCCCCTTCCCCGTCTCGCGGAACCCGCTCGAGAACCCTGGGGGAAGGGTCGTCAGTGTCGCGACAACACCTCCTTCAATATAAGAATATCAACGTTTTATTGGCTCGCTGGAAAAAGCCAGTCAGGAGATTGACGCGCCTCAACTCAGAGCCTGTGAAGAAATCGTCGCGAGCGACCGGAGTGCAAGGCGCGAATGATGCGAACGACGAGACATATCAAGTAGATAGGCGAGGAGTGAGCGAGTGGGCAACGAAGCCATCCGGCCGCGCAGTAGATTTATTCACAGGCTCTCAGGGTTCGACATCCCCCTCCAGCCCCGTTAACATCCGGTGGCCGTCCAGCGCTTCAGCCTGGATCCATTACAACAAGCGACTTACAGAGGAACCCCTGGAGATGAAGATCGAGACCCTGGCGATTCATGCCGGCTATCAACCCGACCCCACCACCAAGGCGGTGGCCGTTCCCATCTATCAAACCACTTCCTACGCCTTCGACGACACCCAGCACGGAGCCGATCTGTTCGACCTCAAGGTGGTCGGCAACATCTACACCCGTATCATGAATCCCACCACCGCGGTGTTGGAGCAGCGGGTCGCGGCCATGGAAGGGGGTGTCGGCGGGCTGGCCCTCGCCTCCGGCATGGCGGCCATCACGGACGCCATCTTCACCATCGCCGATGCCGGCGACAATATCGTCACCACCACAACCCTGTATGGTGGCACCTACAACCTCTTCGCCCATACCCTCCCGCGCCTGGGCATCCAGGTCCGCTTCGTCGATCCCAAGGACATCGTCGGCATGGCGGCCCAGATCGATGCCCGCACCAAGGCGGTGTTTTGCGAATCCATCGGCAACCCGGCGGGTAACGTCGCCGATCTGGAGGCCATTGCCGACATGGCCCACGCCCATGGTGTGCCCCTGATCGTCGACAACACCGTGCCCACGCCCTACCTCTGCCGCCCCTTCGAGTTCGGGGCGGATATCGTGGTCCATGCCCTGACCAAATACATGGGCGGTCATGGCACCAGCATCGCTGGCATTATCGTCGACTCCGGCCAGTTCGACTGGGCCGCCAACAAGGCGCGTTTCCCGCACCTGAACGAGCCCGATGTCTCCTATCACGGCGTGGTCTATACCGAGGCCTTCGGCCCCGCCGCCTATATCGGCCGCGCCCGCGTGGTGCCGCTACGCAACATGGGCGCCGCCATCTCCCCCTTCAACTCCTTCCTGGTGCTCCAAGGCATCGAGACCCTGCCGGTGCGCATGGACCGCATCTGCGCCAACACCCTGACCGTGGCCCAATATCTCCAATCCCATCAACAGGTGAACTGGGTGCGTTACGCCGGTCTCGACGAAAGCGAAGATAAACCCTTGGTGGACAAATACATGCGTGGGCGGGCCTCGGGCATCCTCTCCTTTGGCATCAAGGGCGGCATTGAGGCGGGCACCAGATTCATCGACGCCCTGGGGTTGGTCACCCGGCTGGTCAACATCGGCGACGCCAAATCCCTGGCCTGCCATCCGGCCACCACCACCCATCGCCAACTGGGACCGGCGGAGCAGAAGAGGGCGGGCGTCAGCCCGGATCTGGTCCGCCTCTCCATCGGCCTCGAACACATCGACGACATCATCGCCGACCTCGATCAGGCATTGATGGCCGCCAGTTAGTTAGTAAAGCAGCGGTAGCTTGTGTAGCTTGGGTTGACGCCAGTCAACCCAACATCAGCACCAGATACCGGTTAGCCGACATTAAAAGCAAGAAATTATCCAATGATGTTGGGTTGCAAAAAGCAACCCAACCTGGGGCGCCTACTTTATACAATAAGAAACAATCACTTATTCAATTGATTAAAAATACAGTCCAACGCTGCTTGGTTGTCGCCGGCAGGATAAAAGGCATTGATGTCTGAAGAAAAAGTGTTTCTATCGACTCTGCCGAAATATAGCTTGGAACTTACGTCTATGAAGTAGATGTCATTGCTGTTCATGTCGAGCAGGTAGCCTAGTTGTTGTCTGCCAATAGTAAGTTTGCCGCAATTCTTAGCTACCCGATCGAGAAACGCCTCAGCGCCCTTGTTTTCCACAAACCGGTCGGAGAGAACGGGATTTCCGCACCCGGTCAATACACCGGCTCCAGCCAGCGCTCCAAACAAAAAAATGTTCCGCATGTTTCGTCTCATCTGTTAATACCTTTTGGACACTCGTTTGATCGATTCTGATGACTAGAAAAAATCTAAACAACGCCGTTTATGACGTCGTTGAGGATTTCATGCAACGGCTCGCCTAGGGTGAAGGGCCTTATTTTTTAGTCTGCCGATTGACGTATTGCCCCTATCACCGGCAACCGCTCCCGTCGGAAGCAAGTGCTCGATCAGCCGTCGCCGATATCCATGGGAGCAGTCCCAGGTACCGCCTACAAGCCCATCATCCGCCTCAATCGCCGGACTTATGGGTATGGGCCGGAGCTTGTCAAAAAAGCTCAATGTATCCCGCAAGGGCATAAGCACATACATTCCAATTTTCGCAGATGCGACGAGTATCCTCTTGTCGTCAGGCGGGCGTCAACTCGCAGCAGGGCAATCGCGCTATGTGGGGGATTGACAGGAGGCGGATCGCCAGGGTAACGAGATGGGATTGATCGGATGGAGAGAACTGATGCGGCCCAAATTGCTCGACCCGCGCCCGTATTTGGCCAACCTGCCGGATCCCCGCCGGGAGA
>JBPOHE010000158.1:0-8847 GCA_052035915.1 Pseudomonadota bacterium
TGGTAACCCATACCTTACCGGAGTTTTCGATGACCTCCCAATCGCGCCCCTCGGGTGCCCCGCATGCGGGGCAGCCGAGGGGAACCAAACTACTCAGTTTCTTACACCACTTCCTGGGACACTACCCTCGGTATCGGCGTTCAGTGGTTCCGGGCCTTGGCCGGAAACAGTCATTTTCTGTTCTTCTTTAGAGAACAATAAGACAGCAATAAGAGCAATTGTTCTTAATTATGGAACAAAAATCGGGCTAAACAGCCCAGGCCCGGGGACGCTGACAGGCGCGCGAGTCAAGTCTGGGATCCCCGATCTCTCGCCGCCAACCTCATGCCCGGTTTGGCTGGGTTCAGAGCCAGGTGGCGGACTGGTGAGTCTCGTCTGATCCGCCGACGGGTCAGGGTCCGTCCGATACCCTATTACCCGCCCAGGATTTCGCCTGCAACCTATCGAGAGATTCCACACCGATCCAGGCTGATCGACCTTTCCCCCTCGAACGGAATCGAGGTATTTCCCGAATTTCATTCATCCAGCCAGCGGCTATGCTCAAGGGACAGTCGCGATCCGGACCGGTCCCGACTGCGAACGGCGCCTGGGGAGGCGAAAACAAGAAGTACAACCACCGGAAGTCAGCTGGACCCGGTAAGCCACAGTCTCCTCATCCGGCGCCCGAGGACGATCCACCCGAGAACCGCGAGCCGAGGATGACTCCATGATTGAATTGATCAACGAACGGATCTGTTTTCGCTTTCCGGACATTCACCCTCAGGCCGAATGTCACATCCTATTGCAGCGCAGTTTCCGCCTTGGGGAAGCTGGGAACCCCATCCTGGGACCCGGCTGCGGCGGCTATTGGCCGGATCCCATCGACGAATACGCCGGTCAATTGCCCCTCGCCTGGCGGCGGCAGGGGGGCATGTTGCTGCCCATGTACCAATCCGAGGCCCTCTGGTTGCGCTTCTTCGGGGATTACCCCTGCGCGATCAAGGTGGCGGTCGGCCCGACCAACGGCTTGACGGGAAAAGGCTGGCATCCGCCCCTGGCACTCCGCCCCCAGGATTACCTGGTGACCCCGGAGCAACCCTGGCTGCTGGGGTACTTCGAGGAACCCGGCCGCTTACGACAATTCGTCCCGGCCCCCCTGACGGCAAGCGCCAGCCAGGCCCAGCCTCCCCTGGACGAGGCGGCCGTCACCATGGAGGTAGTCGTTTTTCCCTTGAAGGCCGAGGCCTACCGCGAGTGGCAGGAGATGGAAAGCCACCATTACTTCGCCGACGCGGATACCTGCAATTGTCTGGGTTCCGCCTGTTCGCTGGAGAAGGATCAGGACAGGAATCCCGCAGGTCGGATGCAATTGGAGATCCCGGACGATGGCTATGGCTGGGAGAACTGGGACCAATCCCGGGCCCAGGGTTGTTTCATCTATCTGGTGAACAGCCGACAGTACCAACTCATCACTGGGCGGGAACCGGCCCAGATCCCCCTGACGGAAGAGGATTATCTGGCGGCCAGGATGACCTGGAGCCAGGTCTACGCCGAAGCCCCACTTCCCGGCGGGAATCTCCCGGCCGAAGCCGTTCCGAGCCGGGGGTTAACACCCGCCGGGGCCAGGAGCAGGACCGCCCGCACGCCGCCGGCTTCTCAGGCCCGAGGCCGCTTCGGTCGGGTTCGACAGGTACGGGAGGCGGACGGCTAGTCTCTTCGCCACCAATCCCATCAGCCGCCCTGGGACGCCAAAGCTTCCAGGTACCTTTCGGCGTCGAGGGCGGCCATGCAGCCGCTCCCGGCGGAGGTGATCGCCTGACGGTAGACATGATCCATCACATCCCCGGCGGCGAAGATGCCGGGGAGGCTGGTCTGGGTGGCCTGGCCTTCGCTGCCACCCTTGACCTTGAGATAGCCCTGGGCCATGTCCAGTTGGCCGACGAAAAGATCGGTATTGGGTTTGTGCCCGATGGCGACGAACACCCCTTCCAACGCGAGGTCCTTGGTGGCGCCGTCCTTGACGTTTCTGAGGCGTAATCCGGTCGCGCCGGTCCGATCCCCCAGCACCTCGGCGACGGTATGATTCCACTCGATCCTCACCTTGCCCGCCGCCACCCGATCGAACAGGCGCTGTTGCAGGATCTTTTCCGCCCGCAGGGCCTCGCGGCGATGCACGAGTGTGACCTCGGCGGCAATATTGGCCAGGTAGAGGGCCTCTTCCACCGCGGTATTGCCTCCGCCGATGACGGCGACGCGCTGGTTACGATAGAAAAAGCCGTCGCAGGTGGCGCAGGCGGAGACACCGCGACCGCGGAATTCCTGTTCCGATGGAATGCCCAGGTATTGGGCCGAGGCGCCGGTGGCGATAATAAGCGCGTCGCAACTATAGACCCCCTGATCGCCACTGAGGCGGAAGGGACGCTGACCCAGCTCGGCGGTATGGATGTGATCGAAGATGATCTCGGTGGCAAAGTGTTCGGCATGGCGGCGCATACGATCCATCAGGTCCGGGCCCTGGAGGCCCTCGACATCCCCCGGCCAGTTCTCGACATCCGTGGTGGTCATGAGTTGTCCACCCTGATCGAGGCCGGTGATCAATACTGGATGAAGGTTGGCACGTGCGGCATAGACCGCCGCCGTATAGCCTGCCGGACCGGAGCCCAGGATGAGTAGACGACAATGCTTGGCTTCGCTCATATAATCACCTTCATACATCTTGCTTTTGCACCTGCCCCCGCCGCCTGATGCCCGGCCTGAACCCAGTCGTCGCTGCAAGCCGATTGGTTGTCCACGGCGCTTGAACCCCGACAGGATTTCTGGACCCGACCTGATAGCCCAGGGTCCGGAAAGCGGGAGGATCTCGCATGGTACGGAATGTCCGCAGCCGGGTAAAGCCGAGAGGCCGATCCGCTTTCCGCCGGGACCGGTTCCCGGCCAGGCCGGGTCTGGAACTCGCAAATCAAACGAAATACACTCTCTAAGTTCATAATTCAAAAACATTTCCATACACGGCAAAGACTGTGGCTGAAAAATCAGAAAAGCTTATCGTCGACGAGGCCCCGGGCCCCTATATCCTGCGCTCGCTCCGTGAGGGAGGGATGTGGATCCTGATCTGCTTCGCCCTCTACCTGGTCGTCTCCCTGGCGAGTTACTATCCGGATGACCCAGGGTGGACCTTCACCGGCGCCAAGGGGCAGGTGCAGAACTCGGGCGGACGGGCCGGGGCTTGGTTTGCCGACGTAGCCTTGTATTTCTTCGGGCTCTTTGCCTATCTTTTGCCGCTGATGGTGGTCTGGAGCGCGATGCTGCTCTTCCGTCACCCGCAGACCCAATCCAAGCTGGGTCCCCACATCCTGACCCTGCGCTGGTTCGGTTTCTTCGTCACCCTGACCGCCGGAAGCGCCCTGCTGGCGCTGTTGCTGCCGAAACTCAGTCTCTTGACCCTGCCCACGGGTACGGGGGGAATCCTCGGGGCCAGCCTGAGTAAAGCCTTGTTGGCGGTGTTCAACCCCGTGGGTACCACCCTCTTCCTGCTGGCCCTGCTGCTCAGCGGCTTCACCCTGATGACCGGTTTGTCCTGGTTCCTGGTGATGGATGGCATCGGCGCCGGGATCCTGATCCTGGGACGTTGGGCACTCACCACCGCCAATGCCCTTCCCGGCTGGTATGCCAGACTCAGGGAACAACTCAGCGCCTTGCGGGCGCGTTGGTTCAGCCGCGAGAACAAAGAGCCATCGGAGCCCCAGGAACGCCTCGAACCCCACATGCCGGTCATGCCCACGCCTGCCGAGGGGGGACCGAAACCCGTCCCTGTCACCCCCCAGATCCGGGCCAAGCGCAACGAGGCGCGCGTTGTCGCCCGAGCCGAGGCAAAACGGGTCGAACCCTCGATCAACATACCCGACTTTATCGCCGAGGATCGGGATTCCCTGCCTCCCTTGCCGGACTTCGAGGTGGAGGGGGATCTGCCGTCCCTCTCCCTGCTGGACCCGCCGGCGGTGGCCCAGAGTTATCACTCGGAAGAGGCCCTGCAGGAACTCTCCCGCCAGGCGGAACTCAAATTGGCTGATTTCGGCGTCGATGTCCATGTGGTGGCCGCCCACCCTGGGCCCGTGATCACCCTGCTCGAATTGCAACTGGCGCCGGGCACCAAGGTGAGCAAGGTCACCACCCTGGCCAAGGACCTGGCCCGCGCGCTCTCGGTGCTGAGTGTGCGCGTGGTCGAGGTGATCCCGGGCAAGTCGGTGATCGGTCTCGAGATCCCCAATCCGAAACGGGAAATGGTCTATCTGAGTGAAATCCTGTCCTCCACGGTCTATCAGGAGGCCGAGTCCATGCTGACCCTGGCCCTGGGGAAGGACATCGCCGGTCATCCGACGGTGGCCGACCTGGGCAAGATGCCCCATGCCCTGATCGCCGGGACCACGGGATCAGGGAAGTCAGTCGCCATCAACGCCATGATCCTCAGCCTGCTGTATAAGGCGAGCGCCAAGGATGTGCGCCTCATCATGATCGACCCCAAGATGCTGGAGTTATCGGTCTATGAGGGTATCCCCCACCTGCTCACCCCGGTGGTCACCGATATGAAGGAGGCGGCCAACGCCCTGCGCTGGTGCGTGGGCGAAATGGAGCGCCGTTACCGTCTCATGGCGGCCCTGGGGGTGCGCAATATCGCCGGTTTCAATCGCAAAATCTTGGAGGCCCAGGCCAGGGGACAAGAGATTCCGGATCCGCTCTTCCCACCCGAATTGATGGGACTCAACGGCCTTACCTCCGCCCCGCCCCTGGCGACCCTGCCCTATATCGTGGTCGTCATCGACGAGCTGGCGGACATGATGATGGTGGTCGGGAAAAAGGTGGAGGAACTCATCGCCCGCCTGGCGCAAAAGGCCCGCGCCTCGGGTATCCATCTCTTGCTGGCCACCCAGCGGCCTTCGGTGGATGTGATCACCGGCCTCATCAAGGCGAACATTCCCACCCGCATCGCCTTTCAGGTGTCGTCCCGCATCGACTCCCGCACCATTCTGGACCAGATGGGGGCGGAACATCTGCTGGGGCACGGCGATATGCTCTATCTCGCCCCTGGCGGCAGCTTGGTCAAACGCATCCACGGCGCCTTCGTCGACGACAACGAGGTGCACCGGGTGGTGCAGTACCTCAAGCAGACCGGGCGTCCGGAATACATCACCGCCATTCTCCAGGATACGGGCGAGACGGCCCAGCCGGGAGCGACGCCCGAGTCGGGCGGGGATGTGGAGGAGACGGATGAACTTTTCGACGAAGCGGTTCGTATCGTCACCGAATCCCGGCGGGCCTCCATCTCGAACATACAGCGACGGCTCAAGATCGGTTACAACCGGGCCGCCCGCCTGATCGAGGAGATGGAGCGCCTTGGCATCGTGGGTCCGCAGGAAACCAATGGGAACCGGGAAGTTTTGGCCCCACCACCACCGGAGGAATGAGATGTCCCGCAAGCTTGGGTTGTTGTCGAGCTGGCTGCTGTTCTGTCTGATGGCCGCCCCCCTGAAGGCCGATGAGTTGGCCGCCGGACGGGCGAGGGTGCAACAGTACCTGCAAGGCTTGGTCACCCTGAAGGCCGACTTCGAGCAGGTCGTCAGCAACAGCAGCTTCACCAAGGAAAAGCGCTCCAAAGGGGTGCTCTATATCAAGCGCCCGGCTCTGTTTCGCTGGGAATACAGCGAGCCCCATCAACTCATCGTCGCCGACGGCGAGACTATCTGGTTGTTCGACGAGGAGCTGAAACAGGTGTCCTTCCGTGATCAACAGAAGGCGCTACGAGGTACGCCGGCCCAGCTTCTGACCGGGACCGGTCCCATCGAGAATTTTTTCACCGTCAAGGGTTCCGGTAAGGATCAGGAACTCGACTGGGTCGATCTGGTGCCGACCTGGCCGGAGGCCGAGTTCACCCGCATCATCCTGGTGTTCGAGGGCAAGGAGTTGTTGTCGCTGGAGAGCCGGGATACCTATGGACAGATCACCCGCATCCATCTCTCCGCCCAGCAACGCAACCTCAAGCTCGATGACAAGTTGTTCAAGTTCAAGCCCCCATCGGGGTTCGACGTGCTCGGGGAGTCTCACTAGGCCAGAGACTGATGGTCGCCGGGGAGCCAAACGCCGAGATCGAAATCCGGCCCCTCGCCGAGCGCATGCGTCCCCGCGGCCTGGGCGAACTTATCGGCCAGGGCCATCTCTTGGGATCGGGCAAGCCGTTGCAGCGGGCGATCGCCGCCGGGAGGCTGCATTCGATGATCTTCTGGGGGCCACCCGGAAGCGGCAAGACCACCCTGGCGCGACTCATCGCCAATCAGGCCCAGGCCCATTTTCTGCGGCTTTCCGCTGTTATGGCCGGGGTCAAGGATATCCGGGACGCCGTGATCGAGGCCCGCGAGGTCCTGGCCCAACGCAATCTACGCACCCTGCTGTTTATCGACGAGGTCCATCGCTTCAACAAGGGGCAACAGGATGCCTTGCTGCCACATGTGGAGAACGGCACCCTGGTTTTCATCGGCGCTACCACCGAAAACCCCTCCTTCGAGGTCAATAACGCGCTCTTGTCCCGCGCCCGGGTCTATGTGCTCAAGCCTCTGAGTCTGCCCGAATTGGAGCGGGTCATCGAGCTGGCGCTGAGCGACGAGGAGCGAGGACTGGGGGAACGCCGACTCCTTCTGGACCAATCCCAGCGCCTCTTGCTGGCCCAGGCGGCGGACGGCGACGCCCGGCGGGCGCTGAATCTGCTGGAGCAGGCGGCGGATCTGACCGAGAGCGGAGCGATCCCCATGGAGCTGGTGCAGGAGTTGGTCGCTGGCGGCTATCGACGCTTCGACAAGGGTGGCGAGCTCTTCTATGACCAGATCTCCGCCCTGCACAAATCTCTGCGCGGATCGGCGCCGGACGCCGCCCTCTACTGGCTGGCCCGGCTGTTGGATGGTGGGATGGACCCGGAATATGTCGCCAGGCGCTTGGTGCGCATGGCCTCCGAGGATGTCGGCAATGCCGATCCCCGGGCCTTGGGGCTGGCCTTGGAGGCCTGGGAGGTACAGCAACGCCTTGGTTCCCCCGAGGGTGAGCTAGCCCTGGCCCAGGTCGTGCTCTATCTCGCCTGTGCCCCCAAGAGCAATGCCGTCTATCTGGCCTGGAAGGCGGCGCTGGAAGACGCCAAGGGTTCTGGCAGCCTCGAGGTGCCTTTGCATCTGCGCAATGCCCCGACTAGGTTGATGGGGCAGCTCGGCTACGGCAAGGGCTATAGATACGCCCATGACGAACCCGGGGCCTATGCCGCCGGTGAGACCTATTTGCCGCCGGAATTGATCGGGCGATCTTATTATCATCCGGTGGAGCGGGGCCTGGAGATCAGGATCCGCGAGAAGCTGGCCCATCTGTGCGAACTCGATCGCGCCGCCTCTCATCGCCCTCCGGCGATGGCATCACCAGATAAAACACCCTGAGCTCGGTTCTCATCCGCCCGGATTCATCGTCAATGGCTGGTTCGAGCCCCGGCAGGGAAGTGTGTAGAATGCGCCGCCTTGGTCGACGAGGCATTCGGCGATTTCCGTCAAAAAATATACCAGCCTGCTGGTCTGTTCGTTCGGCTTCCATCGGGCTTTCATGTGACTATGGGGAACAGGCATGCTTGATCCGCGTTTATTGAGGACTGATTTGGCGACCACGGCCCGGCAACTGGCCCGTCGTGGGTATGTCCTGGACGTTACGGCTCTGGCCGAACTTGAGGGACGCCGCAAGGCGCTGCAGATGACCACCCAGGAACTGCAGAATCGGCGCAATGTGCGTTCGCGGGAGATCGGCCAGGCCAAGGGCGCCGGTCAGGACATCCAACCCCTGTTGGCCGAGGTCGCCGACCTGGGGGAACAACTCAGGGCGGCGGAGAACGGGTTGGCCGCCATCCAACGCGAGTTGGAGGAGATCAGCCTCTGCGTTCCCAATATCCCCCACGCCAGCGTGCCGGATGGGCTCAACGATACCTTCAACCGTGAGGAACGCCGCTGGGGCGAGCCCCGACAGTTCGACTTCACCCCGAAGGACCATGTGGATCTGGGCGCCTGTCATGGCGGCATGGATTTTGACGCCGCGGTCAAACTCACCGGCTCCAGGTTCGTCACCCTGAAGGGGTCGCTGGCGCGGCTGCACCGTGCCCTGGCGCAGTTCATGCTCGATGTCCATACCGGGGAACACGGCTATACCGAGGTCTATGTCCCCTTCATGGTCAATCGGGACAGCCTGCTGGGCACAGGGCAGTTGCCCAAGTTCGAGGCCGATCTGTTCGCCCTCAAGGGAGAGAACAGCTATTTCCTCATCCCCACCGCCGAGGTGCCGGTCACCAATCTGGTGCGGGACGAGATCCTGCCCGGACAGAGCCTGCCATTGAAACTGGTGGCCCAGACCCCCTGTTTTCGCAGCGAGGCCGGTTCCTACGGCCGGGATACCCGAGGCATGATCCGGCAGCACCAGTTCGAGAAGGTGGAACTGGTGCAGATCGTACCGCCCGAGCAATCCTATCAGGCTTTGGAAGAACTCACGGGCCATGCCGAGGCCATCCTGCGGCGGCTCGAACTGCCATACCGGGTAGTGAGCCTCAGCACCGGGGATCTCGGTTTTTCCTCCGCCAAGACCTACGATCTGGAGGTCTGGCTGCCCGGTCAGCAGTGCTATCGCGAGATCTCGTCTTGTTCCAATTTCGAGGATTTCCAGGCCCGACGCCTGCGCGCCCGCTGGCGCAACCCGGCCACCGGCAAACCCGAACTCGTGCATACCCTCAACGGTTCAGGTCTGGCGGTGGGCCGTACCCTGGTGGCGGTGATGGAAAACTATCAGCAGGCGGACGGGCGCATC
>JBPOHE010000101.1:0-34754 GCA_052035915.1 Pseudomonadota bacterium
TAGTGCACCTGGGTCAATGGCGGGGCCTGTGGATTCTGGCGCGAGCGGTCAGTCACCCTCACCCCTAGCCCCTCTCCCGCAGGGCGAGGGGGATTGTGTAGGGTCCGCTGTGCGGACCATTCGGAGCCTGGGTCTGGGATGGTCCGCAGAGCGGACCCTACGCGATTTTCCGCTGGTTTCGCTGGTTCCCAAGCTCCAGCTTGGGAACCCTGTTCTGCCAGCTCTTGCTGGTCCAGGTCACCGGGAAGCTGGGACTTCGCCACACCCGTTCCCAAGGAGGACCTTGGGAACGAGCGGAATCCTTGCGTCCCCTCGGCCCTCACCCCTAGCCCCTCTCCCAAAGGGCGAGGGGAATCTTGTCGGGTCCGCTGTGCGGACCATTCGGAGCTTGGGTCTGGGATGGTCCGCCTAGCGGACCCTACAGGGTTATCCCCAGCCGGCGCGTCGCTCTGGGGAACGACCGGGTTGGCGCCGACAAACTCCACCTTGAGGGCATGAGTGGTCCCGGCGGTCAGGAGGTGATCCGGGGCGAATCGCAGCACATGCCCGCCCGAGGTAAAGGTGAGGCGTTCGGGGGACTCTGGTAGGGTCCGCTGTGCGGACCTCTCGTGGCTTGGGTCTGGGATGGTCCGCGTAGCGGACCCTACGCTCTCTGGCCAATCGAGCGGGAGGAATCCCGATGGCGTCTCGACCCGGGCCTGGCCGATGCCGGCCAATCCCAACACCAGCGCCACACCGAGACCGAACATCATCTTGAATCCACGCATGAGGGGCTCCTTTCCAGTTCCTTGCAACCAGCCGGAGAGAGATCGATAAGCCTTTGACGGCGTGGGAATTCTATAGCAACCGGAGGCAAAATCCATAGGGATGATCCCTTTCGGTGGGAGGCCCGCCCTCGGCCCGATCTTCGTCATCGCGGCGGGGCGCCGCTCTCACCGTTTTGTTCAGTCATAGGTCGGCATCCCCATGCCGACGCCGGCATGTCTCGCCCCAAGCATCGAATGGCGGCAAAGGGTTGCCGCCCTACGAGTCTGTCCCGCTCATCCCAGGACCGAGACCTGGTCTCAGTCGGTCGCCAGATCCACCGGCAGGTAGAAAAAGACAAAACGCCCCTGCTCGAGGTCCACCTCCAGGGTGGCGCCATGGTTGACCCCATAGTCGACATAGCCCGGAATGGCGCTGGCCTCATGGCATTCGCTGGCGTGTTGGGGCGATTCGAAATCCCGGTCGCGATCGTACCAGGACAAGAGCATGTACTCCCCCAGCCGATGCGCCGCTTCCCGGTTGGCGAGACTCATGGCGGCGCGGTAATCCGCCAGGGACGGGGATGGGGTCAGCTCGACCCGGGTGAGACGGGAAAGGTCCAGGCGCCGAGGCGTCGCCGGGCAACTCCCGGCGGCTTCGGTCGGCCCATCCGGGGAGAGAAAGGTGGTCGTCGATCCGAAATCCTTCATGGCCTCACTCCAGGGTTGGCGGAGACAGGGACCGAAGCCCCTCCGGTCCCGTCATCTACCTTGTGTCTATCTGAAAATAGTACCAGCCCTCGGCCTGTTCGCGGGCCGATATTGCGAGGTGATCGACAAGGACGGCCCTTGAACCCGCCACGGACACACCCCAGCCTGCGCCTTTACCTCAACCAGGAGAAGAGCCGGTCGCCCGGGCAGCGGCCATTTTAGGGCTATATTTGTTCTTCTTAGAAGAACAATCACCGAAGTTTTGTCGTCATTATTCTCATAAAAAGAACAAAAAGCCCGCTTTGGCACCCAGGCCCGAAGACGGCTAACCTACCCCATCACCCACTTGTCTTCCGCCCTCGGTCCCAGGGATACCAGGTCCACCTCTTGGCCAAAAGCCTTGCCGAGCCCTTCGAGATAGGCCATCGCCCCAGCGGCGAGTCGCTCTCCAGGCCCCGGGTCCCAGCCGGGAAAATCCAGATAACTGGGTCGGCAAAGGTTCAGCCAGGCCGTTCGCGCCTCGCGCTGTGATTCAGCGGCGGGAGCGGGTCGCAGATCCCGGATGCGCCCCTCGACCATCACCCCGAAGTCCTGGTTGGCGGGATCGCCGGGGACGCTGGGTTCGTAGTCGATGACCAGTCGCGCCTTGGGTAGACCCGCGAGGCGGTCGAGGCAGGTCACCGCCAGGAGATCGACACCTTGGTTGATGGCGATGGCATAGCGGCCGGCGAGGGCGTCGGCCCAGCCGAAACGCATGGTTCCCTGCCAGCCGTCGTCGGGGTTATGAAGTTCGGGCAGGCGCAGGGCAGGATCCTCGCTGACCAGGGGTCCCCGTCCGTGGCGGGTGAGATAGGCGCGCATCACCCCGATGGTGAGGGATGACGGCACACCGAGTTCGGCCAGCCGTTGTCTGGCGTCCTGGGCGGTGGTGCGGGATGGGGTGACATGGGGCCAGAAGCCCTGATCCATATCGAGCAAGGCGCCCTGGGCACCCTCACAGATCAGTCCCTCACCCTGCGCCAGGGCCAGTCGGAGCTCTTCCAGTCCTCCCAATTTCACCCCGGAGGCCAGCAAGTCCAGGTAGCGTCCGCGCAGATATCCCGGCACCTCCGGCGTCATGGCCTCGGCCAGTAAGGCTTGCAGGGGTTCGGCATCCGGATGGCGGCTCAGGAGTTCCCGCATCTGGGTCAGTTTTTCCTCTCGCAGTCGCTCGATCAGGGCCGGCAAGCGGGGATGAAGCAGATCCCGCACCCTGAGCCCGGAGCACCTTGCCAGTCGATCCTTCAGCACCTCTCCCAGACCCTGGCCGCAACTGCCATGGGCCTGGTCGCCGCGGGCCAGCTCCCGCATCCGGTTCAGCCAGGCATGCCAGGGGGTGACCAGGGGACAATCGGGATCCAGGGTCAGGCGGGAGCGGATATCTCTCAGCCCCTTGGCTTCGAGTGTCTGTAACTCGCGCTCGAGCGCCAGGGGATCGACCACCATCCCACTGGAGAGGAAGGTCTCGACTCCGGGCACGAAGGAACCGGAACCGAGCTGGGAGAAACAATGGCCGAGTCCTTCGGGCGTCACCACATGGTGGGCGGCCTGGGGACCGCCGTTGCAGCGGATGATCCGACGCGCCCCGCTGGTGCGCGTCAGCCAGTCCACCATGGAACCCTTGCCTTCATCGCCGTAGCCCAGGCCGACGATGATGAAGACCCGGGGTTCAGCCCTCGGCCGGCAGATCACCCAGGGACAGGCCGGTCACCGGCAGACCGAGCAGGGCGAGACCGCCGATGGCCTGGCCGATCTGGGCGCGGCGGCCGGCGACCCGTGGCCCGTCAGCGCCCTCGGCCTTGTCCAGGGCGGCCAGATAGCCGTCGAGATCGGTGCGCTGCTCCATCAGGCCGATGGCGCCGACGATCACCTCGATGATGTCCTGGGGATCCTCCAACAGCAGGATGTGGTCCCGGGGCAGAACGCCCTCCCAGTGCTTGAGGATGAGGTGTTCGTCGTATTGGGCGTAAGGATCGGCGCCGGGCGCCGCCTTGGTAACCTGGCGAGGGTCGAAGTGGAAGCGACAGACGCCCTGGTTGCTCGGGGCACCGGTTTCCAGTTTGGACGAGATGGTGCCCTGGTAATGGCTGATGCGTCCGTTCACGTCCAGCTCGACCTTGTAGGTCACTGGGGCCGGGCGGGATTCATGGAAGCGGTAGTTCTGCACGATCACCTGGTAGTCCCCGGTGGGGGCCTCGCCCCGACGCCAACGGATATTTTCCACCGGCTTCGCGGTCTCGCCGCGCACGTTGCGATCCACATCCAGTTCGCCACCACAACGGGAGAGCTTGTTGTTGTACCAGATCTCCTCCCCGGAAGGGGCGATCACATGGAGATCCAGGTCGTCGTGGGTGTTCCACAGCAGGGAGACCCGCACATCCACCTCGTCGTAGCGCCCCCCGGCGGCGCGCACCCGCTGGGCGATCTCGGCGTCGATATCGGCCTTGCGCTCCTGCCAGGATTTCTTGGGAAAGATGAGAAAGGTATGAAATTTCTCCTGGAGTTCCCGGAAGATCTGCTGGCTGGGAAGATCCCGCTCCAGACGCTGGCCGAGGATGCGTTCGACCTGGGCCGCCCGCACCCAGGGGTAGAAACCCTCGTCGCCGATGAAGAAGAAGTAGCCCTTGCGCCCCTGGGCATTGAGCGCCAGCCGGGTATGACGGGCATAGTAATAGGCCACCAGTTCGTAGGATTCCTGGCCGCTGCCGCCACCGCCTTCCTCCAGCCAGACCTGGCCCAGCGCCTCGTCCAGCCGATTGTCGCGCTCCCACTGGCTGATCTGCACCGGGGCCTGATCCGCGTCGGCGTCACCGATGGCGGCGAAGCCGATGGCCGCCCCCGGCAGGTAGCCTTGCAGCTCCAACCAACCGATGAGGGTGGGGAGCTTCTGGTAGACCACCTTGGCATCGTCGCCACGGGAGCGGGTGACATCCAGGGCCACCACCACCGCTTGTTGATTCATGCACTCGCGGATACGACCACGGATATCGAGCAGCGGATGCACCTCGCGGCGCTGTCTCGCCTCCTGGACGCTGGTCGCGTAGCCGCTGTAATCGAAGGGGCTGCGCTCCCCGCCGCCCGGATTGGAACGCGCCTCCCGGGCCACATCGAAACTGTATTGTCCTCCACCCATCTGCGGTTTCCTCTGTTGTTATGGAACGATGAACTCGACAAACCTGTGCGGACCGAACAACTCGTCCCGAATCTTTTCCAGGGCGCGGTACAACTCCCAGGCATCCTGGGGCCGTTGCACCGGGCTCTCCTTGAGAAGAAAGCGAAGAAAGCGTTCCAGCCGTTCAGGAACAGCGGACGGGAGGGTCTCGCTGGCCGGATCGCCGCCCAGGAGCCAGATCATGCACCTCGCCAGGGACCAGAGGTCCGAGGCCGGTAGCGGCGACTTGCCGTTGTGGGCCTCGGGTGGCCCATAGATCGGGTCCCGCACTTGGAATCCCTGCCCGGTTTCGCCCGGACGCTGGATGGCGTGGCTCCATCCCAGCAACCAGATATTGTGGTCCTGGGGGCGCACCAGGATATGGGCCGGGGTGAGATGACCATGGAGCAGGCCGCGACTGTGAACGTAACCGAGCGCGCTCAGGCAGCGACGCAGGATCCAGAGGCCATGCCTGGGCTCGATCCCCTGGGGAAAGCGCGCGCGCAGTTGCTCCAGGGTATAGCCGTCGAGGAAATCGAATACGGTGCCCGGCAGCCCTTCCGCGGTGCGGAATTGATCCAGCACCTGGGGCAGATGCTTGGCGTAGGTACCGGCTCCCTCATGCAACAATCTCAGGGCGCCCACCTCGTTCCGCATCGACAGCCTGGCATCCTGACCGGTGGCGATCTTGAGCGCCACCTCCCGGCGTTGCTCCGTGGCGATCTCCTCCATCTCCGCGCGATAGACCCGGCAGACTTCCCCCTTGGCGAGTAGCCGCAGATCACGATAACGGCCCTGTGGGGTGCTGAACATGACTGGTTTCGGGCTCGGTGTAGGCGGGAGGGGGTCGGGCTGGCTAGGCGGCTCAGGGGCGGGGATGGCCGTTCGTCCTCCTTCGTCCGCCAGCGGGCGAGGAGCGGGGAGCTTTTCGACCGGCTCAGGTGTCGGTGTGGGCTGACGGCGTCGGAAGAGGAATCGCCACACGCCAAAGAAAATCCCCTTGAGAAAGGCATAGACATCCTCGCCGATGCGGGCGCCGATCCGCTGCAGGGCGAAATAAAGCAGCAGCACAATCACCGAGGAGATCAGCCCGATCCATTCAAGAGTGGGGAGTTTGTCCATGAGGAGGTCGATTCACCAAAATGATTACAAAGTATTTCGTTCGGCCGGAGCTTGTCGAAGGCTCGTAGCGGCGGGGTGCTCTCGCGGTTCGACAAGCTCACCGCGACAAGCTCACCGCGAAAGGTAACCGGTTTGGCGGAACGATCTATCAGTTTGTGCCCTGAGATGTGGTCGCCCCTCCCAGCCCGGCCAGCAATTTCATGAAATTGCGCTTGGCCTTGAATCTGAAACGCAGCTCATCGAGGTAGTCGTCCCAGCTCGGCTCCACATCTCCTCCCGCCAGAGAGCGGATCTTTTCCACCAGGGCGATGGCCTCTTCGTAGGCGCGATTGTTGGTCTGCTCCACCAAGGCGTCCACCAGTCGCCGGTACACCGCCACCGCCTCCTGGGGATGCTCCTGGGCGCGCCGGTCCGCCAATCTCAACCACAGATCGTCCCGACAGAAACCCGCCTTGGCCTCCTGCCAGGCCGCCTCGGCTTCTTCCTCCCACAGCAGGATCTCCACCAGGGGCGATTGATCGGGCTTGGCGGAGATCCGGCCGAGACCCGATCGGCTCCCGGTCTGAAAACGCCGTTGAATCTCCTGCCTCAGGTAGCCCAGGGCCTTCTCCCGCCAGGGCACCAAGGCGTCCAGCTCCTTGGCTAGTTGATGGAGTTTGGTGTAGGCGGGCAATCGCGGATCTTCCTCGAACGCCTTCCAGGCCAAGGCGAGAGACTCTTCCCCGCGCCCTCGACGCCGATATTCCGCGATCAGAAAGTCCCGCAACCTGGAGTCCGTCCGCTCGGGGAAGGCGCTCAGGCCGCGTTCCGCCCATTCCAGGGCCTGATCCGGGGCATCGGCTTGGCGATAGATCTCAGCGATCTGCAGAAAATGCCAGGCGCTCGACAGATCCCTCGCCTTCACCGCCACCAGGACGTCGATGTCACCCTGGCGTAGCGCCAGGGTCTCCATGATGCGGGTAATGGCAGAACGACGGCCCTCCCACCTCTCTCCCCGCCCATCACCAGGCGCGAGCGCCGGAACCTTGGCCCAGGCCGCCTCGGCCAAGCCTCGATAGGCCGCCAAGCCGGCTTCCCCAAGCACCTCGGCATAGCGTTCGACGGCGTTGTAAAAGCCTTCCCAGCCCTGTTGCGCCTCAAACTGAAAGAGTTTTTCCGCCAGGACCTCCGGGTCCGGACGCGCGATTTCGCAGGCATTCAGATGGATATCCGCCAAGCGTTGCAGCACCCCACCCAACTCGCCGTTGGAGTCGTCACACTCCCCCATGATCTCTTCCAGCCTGGAGGTCGCCTGTTCCGCCAGATCCACCACCAGGGCCGCCCGGCCAGCGTCGATCCAATCGCCCAGGGCCTTGACCACCACCTCGATGCCAGCAACGAATTCCGGCATCGCGTCGTATTCCACATAACCCCGCGTGGAGGTGGCCCGCTTTAAGGCCTCTTTCCAGCCTTTGATCGCCGTGCTGTCCCCCTTCAGGCTGCGGGCCCTGAGCCGCAGCCCTTCACGCAACCTATGGTCCCGTCCGCAGGCCTCCAGCAGTAACTCGATCAGGGCGTCCGGCTCCAGAAGGCCCAGATACTCCCGGATCTCCGCCATGGCTCCCGAGCCTCTTCGTGGGCTATCCGCCGCCAGCATTACCGCTTCCGCTTCCGCTTCGGGGTCCTGTTCCGCCAACCAAGCCAGGGCCACCGCCACACAATGTTTACAGAAGGACCCTTCCTGCCCCACCGGGCAATCGCATTCGTAGCCGAGCCCACCGCCCTCTGCCCAGAGTTGTACCTGGTAATTCCGGGTGCCCTTGACCTGGGCGCCGATCCGGTCATCCCCCTCGAGGTCGAGCCATCTCACCCGGCCATCGGCAAAATACCGTTTGCCCCGGGCGTAATAGGCGCCTCCTGCCAGGCGCTCCAGCATCTTGACAATGGATTCTTGTAACTTCATGGGCTTGGAAAGGCTGTTGGGAGCCGCATGGAAAGCGGCTTGGTCGCAATGAATGGGAAGGAATTGTATTCCCGAGTCCCGGGGTTGTCGAAAAGGGGGAAGCAGAGCGTACCCGAGAGGGTTTTATGTTGCCGAAGACTCTCGGGCCTGGGCGCATTGGTCCGGTTTTCTGTTCTCAAATGAGAAACAATGCCTATTTATTCCGCGCTATTGTTCTCCTAAAGAGAACGAATAATGGTCATTTTCAGCCCAGGCCCGGAACCAGCGAGCGCGAAGGGTTCATGCGCGATCTGAATTCAGCGTTTGAATAAGGCTTCCGCCGCTCGCCGCAGATCCTCTTGGGGAGACGAGGGGCGGCGGAGGGGGGTTGGGGTGGGTTCGAAATACTCGCAGAAATTCGGGCGTTCTTTGTCGGGCACAGGGTCCAGATTGATTTCGGCGCAATCATTGGGCTTACCCGGGGTATAAAACCGGCAGTTCCGACAACAATGGGTCGCCTTGGCGCAGTCCGGACAGCGTCCCTCCCGATGATAGTTTTCCGCTGTCAGTTTCTTTCCGCACTGCCAGCAACTACCCGAGGCATAAGGATTCATACTCATTGGCTCCAATAACGATGGCGGTCTGACCCGCCTTTCTCACCAACCGCCAGCCCGCATTTCTCACCGGGTGCCGTAGCGAGGGCGGACGCCGAGTCAATCGCTCCCGGCCCGGACTGAAGAGGCGTCATCCCGGGAAACGGCCTCGTTGTTGTCAGCGCCAGGCTTGGCGAACAACTGGATCGACACCGGCACGCGATGCATCAGATAGCGATTCATGATCTCGGCCAGCGCCTCCCGTTTGACGGGTTTGGCGACGAAGTCATCCATTCCCGCCTCCATGCAGTGTTGACGATCGATTTCCATCGCATGGGCCGTCATGGCCAGAATAGGCAATCGATCCGCTTTATCTCCCTCGCCGGCACGAATGCGCCTGGTCGCTTCGAGTCCATCCATCACCGGCATCTGCACATCCATCAGCACCAGGTCATAAGGCGCCAGACTGAGGGCCTGCAGGGCCTCTTCCCCACTGCCCACGGCCTGGGCTCGGTATCCCAAGCGTTCCAGGATACCCAGGGTGACCTTTTGATTGGTGATATTGTCTTCCGCCACCAGGATACGGAAAGGATGTTGCCCCTGAGCGCTACGCTTGGCCGCGTGATGAAATGGATGCACCTGGGGATCCGGGGCGAACAATCGGGCCAGCACCCGGCGGACGATCCCTTTCTTGATGGGCTTGATGATGTAGTTGGCAAAAAGAGCGCCATGCTGGCGCAGGGTATCGCTCATCTGGCTGCGCGAGGAAACCAATACCAGAAGTGGACGACCGAATCCCGGCTCGGCCAGGATGGTCTCACCCAGCTCGATCCCGTCCGTCCCCGGCATCATCAGATCCACCAGCACGATATCCGCCCGGACTCCATCGGCCGCCATATCCTTGAGTTGCCGCCAGGCCTGTTGGGCCGAAGTGGCCTGATAGGTCTGGCAGCCAAAGGCGTGCAGATACTCCGAGAGCACCCGCAGATTGGTGGGGTTGTCGTCCACGACCAGCACCAGTTTCCCTTCCAGGACGGCTTCCGGGGGATCCGGGGCCGCCGCCGCGGGTTCCAGAACGAAGGGCAGGGTGAACCAGAAGGTGGCCCCCTTTCCCACCTGGCTGATCATATCGATGTGCCCACCCATGAGTTCCACCAGCCGTTTGCAGATCGCCAACCCCAATCCTGTCCCCTCGTAGCGCCGCGTGACGGAGGAATCCACCTGGGAAAAGGAGCGAAACAAACGACTCCGCAACTCGGGGGCGATGCCGATACCCGTGTCGCGGACATTGAATCTCAGGTTGCAATGGGTATCGCCGAGATGAATCAGTTCCACATCCAAGGCGATTTCACCTTTGTCGGTAAACTTGACGGCATTGCTGACCAGATTCACCAACACCTGACGTATCCGGCCGGGGTCCCCACGCAATCCGGTGGGGACGGTCGGCGGCACCAGGCAGGAAAGTTCGAGTCCCTTTTCCTGGGCCCCGGTGGCCATGAGATCGGCCACTTCCTCGACCAGGATACGGAGATCGAAACCGACATCCTCGATATCCATCTTACCGGCCTCGATCTTCGAGTAGTCGAGCAGGTCGTTGATGACGGCCAATAATTTATCCGCCGAGGTGCGAATGATCTCCACATACTCCCGCTGATGCGGCTCCAGTCTGGTATCCAGCAACAGGTCGGTCATACCCACCACACCATTCATGGGGGTGCGGATCTCATGGCTCATGTTGGCCAGAAATTCACTCTTGGCTCGATTGGCGGACTCCGCGGCCTCCTTCCCTTTTTGCAGCACCTCGGCGGCGTTACGGCTCTCCGTGATATCCCGGATACTGGAACGTTGTCCCAGGCAGGTGCCGTCGGTATCGAAGATGGGCTGCCAGGAAACAGCGGCCCAGGTCATCCGCCCATCCCGACGGAGCAGACGGAATTCGAGATCCTGACCGGACGAGTCCGGAGAGGAAAAAAGCGCCTCGCGGACCCGCTGCCGATCTTCCAGCGCGACCATCGGCAAGGGAAAATTCGGCATCCGTAGACATTCCTCGGCGGAATAACCGCTGAACCGCTCGACCGCCGGGTTTACCCAGAGTAACCGGCCATCGGCGGCCATCCAGTTTTCCCAGCCATAGGTGTAGTCGGCCACGGCTCGGAACTCGCGCTCGCTCTTCCGCAAAGCCGCTTCCGCCCGCCGACGCTCGACGATTTCCTGCTGCAATTGCTGGTTTTTCTCCCTGACTTCATGCTCGCGCAGGGATGACTCCCGCAGATGGACATCCAGCGCCACCGCACGAAAGTTGAGACGAATGATGAAGACCATGCCGAAAAGCAGCGCCAAGGCGAGCGCCCCCGTGCTCAGAAGCTGCTGCCAGGGCAATTTGGCGGCATAGACCTGATCGACCGGAAGCAATTCCAAAAGATAAAAGTGGGTATTTCCTATCTCCGCTGAGGTAACGAGATACGCTTCCCCGTCCAGGGTGTGGGTGGGATAACTCTCTTTTCGCGAGAGCCAGGCCGGATCGAAGCCAGCCAACGACAGCCTCATCGGGTTGTCGAGGCTCAGCAGGCGTCCCTGTTGCAGGGTGACGATACTCCCCAGTCGGGAAGTTTTCTGCGCTGGTTCGGTATAGAAATAGCGGTGCAGGCTTTCCGGGTTCAACCAGGCGATCAATTGCCCGGCAAAACCATCCTTGAAATAGTACGCCATGGAGACTTTCAGCCCCTGCCCTCCCTCGGTCAGGACAATCCGCCCCAAGCGATGATCCGGGGCGAGCCAAGCCGTCCACATCGGTGGCCCCCGCCTGGCCGATCCACCCGGGTCATCCGTATCGACCAGCCCCCTCCCCTCTTCATCGATAAGCAGCAGCCGGGAATACAAAGGTATATCGGCAATATGCTTGCGGGCGATCAAGTCGTCAAAGCGGCCGCGAATCGGGAGAAGGCTTTGTTTGAGACCGTATTCCTCGCTCATCCCTAGGGCCCGGTTTTCATAGAAGACCGAGACTTCCCTCGACAGGGCCAGGTTCAGCAGATCATCCCGCCGCTCGTTGAAAAAATATTCCAAGATCCCAGCCCGTCCTTCCACGTCCTTGCGAATCTGGGTCATGGTGGTGAGCTGAAGATCCGTAGCGTAGCGATAATTGGTGATGAGCAGATAGGTGACATAAAGAATAAGCGCCACGCCGCCGATGAACATGGCCGAGAGATGGGTGAAGGATTGGTTCCCGGCACCCTTCTTCACTGAAGCATCCATTGAATATTCATTCTCTCAATCACCCCCTGGATTCCTTGGGATCCTCTTCCTTCCCATATAGCCGTGGTTCCTGTTCTAGTTGCTGGCAAGAAACCCCGGAAAGTAGCCGGATACGAAGGGATAGTATTTGGTCACCAGGCGGCGGAAACTTCCATCCGCCCTCCGCTTGGCGAGGAAAGCGTTGAATCGCTCCCGCAATTGCCTGGAGTCGGGACGAAAGGCGGGAGCCATCGACTGCACCTCACTCACCGGACCGATGATCTTGATCTGGCCAGGCCATTTCTGTAGCGCCACCAAGGCATCCGGAACATCCAACAGGGTAAACTCCGACTCCTTGTTGATGACCGCCGGCGCCAGTTCGTTGAGGGTGCCACGGAACAAAGAGATGCGTGCCCCGGTGGCCTCCATGTTGTAGAGCGCGGGATCCAGACAGGTATCCAGCTTCCCCAGGAGACTGCGCGCGGAGAGAACGGATTTGGTGGCCAGGATATCTTGTTCCAACTGACCGCTGGGTTTGATGGGAGAAACCAGGGCATCCGCCCGGGAGACCAACCATACCTGAGTCGGGAAGGATGGATTGCCGAAGGCCACCACCTTTTCCCGCCAGGGGATTCGTGTCATGCCGGTAGCAATCACGTCGCCCCGAATGGGAACCTCGCCCCCGATCTCGACCTCGTCTCCAACCGCCTTGACCCCTTTACCGATAAGATCGCCGATGATCTGCCCCCAGTCCGTCCTGACGAACTGATAGCGCACACCGAGGTGGGCGGCGAAGTCCTGCATCAACTCCACATCCATGCCGTCCCCCGCGCCACTGATGAAATTGGCGTAGGGAACCCCCAGATGACGTAACACACCCTTGGATTTGATTTGATCGAGATCCTGGGCCAGGGCCGAGTAACAGAAACCCAGCAGGCTGATAACAGTGATACACCAACGTAGCAAGAACAACCCTTTAACGGCCATCATCCCTCTCCCTTAAACAATAAACCTAAATCGAGCATCCCAAGAGGAATCATTCTCATTAAGCATTATTCATCAGCACCTATACGACAAGCCTGTTTCCAACGCAGATACACTACTCCCGGCGATCACCACACCAGCCCAGTCGATCACTAAACCCCAGGATTTTAGGAAAAAACCCTAAGGCGATTTCTGTCAAAAGAAATACCAGCCGGCTGTCTGTTCGTCCGCCTTCGGCGTTCCGCCAGCCGGCGCATTCTGGTATATCTTTTTCCGGCAATCGCCTAACGCACGCTACTAGAGGCGTCATGAATCAACGCCTCATCCGACTCGGAGGGGGTTTCCTCAGACCAGCAGGGCGTCGATCTCCCGCTTGACCCGTTGGTACTCGGCTACCAGCCGCTTGAATGGCTCCACGGCACCCTCGACGGTGCCGCTTCGACCCAGTATCTCCAGTTCCTTGGCCATGGCGGACAAGGTCAGCGCCCCCAGATTGGCGCTGCCGGACTTCAAGGAATGGGCGGCCAAGCCCATATTATCGGCCTTCTTGCTGAGAATGGCGTCCCGTATCTCCATCAAGCGCTTGGGACTCTCCAATAGATATGACTGTAACAACTCATTGAAGCCGTCTTCGAGCAGTTCACGCAATTCCCCGAGAAC
The DNA here is from genome assembly GCA_052035915.1 of Pseudomonadota bacterium. GTDB lineage: Bacteria > Pseudomonadota > Gammaproteobacteria > Chromatiales > Chromatiaceae > JBPOHE01. Next base: position 13,159 of record JBPOHE010000101.1, read on the forward strand.
GATCGGATCCAGGGCCGGGCTTTCGCCTCCCGAGGAGGGGGATGGCTGTGGCATGGGTTGAGGCTCCTTCGGGCTACTGTCGGTGGCCGGCAGCCATTTTGTCAACATGGCCGCCAGATCGGGACGAGTAAAGGGTTTATCTAGGAAATCATCCATCCCAGCTTGCTGGCTGAGGTCTCGATCACCTGGATGGGTGCTGGCCGTCATAGCGATGATGGGTATCCGGCGTTCCGACGCCGATTGCCGTTCCTGTTGACGGATGGCGCGGGTGGCCTCGTAACCGTCCATCTCGGGTAATTGGCAATCCATCAAAATCAGATCATAGCCTCCTTCGCGCGAAGCTATCACGGCTTGCCGACCATTATCCACCATATCGGCCTGGACACCGAGTTTGCGCAGGTTGGCCATGGCCACTTTCTGATTGACCTGGTTGTCTTCCACCAGAAGAATCTTATGTCCAGAGAAAGTGGGCGCAGGGGTTGCAGACTTATTCTGCTCCTCCCGCCCCCGCCGCGAGCCCGTTATCTCCAGCCAACGATCGATCATCTCCTTGAGTTGGGCCTGTTTGACCGGCTTGGACAGATAATCATCCATGCCCGATTCCAGGCAGCGTTCCCTGTCACCCTGCATGGCATTGGCCGTCAGGGCTAAAATTGGGAGCCGCCCCCTGTGCCCGCCCTCTTCCCGTTGTCGGATCAACCGGGTCGCCTCGAAACCGTCCATCCCTGGCATCTGGCAATCCATAAGGATGATATCGAATTTTCCCTTATCAAACGCCTCCAGGGCCTGAAAACCATTTTCCGCCACATCCACCGAGTAACCCGACTTGATCAGCATTTGCCTGGCCACCTTCTGATTGACCAGATTGTCTTCCACCAACAAAACCCGGGCTCCGGTGGGGGAAGCAGCCGGTTCGGGCAGTTTGACAGCGGCCGGCGATGCTGGCCGAGACTGGATCGCCGGCTGGGGGATGGAGATCGCCTCAGGAAGAGGCTTGGGTACAGAGGCTTGTGAAGGAAAGAGAACACTATCGAGACTCAGCGTCTCTTCAACGACAGCCGCCGCGGGTTGGCCCTGGGAAGTGGCCGATTTGGAGGACCAGGGTTTTTCAGTCGGAAGTACCAAGCCTTCTTCTTCATGAGCCCCATCCCCCTCGCCAGGTTCTCTGGTTTCCCTAGCAAGCTGGCACAAGAGATCGAACAGGGTATCGAGCTGCACTGGCATGGAAATAAAGCCATCGATCTCGGCTGTTTCGTCAGCGACACTTGCCAGTTCCGGATCACCTACCAGGATCACTGCCGGCTCGATCGGCAGCATCTCCGCCTTCACCCGCTTGGCAAAGTCGGCGGGATCCAAGCCGGCACGTCCTCCTTGAACGATCACCACGTCGTAACACCAGGTGATACCGATGCGTGCCCCTTCTCGGAGCTTGTCGATCGCCTCGAGCAGAAAGATGGCCTGATTCTGGCTGGCCCGCCAGTGGGACAATTGCTGCTCCAGGGTATGGCGCAACACGGGGGTATGCACCACCAACAATATCCGGGAACCCAGGAGGTCGCTCCGGGCGGGATGCTTGGTGTCATGTCGTTTGCCCAGACGGACGGTGAACCAGAAAGTGCTCCCCTGTCCCGGGGTGCTGGTCACCCCGATCTGACCTCCCATCAGCTCCACCAAGCGCTTGGCGATGGAAAGCCCCAATCCCGATCCACCGAATCGCCTCGCCATGGAGCCATCGGCCTGGGTAAAGGGACGAAACAAACGTTGCTGGACATCGACAGGTATCCCGATGCCGCTATCCTCGACCTCGAAGCGGAGCAGATAATCCGTCCGGCTCTGCCGGACTAAGCTCCCCCGCACCTGGATGCGACCCTTCTGGGTGAATTTTTCCGCATTGTTCACCAAGTTGCTCAGCACCTGGCGTAGCCGGGTGGGATCCCCCCGCATCACCACGGACATATCCGTCGCCAGGCTATAACTGACCTGAACTCCCTTGGTACGCGCCCTCCTGCCGACGAGGTTGGTCACATCGGCCACGGTCTTGGCCACATCGAACTCGATATTCTCCAGTTGCATCTGCCCGCTTTCGATCTTGGAGAAGTCGAGGACATTGTTGATGATCTTGATCAGGGTTTCGGCGGAACTATGGGCAGTGACGACCAATTCCCGCTGCTCCTCCCCCATCTCCATATCCTCTAGTAACTCCAGGGTGCCCAGAACCCCGTTCATCGGGGTGCGGATTTCGTGGCTCACGGTGGCGAGAAACTCACCTTTGGCCGAGCTCGCCTGCTCCGCTTCCTCCTTGGCCTTTTGCAAGTCCTGTTCCATCCGGAGGCGTTCGCCGATCTCGGCCTTCAACCCTTCGTTCAATTGCTCGCTACGTTCCTTGGCCTGAGTGAGAAAGGTCACCAGATTGGTGTTTTCGAGGCGCAGACTGAGGGCGTTCAAGATGGTGCTGCGGGTTCGCCAGGCCGAGGCGACCATGGTCAGGAGAAACACCAAGGCGGCGAGTCCCATGGCCCACTGGACATGGACACCATAGAGAAAGAAGCTGGCGATCAGGGGAACCAGGCTCAACAACACGAACACCAGCAGGGAAGTCATCATGGGGGTCAGCACCGGCACGGCGCCGGCCACCACCCCGCCAATCATGAAGGCGAGAAAAGCCTGATGGGGGATGGAGTCATGGGGGAAAAGGACCAGGGAGACATATCCCCAACCGAAGCCGGCAAAGGCCGCCCCCAGGATATGCCAAGTCCTCCAGAGACTGGCCCGCTCCCGGGCCCGAACGTCCTTCAGATAGGAGCGGTACATCAGGAAGCGCATCAGGGTGACCAGGACCATGTAGGTCAGCCAGATCCAGACTTCGGTTGGCGGCATCACATTGGCCAACACGAAACCCAGAATCATCGCCACCAGCAGGCTCCCCACTAGCCCGGTCGGCGACTGTTCATAGACCAGGCGGACGATCTCGTGTTCCAGCTCCTGGGTATGGATTGGGGTGGATTCCATCAACACGGCTTGAGAACGGGGCTCTGGTTCCAATTCCTGTACCTGCTTCATCAAGAAGTGTGGGGTTAGGCGATTGGCGGAAAAGATATACCAGAATACGCTGGATGTTCGTTCGCCTTCCTAGTGTCACACCGAAGGCGGGCGAACAGACCAGCAGGCGAGGTATATTTTTTGACAGAAATCGCCTTATCTCCCTAGCCGTTCCCGTTCTCCTCCATCTGGGGTGAAAAACCGGCGAGCGGCGCTTCCAACGTCCAGCGGCCCCCTCTGTTGTATTTCTGAAAGCCTCCTCGAAGTCGGCGCTTCAGGGAGAATTTCCAAGACGGCCGCCTGAAGATATCAGTATGAACTATTCTCCTTTTTTCTTCGATCAGGCCTTGGCGTGGGCCAATCGCTTCGGCCTGGACCGGCCTTGAGGTACTTCCCGCACACTACCAAGCTTTATGAGTACGAGCTTCGGGAATCATCGCGAGGTCCGGGCCTCGGCCCTGAAGAAGCCAAAGTCGTTCACAATATAAGAACGACAATGGTTTTTTAGACTAGATTGTTCTCCTAACAAGAACGAATATCCAGCTCAAACACCCCCGCCCCAAGACCGTTTCAGGCTTCGACAACCCGCGATCAGTCCCCTGACTCACAACACCGCATGCTCGGCGGACGCCAGACCCAGGGACTCCTGGGGTGCCTGGATGAAGTCCCCCTGCAGATAGTCGGCACCGGCGGTCCAGAACTGCGCCACCTGACGGGCGTTCTCGATGTCCACCACGATGACCTGCCGATTCCTGGCATGAATTCTAGTGATCAGGGCGTTCAGCTTGTCCTGGGGCAGTTTGATCAGCGTCTCCGCCAGTTGGACGTAATGCACCGGCAGTGTTTCCAGAAGGTTGAAGGAGAGGGGATCCTCGCCGAAACCCGACAAAGAGATCCGACATCCCAGTTCTTGCAAGCGCCTGAAGACGAAGGTCGATGACTGGAGATGACGGGCGACCTCCTGCAGGGAGAAGGCGGGGATACAACGGCCGAGACCCAGTCGACGTTGTTGCAACCCTTCCTTCAGGGTCGTTACCCAATTGTCCTGGGTCAGGGCCGCGGACGAGAGATTGATCAGCAGATTCACCTGACGATGGCGCACAGCCTCTTGTTGCAGACTGTCCAGGGCGCGGCCGATGACAAAGTCGTCCAACTCGGCGCCGAGACCCTCCTGCGCGGCCAGGGTCAGCAGCTTGGCCGTGGAAAGATGGACGCCCTCGTCATTCTCCAATCTCAGGTACTGTTGGCAGAGGTCTCCCTGACCACCCCGCAGGGATACGAGTTGCTGGTATAGCACCCCAACGCGGCTTTGCTTCAGCGCCCGTTGTAGAAGGAAACGCCATTTGCCGTCGCCGGCTTGAGTGGGCGTAGCGGCGACGTATTCCTTGACCCGCCCGCCGCCTTCGGCCTGGGCCTGGGCACAGACCTTCTGGGCGCGAAACAGCAGCACCGAGATATCGGAGACGTCATAGTCGATCATGGCGATACCGGCACTCACCGTCACCTTCAACGCCGCGCCAGCGATGGTGTAGACCTGGGCGGAGAGACGCTGGAGGAGTTGATCGGCGGTCAGGCTGACTTCTTTCTTGTGCTCCCGACGCAGCCAGAGGACGAAGCTGTAATCGCCGAAGCGGGCCGTGATGTCGGTGGGCTTGGCGACGGCACAGATGTTGGGGGCGAGCTGGGCCAGCAGGCTGTCCAGGCCGCCGATGCCTACCTGCTCCTGCAGGCGTTGCGGCGCATCGAGTTCGAGAAAGAGGACAGCGGAGGCCGGGGGCAATTCGTTCCGGGCTGTCATCGCCTTACCCACCACGGTAAGGAAATGTTGCCGGTTGAACAACTTGGTGAGGGAATCATGGGTAGCCGCGGTGCCGATACGCTTCTCCAGGGATTGGGTGCGCTCGATCCGGTGTTTGACTACCTCGATCAGGTGGTTGGGGCGTACCGGCTTGGCCAGGAAGTCATCGCCGCCGAAGCTCAAGGCACTCATCTGCTTTTCCGTATCCTGCTCGCCGGATAGAAAGACGATAGGTACCCCGGCGAACTCGTTGTGTTCGCGGATAATGGTGGTCAGCTCGGTGCCGCTGGCATCCGGCATGTAGAGATCCATGAGGATCAGATCGGGTTTGAACCCTTCCAAGGCCTCCAGCACGGCCAGGGGTTGGGTGACAAGCTGGACCTCCATGCCGGCCTTACCGAGGACCTTGGCGGCGAACTGGGCCTGCCAGGGATCGTCGTCCACCACCAATACCCGCGTCGCTTCGCTGTAGGATTTACAGACCAGTTGACGCATCTTCTGGGCGATCTCCTGAGGATCGCTGGGGGCGACGAAAAAGGCACTGGCTCCGGCCCGCATGGCCTGCAAACGGAGGGAGATATCCTTGGAATGGCCGATGACGATAAAGGGTGGACAGTCCTTGAGTTGGGCTTTGATAGCCTCGATGAGCTTGGTCAGATTCCCGGCTTCGGCGCTTGGTCCCACCATTTCCAGGATCATGCCGGACGGCGGGGCGGTTTTGATATTCGCCAGCATCTCGCCGGCATCGGCAAAGCCGACCACGCTGACATCTTCCTGATTGCAGAGGCTCATGAGCGCCTGCCTCAACCTGATGTCGGTGCCGAGGAAATACACACCGGGTCGGCTGACGACTTTGGTCTCGGGGCGGGGCGGGACCGAAACCGGGGCCGCGGCCGGCGCGGGTGGGACCGGGGCCGGGGCCGGGGCCGGGATCGGGGCCGGGATCGGGGGTGGGGGTGGAGGTGGCGCCGATTCACCCGAGTATTTGCCGACCACGGCCTCCAGGGCCTGGATCAAATGGGTCGCGCCGGAGAGTTGTTTGGCGGACGGGGTGGTCTCGGCATCCACCAGGGAGCTCAAATAGACCTCCAGCGACAAGGCACTCTCGCTGACCTGAAGCAAGCCATGTTCCGAACTCATGATCGCCAGATCGGTCACGCGCTCGTAGAGCCTCTCGGCCTCGGCCAGACTCCAACCACCCTGGATCATCCGGTGCCAGCGTTCGACGATAGCGGCCAGACGATCCGGTAGTTCACGCTCAAAGGCTGTGGTGGACATGGGCAATTATCCTGGAAAAGTTGACCGCGCCTGAGAAAACACAGGAAAACCCTATAAATACCAGAGCTTTCCGGCTTAACCTCATTAGGATGACGGCTCGGTTCGGGCTCTTCAAGCTGTTTCCAGCAGGCGGAGCCGCTTGGGAGAGTTACTGACTGGGGGCGGTGCTGTGCAACTGATTCATGGCGAGTTGCCACTGCCCGGAAACCAGCTCCGGGAGTCGCTCCATCGCCAGTCCGATCGCCTCCAGGATGCGTTCCCGGTCCGCGATGGAGGGGCGTGACAATACATAATCCACCACTTCTGAACGCTGGCCGGGATGACCTATGCCCAATCGCAGTCGATAAAAGTCCTGACGGCCGAGAGCGGCCATGATATCCCGCAGTCCGTTGTGGCCGGCATGGCCGCCGCCTTGCTTGAGGCGAACGACGCCGGGGGAAAGATCCAGCTCGTCGTGGGCGACCAGAATCTGTGCCGGGGCGATCTTGAAATAGGTGGCCAGAGAGGAAACGCTCTGACCACTCCGGTTCATGAAGGTGGTTGGCTTGAGCAGCCAGCAGTCCTGGCCGTCGATCCTGAGACTGCCCACCGCCCCATGGAAGCGGGACTCCAGCCGCAGACTCGCGCCGTAATGCTGGGTGAGGCGATCAAGAAACCAGTAACCGGCATTATGCCGCGTCGCCTCATAGTCCTTGCCGGGATTGCCCAAGCCGACGATGAGTCGTAGCCAATCAGCCTGGTTCGCCATGAAGCCTCCTCGCTTCCACCGCTGGCGGGCAGGTCAGGTCGACCGCACCGGCACCAGTGGCGTCGGTGCGGCCCGCGTCATGGGCGCGATGATCAGGCGGTGGTCTCCTCTTCTTCCGCCTTGCCGTGACCGCCGACGGTGACGACAAGATCGTTCTCGCCGGACTCCAGTTTGGGGATGGAAACCCCGGCGGGGAGTGTAAGATCAGCCAGATGCAGGCTATCGTTCATGTCGAGTTGGGAGATATCGACCTGGATGAACTCCGGCAGATCCCTGGGCAGGCAAGAGATCTCGAGATCGGTAAGGTGATGGGCGACCCGGCCACCCTTCTTCACGCCCAGGGAAAGCGCCTCGCCGACGAAATGCAAGGGCACATGCAGGACCAACTCCTCGGTTTCGCTCACCCGCTGCAGATCCATGTGCAGGATGAGGGGACGCGCGGGATGGCGTTGCAGGTCTTTCAACACCACCGGCTGCTTCTGTCCCTCCAGATTCAGGGTCAAGACATGGGAATAGAACACCTCATGTTCGAGCTGTAGCACCAGATCGATATGGTTGACAGCGATCATCTCCGGGTCCTTGTGGGCTCCATAGACGATCCCGGGCACCAGGCCCCGGCGACGCAGGCGGCGGCTCGCACCCTTCCCGGCGTCGACACGTGGCACCGCTTTGATTTCAAAATTCAGGCTCATGAACTTAGCTCCATCAGTCAGATAACAAAACCGGCTTCCCGCGACCAGGAACCCGGCAACCTCCCGGCCCGCCAAGGAGCCGGACAAAAATCCTCGGTCTTCAATCCATGAACAGCGAACTCACCGACTCCTCATTACTGATCCGCCGCATGGTCTCGGCGAGCAGCTCGGCGATGCTCAATTGACGAATCCGCTTACAACACCTGGCCTCCGATCGCAGTGGGATGGTGTTGGTGACCACCAGCTCATCCAGGACCGAATTATCGATATTCTGTACCGCGGCCCCGGAGAGCACCGCATGGGTGCAATAGGCCACCACCTGCCTGGCGCCATGGTCCTTCAAGGCCCGGGCCGCCTTGCACAGGGTGCCCGCCGTGTCCACCAGATCGTCGACGATGACGCAGGAACGATCTTCCACATCGCCGATGATATTCATGATCTGCGCCTCGTTGGGTTTGGGACGGCGCTTGTCGATGATCGCCAGGTCGGCGTCGTCGAGGCGCTTGGCCAGTGCCCTGGCGCGGACGACACCGCCAACATCCGGGGAGACGACGATGAGATCCGGGTATTTCTGCCGCCAGACATCGCCCAAAAGGATGGGTGAGGCATAGACGTTGTCGACCGGGATGTCGAAAAAACCCTGGATCTGATCCGCGTGGAGATCCACGGTGAGAACGCGGTTCGCCCCGGCGGCGCCGATCATCTTCGCGGTGAGGCGGGCGGTGATGGGGACTCGGGCCGAACGCGGGCGGCGGTCCTGACGGGCATAGCCGTAGTAAGGAATGACCGCGGTGATGCGCCCGGCGGAGGCCCAGCGCATGGCGTCGATCATGACCAACAACTCCATCAGATTGTCGTTGGTGGGCGCCGAGGTCGGCTGGATGATAAAAACGTCGCGGCCGCGAACGTTTTCCTGGATCTCCGCCATCACCTCGCCATCGCTGAACTGGCCGAGGATCGCCTTACCCAGGGGCATGTTCAGGTAGGACGCAATCTCGGTCGCCAGTTCTTGGTTCGCGTTACCCGAAAAAACCATCATGGCGCTGGTGGTCAAGACCCTTGAAACCTCGATACAGCGGGAATATGGCTGGGGTGCCAGGATTCGAACCTGGGAATGCTGGGATCAAAACCCAGTGCCTTACCGCTTGGCGACACCCCAAGAAACGCTTTCGGGAACCAGGGGTCCTGGCGCCCGAATCTTGTACTCATCTGGCCGGCACGGCCTGTTCCAGGCGGCGCAACAAAGGCGACCGGCTGCGTCCCCGGGCCAGGATATGGCCCCACTCGCACGGGACCTGCCGCCGGACCTCTTCGGCCGCTTCCCAAGACTCGAAGACGGCGAAGACGCAGGCTCCGGTTCCTGTCAGTCGGGCCGGGGAAAATCGCTCCAGCCAATCCAGTGCCCGGGCCACCTCAGGGTAACGCCGCCGCACCAGAGGTTGGCAATCGTTGGCTTGGTCCCCCGCCAGAAAGGCGGGTATTGTGCTGAGGGGGGAGTGGCGTGTCAATTCCGGATCCGCAAAGACACTGGCCGTAGACACATGACAGTCCGGGATTATCACCAGAAACCATGGCTCGCTGAGTTCCAGCGGGGTCAGGATTTCCCCAACCCCCTCGGCCCAACAGGATTGCCCGCCGACAAACACCGGGACATCCGCCCCCAACTTCAGCCCGAGCTGCTGCAAGGTCCGGGAGTCCAGACCAGTGTCCCAGAGTCTGTTGAGCGCCATCAGGGTGGTGGCGGCATCCGAACTTCCCCCTCCCAGACCACCGCCCATGGGCAGTCGTTTATCGAGATGGATATCGGCTCCAAACGAAGTGCCGCTCTGTTGCTGCAACAGGGTGGCCGCGCGCAGAACGATATCCCGTTCCCGGGGGACACCCGGGAGTTCGTAGTGGAGCCTGATTCGACCGTCGGCGCGCGCCTCGAAGCTCAATTCATCGGCATACTCAAGGAACTGGAACACCGTCTGTAACTCATGATAGCCGTCAGCCCGGCGACCGAGGATCCTCAGCATGAGGTTCAATTTGGCCGGAGCCGGCCAGGGAGCCGGGCTATCCATGGCTCTGGTTCATCGGCAAGCCACGCCGAAGACCGGACGCAGTAATGGGTTGTTAGGCCATGCAGCGCGGGACATGGGTCTTGTACTTCTCGCCGAGTGTCTCGTGCCGTTCTCGAATGTCGTCGATACCCTTGCGCTCTTTGCCGTCGGCGGGCTCAGTCTGCTTGATCTGCCAGATATTGAAGTAGACGAAACTCATCGTAGGCACCTGGCAGCCAGAAACGCGAACTGGTATTTGCCATGGGTGTAATTGGTCGCGAAGGCATCCCAAAGAAAGGCGATGTACTTCTGCTCCTTCGGGCTCTTGATGGAAAGCGGCAGGTAGTTGCCGAGCTCGGCGGCTTCTTTCATAAAAGGATTACAACGCATACGCCAGCCCGTTCCACACCCATTTCCAAAATCATGCCAATGGCGGACTCAGGAAAATCGTCGCCATGACCTCATCTCCATCCGTATCGTTGAACCAAGAGATGGACGGCCAGCTTTTCAAAGCCCGCAGCACTCCGCTGCCAATCCCTCGGTAGTTCAGCAGTTCCGGCGCAAAAGAGGCCAGCAGCACATTCCGGCTCCGTCGAAGTCCGCGGCGAATCTGTTCCACGGTGAGGTTGTTTGGCAATTTGCCGGGACTGCGTATTTCGATACGATCATCGAAGATGAACACCTTGATCGAATCCTTGATGAAGTAATCCCGGTGGATCAGCGCATTGATCAGGAGCTCCTCGAACACGGTCTCGGGGACTTCTGGCCGGCCGGCCTGATTGAAAGAACCTTCACCCTGGACACGGGAGCTCCAGCGTTTCAAGAAGCTCATTCCGCCATCATATTGCTCAGGGAGCGTCCCAGTGATGATGCGCTGATCCCGCCACTCGTCCGATGATCTCTCGGATCCTTTGAACCATACCGCATCCACCTTCATTTCCGGCAGCAATACTGGCAAACGCTTGCCGAAGAGCAGCAGGCCGGCGACAGTGACGCGGTTCCCTACGATGAGTTCGAGATTTTCGAGCGTCCTCAGGTAAGCATCGCTGTCGATACCTGGTTCCGGCGCGGATTCGGAATATTTGGCCTCGTAGAAACGGGCGAAGCGGTCGCGGTCGAAGTCTTCGAGAGTCGAAACGGCGACCGGCTGATTTTCGGCGTACAGCTTCTCCCCAAGCTGGAACAGGCGCGCGAGTTCCTCTGGACTCTGCACCCGCCGTTTATCCGGCCCGTTTTTCACCCAGTAAACCCCCTTGTTGTCGCAGTATGGCTTGGATGCGCCATCGGGGATTTCGACCACAACCACAATCCCGTCGCTAGTGGCTACTGATTTGGTCAGGATGGAAAACGGCGGTCGCACCAAGTCCCACGCAATCTTGGCCATGTCCTCACCGACCTTTTCGGCCTCGGCGCCGCTCATGCCGTGAATGTCGCCTCCCTTCTCGACTCCGACGAAGATACGACCCCCGCCACTATTGGCGAAGGCGACGATTTCCCCTGTCATCTTCGCGTCGGCGGAGGGTTCGCGTTTGAATTGCCGGGTGCTGTCCTCGCCCAGGAGGACTTGGCTTCTCAGTTCGAATTCTTCCATAGCTGGTAAATCTCTTTTCTGCGGCGGAAGGCATCCTCACCGCCTTCCATGACCGTGACGATTCGATCCTGGATGCGCTTGTTGTCGATGCTCCCGTGTTCAAAGGAAAAATGCTCTCCTTCCTTGCGGCAGACGATGGTCTGCTCGGCATCGCCGAGAACCGGTATATTCGGATTGTGCGTGGCAAAGATGAACTGTGTGAGCTCCTTGCGCTCTAGAAGCTGGCGGATGAAATGGCTGTAGAGCGTCTCGTTATCGAGATCGTCCTCCGGCTGATCGATGAGAATGACGGGGTGGCGGCGGAGATGCATGAGGATGTGGAGGATCACCGTAGCCCGTTGGCCGAGGGAGTACTCTCCGAGCGATTTGTCTTGGTAGAGGATTTCCGTCACGTCCGGTGTGCGGAACGTCAGGAAATCCGTCAAATGGTCGAGCAACGCGGCTTTGACCTTGGTCGCAGCGGTCTCCGAAAGGTGTTTTTCCAGCTCCGCGCGTGCTTGGTAAAGCTCGCGCCCGTCGATGAAGCTATCCCGGAGCGTCTCATAGGAGGCCCCCTGCAAACCACTTCCCCTCATGGTGGCCCGCAGAAATTCTTCAAAGGCCTTCCGCCTCCCTTTGAAAGCCGTGCGGATGCGGATTTCCTCTGGCAGCTCCCGCTCCAATCGGCGGACTTCGGTTTCGCGCTCCTGGAAGCGCTCACGCCAGAACTCATGGAGATGGTTTACCGCGGCCCCCAGCAGGTCACGAGCCGCTTGTTCGGTCTTCGCCCGTTGAGTCCCGGCATCGAGAAGTTTCTTCAGTTGCTCAAGACGGGCCTTCTTCTTGCGGAATACCTCCAAGTCGAGCTGGGGTTCGTTCAGAGATTTTTGCAAAGCCGCAACCTCGGTCTTCATCCCATCCTGAACCGGCGTCAACTTCTTCAACGCCTCCGCGACAAGCATGGAAGCATCCCGTAGATAGACTAGGGAGGCATCGGTGGATTGTTTGGCTTCATCCGACTTGGACTTAGCTTGCGCGAGATCCTCGCGGATGAGTTCCGTGTACCTGGAACGCAGGGAAGGAAAAGATCTGTCGGCTTCGTCCCAGTCCGTCGCTTCCTTGATACCGGCGCGCAGTTGTTCTAAATCCTCCCGCCAGCCGAGGATCGATTGGCGGTCCGTATCGAAGAGCGTCATCTCTTCAAGCTTTTTGTCCACTCCCTTGTCGGTGTAAATCTGCAGTTGCACCTCCAGCTCATTCTTCTCCTTGTGCGCTACGGCGATCTTCTCGGAGGTTTCGAGCGTTTCCTTGAGCTGACGGGCGGCCTGCCGGACCGATTCCACCAGGCGGCCTTCCTCTTGGGGTTTGGCATCGAGCCTATCAGCGAGCAGCTTGTCGAGAAAGCTCTCGTCGAATGATTCGGATCGAGTGGAGAGGTCCTTTTGGCCAAAATAGAGAATATCTTTCAGTACCGAGCCGGGCGATATATCGCGGTAAACGCCGCCGAGAAAAACGGAGGGCTGCCCGGACCGCTCCCGTTCGATGCGGATAGTCCGACCATACTCGTCCACCACCTCGACGATCACCTTTCCGGCCGGGGAAAGCATGCGCTCCACCAGTCCGGCCTTGTATTTCTCGTCTGAAACCTCCCTGAAACCCAGTGCATGGCGCAGACATTCGATCACGGCGGACTTTCCGTTGCCCCGCGGTCCGATGAGGCAGTTCAAGGAAGACGAAAAGGGAATAACACTGCCCTCCAACATGCCGCCTTCAAAGCGGACTTGGCGGACAATCGCCGAATTCTTCGCCTCAGGAAGAGATGGACGGACTCGGTGGCTATGATCAAACAGCGCGAACTTCACCGCCTCGAAGGACAAGTCTCCAAGTTTCAGGTAGCACGGCTCGCCCTGGCCAATTTCGCTGATTGCTTTCGGATCGCTGCCCTCGACTTCCGCCGGATAAGCGTCTTTAAGCCAGTCCTGCACCTTGGTACGACATGGCCGGTCTTTCCCGGCACCGTCATGGGTGCGCACCTTTTGGAAGCCCAAGGTGCGATGTCGGAAGAATTCGTTTTGGCCAAGTTCTTTAAGACGACCTCCGTCAAGTTCCGCCCACAACCCGCTGCTTTGTTCGACATGGGCAAATACCAGAAAAAAGTCCTTGTGGTAGCCTTCCAGCTTGCGAATCGTCTCGATCAGCGAGAGCGAGCTGCGCCCGTTTTCGTTTTCATATTGCTGTGGGGTTTTGCCCTCGAAGGCGACGGTCAGAAAGGGGTTGATGTGGTTCTCGCCATTGGCCAGCCATTGATCCGAAAACACGATGAGGGTGTGGATGCCATTGGCCCCATCGTTGACGGACAACTCCACCCCCGGCAGGAGGCCGATCCCCTGTTTCTTAGCGGTTGAACGGAGGGCCTTGAATTCGTCGTGATCAAATTTGTTGTGATTGGTAATGATGCCAAGACGAATTCCGACCTTCTGCAACGCCTCGATGTAGTCGCTGTTGTAGTAATTGGCGTCGCCTGTGTAGCTGAATTGCTTATCAGCTTTTGTATGCAGGTGGAAGTCTGCCCGCACCCATTCCGCGCCATGCGAAAAATTCGCATCGGGATTGATCGATTTGAATTCGTTCATAAGGCGGTCTCCATGGCATCTGGCTTTCCATCGCCCCACTGGCCACTCGGGTTCCTCGTTCGGCCCTGGTCACCAAGCGGCATAACAGCAAGATTCAGCGGTACTTTTTCATCAAGGTACGAAGATATTTGTTGTCCGGACTCTTCTCCAAGCCTTGCTGCCAGACCCGCCGCGCTTGTTTGCGCTCGCCCTGGATCCAGAGCACCTCACCCAGATGGGCCGCGATCTCGGCATCCGGAAACAGGTCATAGGCCTGCTCCAGGTAGCCCAGGGCCTCTTCGTTCCGACCCAGGCGATACAACACCCAACCCATGCTGTCCAGGATGGCGGCATTGCCGGGTTTCAATTCCAGCGCCCGCCTGATATACCCCAGGGCCTCTTCGTACCTGTCGGTCAGATCGGCCAGGGTATAACCCAGGGCGTTGAGGGCGTCCGCATGCTCGGGGTCCTGCCGCAAGACTTCCCGCAGATCGGCTTCGAGGATATCTACCCGCTTGATCTCCGCCGCGGTGAGGGCCCGGGCATAGAGCAGTTTGGCATTCTTGGGAAAGACCTCCAGAGCGTCGGCATAGACCTGCATGGCCAGATCCAGGTGGTTGACCTCACGTAGGATTTCACCCTCCACCAGGTAGAGGGTGAGGGCCTGGGTGGGGGCCTGGACCCGCAACCTTTGCAGGACATCCCGGGACGGCTGAATGTCACCCCGCCCCGCCATCAACTTGGCCAGGCGCACCTGGGCATCGAGCTGGAAGGGGCCGCGGGCGCGATGGTACCAGCGTTCGGCGATCTCGGGCTTTTTCTGTTGCTCGGCGATCTCGCCGAGGAAAAAGGCCGCCTCATCCCGGTGGCGGTTCATGTTGAATAACTTATCGAAGTGTCTTGCGGCCTCATCCAGCCGTCCCAACTGAAAGCCGAGCAGGCCGAGGGCATACTCTACCTCGGGATTCTCCGGGTCCCCCTGGAGCACGCGGGAAAACTGCTGATAGGCGGACTCCAGATCCTCGGTGTCCACCAGCAGGCGGGCATAGGCGGAGCGCAGTTCGTTATCGTTCTTCGCCAGGGCCAACCCCTCCTCCAATACCCGCCGGGCACCAGCCGGATCCCCCTGGTTCAGCAGTATCTTGCTCAACAGCACCCTGGCATTGACCCAGTCGGGACGCAGGCTGATGGCCTTTTTCGCCGCGGCGGTGGCCGTCTTGTACTGATTGGCGCCGGCGGCGACCAGGGCGGAGATGTAATGCACCTCGGGCCGGTTCGGATAGGCCGAGGTCAGGCGGTTCATGAGTTCGGTCTGTACCCGCACATCCTTGACGGCGCTGCCGACGGCGGCGATCAGGATGTATTTGGTATCGCCTTGATCGGAAAGCAGGCTGAACAATTCCCGGAGATGGATATCCGCCTGATCTACATCGCCCTGAGTGGCATAGAAAAGGGTGGCTACCTGCCGCGCCCCCACATCCTGGGGCGCCAAGCGTAGCCATGCCTCCAGGGCCTCCCGGGTACGCTGGTTATCCTTGAGGTGCAAAGCGATACGGGTGGCCTTCTGGGCGGCATAGGCATCGCCCAGGCGGGCGGCATTCATGTAATACACATAGGCGGCATCGAATTCCCCGCGCTGGGCGGCAATCTCTCCACTCAGGATGTCGAACACCTCATCGGCGACCGGCTTCGACCCATCGTCTGCAAGGGAGGAGACCCTGATCCGGTCGGGATCATCCCAGTCGCCCCCCCCGCTCTGGGGTGGCAGGAGACCACAGCCGGCATTGACCAGCAAGGCGATACAAAGAATGGCTAAACGGGGAAATCCCATGATCGATCCCGAAGTGGTGGAAAATTCAGCTGGAACCCTGTGTCATCAAGGGCGAGCCGGGTTTGTTTGGGGTCATCCCGCCAGCACCTGAGAGGAACCCGGTACCTCTGGCGCTGGGCGATACGGACAACTCGGTGGTTTCCCTCATGAAACATCGCGGAGCGGGCCTTTACCGGCCAGCGGCAAGGAATCCCCGCCGGCACCGGCCTCAGCGCACAGTATAGAGCCCTGATGGCGACAAACCCAGCCTCGGCAACCATCTTTCGCTTGTCCCTCACCACGACCAGCCCTCGGCATCAGGGTGACTTTTCTTTTTCCCGGTCGCTCAGGGGTTCGCTACGGACTTTCTGATTAGTGATAGGTGGTGAGGTAGAGAGCCTTACCACCTATCAGTCTGCTTCCCCCCTTGACAAAGGGGGGGGTTACAGCTTCGCCGAGGTCGATACTCTCCTGATCGCCTGTTACACCACCTCCAGGAACAGAATCCCCTCTCACCCAGGGAACGACCCAACAGCAACGGGCATTCGCCCTCGCTCGTTCCGGGCCTGGCCCGAAAATGGCCTATTTTCGTTCTTATTTCGAGAACAATACATCACCATACAAGGCATTGTTCTCCAATAAAGAACAGACAGCCGAACCAAAGCGCCCTGGCCCGGATTGCTTACTGGGCGCCAGACTGGCCCGCTCCGCTCCGATCGAACGCCGAACGGGCCCGCCGCCAGACGCCGCCCTGGGGTTCGACCCGATAGGCCACCCAGAGCGCAAAGTCTTCGAGGCCAGAGGAACCCGTTACCGGCGCGCCCGGGCCGGCCACCACCAGGTAATCGACCCGGGAGGATCCGCCGGCTTCCGGATGCAGGCGAATCACCTCCCGCACCTCCCACTCCTGGCCGAAACGCCCGTTCGAGTAATAAAAACCGGGCATGATGGCGTCATGACCCAGCCTGGCCGCGGCGTGCCCCTGGGTGGCCAGTTCGTAGATCTGCAGCAGATCCTGTTCGGAGACGTCGATGTAGCCATCGATATGGCTCAAGGCGTAGACCAGATCCTCATGGGCGATTGGCGGATAGGGGCTCGGCGCCCCGGACGGCGGCGACGGGACCTTGGGCGGGCGATGGAACGCCAGGGGATAACGTCGCCAAGCAAAGAGGTTATTGAAGACCACCGCCGCCGATAGGATCACCAAGACATTGAGCAACACCGGGGTGACAACAAAGCTATAGCCTAGATTCTGGATCGCCTGCCCCCCGATCACCGCCGTCAAGGCCGTCGCCCCGCCCGGGGGATGCACCGCATGCAACAGTTGCATCAGGCCGATGGCCAGCCCTACCGCGAGCGGGCCCGCCAGCAGGGAACCCGGTAGCAGCTTGGCCAGGCTCACCCCCACCAGGGCGGACACCAGATGCCCGCCGAACACCGGCCAGGGCTGGGACAGGGGACCATGGGGCACGGCGAAGAGCAGAACCGCCGTCGCCCCCATGGAAGCCACCATCAAGACCGTCTCCGCTGGCGACAGGAAGGCCGAGGTCACCAGGCTGATGGCGAGGATGCCGACCAGCCCTCCGAGGGCCGATACCAGCTTTTCGAGCGCGCGCGGGCTCCGTTTGTCGATTCCCAACACCCGGGCCAGAGATTCAAACCAAGGGCTGATCATGGGTGATACCTGCAACTCCCCCGTCAGGGTCGCTTCCAGACTCCGGCTTGAAGTCTGGACAGAATCCCCATTATAAATCCCCTGGCGCGTCCTTCCCGCACGAGGTTCCGGCCACCGCCGAGAATCGCTGTTCATGAATCCCAGCCCCGGAGCCGCCATGCCCAACCCCGCCGACAAGCCCTTTGCCGCCGCCGCGGAAGAAAACAAGCAGCCGATCCTAGGGGTAATCGAACCACTGTTCCAAGACCTCCGAACGGTACTCGAAATCGGCAGCGGCACCGGTCAGCATGCGGTCTTCTTTGCCGCCCGGATGCCCCACCTGCTCTGGCAGACCTCGGACCTACCCGCCAATCATGCCGGGATTCGGGCCTGGATCGCGGACAGCGGGATAGCCAACGTGCTGCCACCCCTGACGCTTGATGTCACCGGGGCTTGGCCGCCGGGACCCTATGACGCCGTCTTCAGCGCCAACACCGCCCATATCCTGTCCTTCGATCAGGTGGCGGCCATGTTCCGCGGCGTGGCCCGGGTGCTGGCGCCCGCGGGGCTGTTCGCCATCTATGGCCCCTTCAACTACGGCGGACGCCACACCAGCGAAAGCAATGCCCGTTTCGATCAGTCGTTGCGGGCGCGAAACCCGGCCAGCGGGCTCAAGGACGTCGATGATCTGGGGGCCATGGCCCGGGCGGGCGGGATGGAATTGAGCGGTGACTTCGCCATGCCGGTGAATAACCGCACCCTGGTGTGGCGACGCCGGTGAGCCTGACCGCCCTTCTATTTTCTAATTGTTCTCAAAAAAAGAACAAAAAATGGCCATTTTTTACCAAGCCCGTAACAGCTTGGTGTAATACCAATTCCCGTTAGGTTCCGCGTAATTGCCCGACAAGGGGTGGGCACCCGCATTCGTCCAACCATCCGAGATCCGAATGTATTCAGAAAGGATTTGAAGACTTTCTGGAGGCCTATTCTCAACTCTGTCCTCGGAATCTCGATAAGCCCCAAAGACCTTCCCCGCCGCCAAGCTTCCTAGACATTCCTGAACTCCTCCCGAGCAACAAGGGATGTGAGTTTCGCCACTGAAGCGGTGCCTGAGAATCTATCCAACAAGGTTGTGGCAAGCACGCCACAGCCAACCATTGGTTTTGTAAAAACTTTGTAATCAAAGATAAACGGTATGGTTAGACCGACGAGCGGTTGTTATAAGGATTATGAAGACCCCACCTCCGGAATAAACTCAAAGTCAATCGATGAATTGTGAGGAAGTCCACGCCGTGTCGAGGCCGCGCACAGGTTTTACTCTCGTCGAGATGATGATCACTATTGCCGTAGCGGCCATCATCCTCGCGGTAGCCGTACCCTCCTTTTCCCGTTCTTTCGAACGCCAGCGGCTTCGCGGAGCGGCCGAAACCATGCTGGCGGGGGTAGAGCTGGCCCGCAGTGAATCGGTCAAGCGCAACCAGAACATCCGGGTCGCCTTTAATAAAACGGCTTTGTGCTATGGCCTGCGGGATGCCGCGACAACCTGTGCCTGCGCCACAGCAGGCAGTTGCACCGTCGGCGGTGTGGAGATAGTCGGGACAGGAAGGGATTTCACAGGCATCAGCCTGACTGAAGTCAATTTCAGCAATAACGAGTTTTTCACCCTGGATCCGGTGCGGGGAATGGTGGAACCGCCGGTCGAAGGGCGTATTTGTCTGAAATCGACCAGCGGTTACAAGGCGAACATCCAGATCAGCGTGGTCGGACGGGCGCGCATCTGCTCGCCTTCAGGATCCGCCAATGTCTACAACTATCCGGTTTGTGCCAGCGACGATTGTCCATCATGAATAATCTATCGGTATCGTACGCTCAGAAGGCTCCGCGCACCCTGGGCCGGGCTCGGGGGTTCGGCTTGGTGGAACTCATGATTTCCATCGTACTGGGGATGATCGTGATGCTCGCCATCGCCAGCTTGAATGCCCGAGTGCTGGCGTCGAGCAACGACATGGCGGCGATGACGCATCTGGATCAGAACCTGCGGCGGTCACTGCAACTGGTGGTGCGCGACCTCAGGCGCGCGGGCTTTTTCAATAACTCCGGGGTATGCGCCGCCTTGAGCCGGGTACCTACGGCCGATCGCGGCACGGACTGGAGCAGCCTGTGGAACGGTCGCAACTGCAGCGATGAGGCCACCTTCAATAGCGTCACCCTCGCCGATGCGGTGGGTGGCACTACCGATGTCTTTCGCTGTGTGCTCTTCAGTTACGACCGGAACGGCGACAACAGCGTTGGTACCTCCAGCCCGGATGAGCGTTATGGCTATCGTTGGAACAGCAATGCCAGCAGTATCGAAATTCGCCAGCAGGGAGAGGATTGCAATGGCACTAACTGGGCCAGCCTGTTGGATACAGCCACGGTCGAGATTACCGATCTGCGTTTCATCCGCAATTTCCAGACAGTGAATCTGACCGGGGTGGGAGGAACCATTACCCTGCGCGAGATCGGAGTCGAGATGAGCGGTCGCTTGAAAGGGGATCCCAGTGTCACCCGGATCGTTCGCGAAACGGTAAAGCTCCGCAATGACAACGTCGCGGCACTCTAGACCTCGCATGATGAATATGTATACCCATCCAGGCAGGCCGTCAGCCTCTTCATCGAGAAGCCAAAGATGATACGAGAGATACACATTACCACTCAGCGTGGCACCGCGACCCTTATTATCGGGCTCATTCTGCTGGTGTTGCTGACGGGGGTCTCCTTATTCACGGCGCGGGTGGGGATCGACGAACAGAAAAATTCCGCCAATCAACGGCGCTATGTGGATTCCTTCGAGCGGGCCGAGCAAGGATTGGAAAAAGGCTTCGCCTTTATCACCAAGAATCGTCGTTATATGAACTCGACCGGGAATAATGGTTGGTTCAATATCAACAATACCCTGTGGACGGAATGCACTTCTGGTGCCACGGCTTTGCCTTGTGGCAATGGCACTCTCAACCGTTTCGGTTCTGGCTGGGTCCACCGCGATTTCGCTCCCAGTTCGGGTTCCTCCGGCCCCGCCAAGGCCGGCGAGTACAATGTTTATCTCCTGGCCCAATGCGCCAATAACCCATGTAATCGCGTTCTGCTGGAGCCGGTGGCCGGCGAGGGGGACTTTATCGCTTATGTGATCGGACAGGGGTTGTCCGACACTCCGAATGACCCTTTCCGTGGTCAAGCCGTTGTCATGCATCAGACCACCACCTATTCCCGGGCGAATCGTGGGCCGGATGTGCCCTTGATCGCCGAGGGGGCGGTCAATCTCTCGGGAAACATCACCGCCGTGCCCAACCCCAACGCCGGTGGGCCCGGGGTTCCGCTTTCGGTCTGGTCCGAGCATGATGTCGACACAATTCATTCGAGCCCCCAGACCTGCCAACTTGGTGACTATCTACAGAACGGTTCGCCGACGCCTTATAGCTATACCGTGAATGGGAACAGCATGACGATTCAGTTGTGCACCAACTGCGGCTGTCCGAACCCCAACAATCCGGCCCAAGGCGAGCTTCTGACTCAGGCCAATACGGAAGGGATAGATGTTCTGGACGTGGATGGGGGGCTGGGAGCCAATCCGGACTCCTCCTATTTCCCGCCGGATCTGCTGGCCTATGTCTTCGGTGTGCCGCGTGTCAACTGGATCGAGCTCTACAGTCAGGCCGAGGTGGTGAGCAGTTGTAGCAACTTGAACAGCAATTCCGCCGGTCTCTATTGGGTCACCGGCGGTTGTGCCATTGCCGCCAACACCCAGGTAGGCTCGCCGGAAGCCCCGGTCGCTATCGTCGTCGATGAAGGTGATCTGCGGATCAATGGTGGAGCCACCGTATTTGGTGTGGTGTTCTCCTTCGATAATCCAGACAAATCGGGTACGGGAGGGGATGTCCAGATCAACGGCGGCCCCATCGTTTATGGTTCCATCATCATCGATCACTCCGTGGATTTGAGTAATGGCGCCTTCACGGTGCGTTACGACGACAACGTGCTTTCCACCCTCAATCTGGATGTAAACAAATCTCTGGCTCGGGTAGCCGGTGGCTGGATGGATTTTTACTAAGCGCCGTGGCCGGGTAAGCGAATGAGAGTAAACAAGATGAAAGGCGACAGCAAACAAAGAGGAATCGGCCTGATAGAGGTATTGGTGGCGATCCTCGTGTTAGCGATCGGCTTGGTCGGTATCGCGGCGTTACAGGGTAATCTAAGTACAGGACAAAACATCCAAGGCCCACAGGAACGATTGGAGTTGTTCAGTGAGGTTCAAGACGATGTGGCGGAGAAAGTCGAGTCCGTAGCGGAACAGGGACTTGAGTGGCCGCTGGAGTG
>JBPOHE010000034.1:0-15992 GCA_052035915.1 Pseudomonadota bacterium
CGGGGACCTGGCGGCCGGGGCCGCCATGGGCCTGGCCGGGGCCTTGCTGTATGGGTTGGCGCTGCCGCCGGGACTTAACACCTCCCTGAGCGCGGGCCCCCACCCGGTGGCGGCCCTGCCCGATCCCGTGGGTGCCATCTTCGATATGAACTACCGCCCCTCGGGCATCCAGGTCGGACGCATGCGGGTGCCCCTGGGGGTGGTGGGCATCATCTACGAGGCGCGTCCCAATGTGACCGCCGATGCCGCCGCCCTCTGCCTCAAGGCGGGTAACGCCACGGTGTTGCGGGGTGGCTCCGAGGCCTTTTATTCCAACCAGGCCATCGCCGCCGCCATCAGCCGGGGCCTCTTGGCCGCCGGTCTTCCCGCCGAGGCGGTGCAGGTGCTAGCCACCCGGGATCGCGAGGCGGTCGGACGGATGGTGGCCAGCCCGGAATACATCGACGTCATCATCCCCAGAGGGGGCAAGGGCCTGATCGAGCGCATCAGCCGTGAGGCCCGGGTGCCGGTGATCAAGCATCTCGACGGCATCTGCCATGTCTATATCGATGACGAGGCCGATCTCGACAAGGGCTTCGTCGTCGCCATGAATGCCAAGACCCAGCGCTACGGCACCTGCAACACCATGGAAACCCTGTTGGTCGCCCAGGACGTGGCGGCGGCGATCCTGCCCCGACTGGCCGCCGCCTATTGGGACAAGGGCGTGGAACTGCGCGGTTGCTCCCAGACCCGGGAGATCCTGGGTCCCCAATGTCTGGAGGCGACCCAGGAAGACTGGGATACCGAATATCTGGCGCCGATCCTCTCCATCCGCGTGGTACCCGGGCTGGACGAGGCAATCGATCACATCAACGAGCATGGCTCCCAGCATACGGACGCCATCATCACCGAAAACTTCACCAAGGCTCGGCGCTTCCTGCGCGAGGTGGACTCCAGCTCGGTGATGGTGAATGCCTCCACCCGTTTCGCCGACGGCTTCGAGTACGGCCTGGGGGCGGAGATCGGCATCTCCACCGATAAATTCCATGCCCGTGGCCCCGTGGGCCTGGAAGGGCTCACCTCGGTCAAGTTCATCGTCCTCGGGGATGGGCATATCCGCAGCTGACCATCGGCTGCTGGCGCCTTGAGTGAGAGGTTGTGAAGAAATCGTAGCGAGCTGCCCCGAGCGATAGGAGCCGCGCCGTGAGCGACGAGACATATCAGAGAGATAGGCGGGGAGCGAACGAGCACGCGACGCCGCGATCGGGACGCACGGTAGATTTATTCACAACCTCTGAGGCGCCGCCATGATCGGCCTGCTTGGCGGCACCTTCGATCCCATCCATTACGGCCATCTGCGCTCCGCCCTGGAGGTGCGGATGGCCCTGGGGTTGTCGGAACTCCGCCTGATTCCCCTCAACCAACCGCCCCACCGCCCGCCGCCGGTGCTCGATGCCGCCGCCCGACTGGAGTTGTTGCGGCTCGCCGTCGCCGGACAACCCGGTTTTCAGGTCGACGAGCGCGAGCTGCGTCGACCTGGCCGCTCTTACACCCTGGATACCTTGAAATCCCTGCGCGCCGAGATCGGCGATCAGGAGCCCATCGGCGTGCTGCTCGGTCTCGATGCCTTCCAGGGCTTTCCCGACTGGCACCGCCCCCAGGAGATCCTCGAACTCGCGCATCTGATCGTGATGAGACGTCCGGCGGCGGTTGTGGGTGGAGATCCCAGAATCGAGCCATTTCTCCATCGACACGGGACCGATAACCCCGCATCCCTACACAACTCCGCCGCCGGGCTCATCCTGCCAGTCGAAGTCAGTCAACTCGATATCTCTTCCACCCGGATCCGTGAACTTTTACGCCAGGGATTGAGCCCGCGGTTTCTGTTACCCGACCAGGTGCTGGAGGTCATCCGGCGTCGCGGTTATTACCGGGATGCGCTGCCTGCGACCGCTGATCTGGGGTAAACTCCCCCGCCACATCAGCCGACCGGGCAGCAACGACGGAAAACCTATGCAAAGTGAAGAATTGAGAGACCTCGTGGTGCGGGTCCTCGAAGACATGAAGGCGCGAGACGTTCATATCCTGGATGTGCGTGACAAAACCAGTATCACCGACATCATGGTCGTCGCCAGCGGCACCTCGGACCGCCATGTGCGGGCCATGGCGGAGGCGGTCGCCTTTCAGGCGAAACTTGCCGGCGCCCAGATCCTCGGCAGCGAGGGGGTGCAGGAAGGCGAATGGGCCTTGATCGACCTCACCGATGTCGTCGTCCATCTCATGCTCCCCGCGGTGCGCGACTATTACCACCTGGAGCGTCTCTGGTCCGTCGACCGGCCCAAAGTCGGTCGGCTTGGCCACGCCGCCCCCTGAGAATCTGAGAGGTTGTGAAAATATCGTCTGCCTACTGCGGGCGCCCCCGAGCGCCCGTGGCGGCGTTGTCCTACGGTGAAATCTGTGGTCATTTAGTCCACTAAACTCCCATAGATTTCGCGTAGGACGCCTTGCCACGAACACTCAGGGGACGTCCTCGCTACGGCATCCGATTTTTTCACAACCTCTGAGTCCAAGCGGTTGGCGCATCTCCCCCTCGCCGGGATGAGCGGCCAGTCGCAGGCGAAGAGACTCTCCGGGCTACAAATCTGCATCGGTCAGGATCAAATACCCTCGATAGCGCTCGCCATCCAGTGTATGCATGGCGAGATAGAGATCCCGCACCGGTACCCAGAGCCAGGGGTTGAGGTGCCCGGAGACATCCAGCACCAGCACCGAATCGCTGATCTCGTCATAGGCGCCCAGAGGCGAGATATGCCCGCCGCCGGCCTGGCCGAGTAACCGGCTCTGGTAGTTGACGATCAGAAAGTGTTCGGTTTCCCCCAGCACCCGGCGCAGATGCTCGCGAAAGACCTCCACCCCCTCCGGCTCGGCGGCCTCGGCGGGATGGCTCTCGACCTTGGCGCCATAGGCCTCCAACACCCCCTGCAACTGGGCCAGGGTCAGACCCGGGTCCGGCTTGCCGTCCCCCGCCGCCTGCTGGAACTCGATCACCGCCCTGGGTTTGACCCGCTCGGTGTCGGCGTTGAGCAAGCTCCCCTGGGCATAGAGCGGATAAGGGATCGAGCGTCCGCCCCAGGGGGCGGGGATCCGTACCTCCATGGCCGCCTGGCTGGGGATGGGTCTGCGGCCCGCCCGCATGGCATTGAGGACGATCACCGAGGAGGCGATACCGCAATAGAGCGGATTCGCCTGGGGCTGAAAGTGATGGGCCAGCTGGTAGAAGTCCTCGCTCTGGCTGGCCCGCCGTAAGCGGGCCCGGCCTTCCGGGCTATTCCAGTTCACCAGCACCAGCTGACCCTCGAAGGTGCTGGGCCGATACTGACCATAGTCGGCGACTTCCCGGGCCATCGCGCCGGTCAAGAAGAACAGGAACAGCAGGAGGAAGGGTCTGAATCTGGTCATGGGAAGCCTCGATGATGCTTGAGAATGTCTCGGGATGAACAGGAATTGATGGCGCGAGGGGCTTTCCCCAAGCCTACACCTAGTCTTGGCGATGGCCGATGGATGGGAACGCCAGCGTGGTTGAGGGATAGCCGCGGTGCTAGAATGCCGTGATTTTCTAGCTAGACAGAATGGAGCGACAGCCATGACAACTCAATTGGGATATGCGCTGACGGAACAGGACCTCAGCCTTACCCACTCCGCCGAAAGCAAGCTGGCCGAATTGATGCAGCAGGTGGACGAACGGGTCGCCGGTGTGCGGGTGTATGCCGCCCCTGGCGGTTGCAGCGGTATCAGCTTCGGCATGACCTTTACCGACCGGGTCGACAGCGAAGACGGCATCCTGGAGTGCGACGGCTTCAAGGTCATCGTGGATGACGGGACCATGGACTACATCCGCGGCGTCGAGATCGACTTCATCGATCGGGGCAATGGCGAAGCCAGCTTTGTTTTCAATAACCTGCGTCCTCTGCAAGGAGGCGGTGGTGGTTGCGGTTCCTGTGGTTCCGGAACCGGGGGCGGTTGCGGCTGATCCTGTTGTCTCCGACAGCCCGCGGCGATCGACCCAAGGGCTGTGACCCTCCTTCCGGGAACAGGTCGGCCCATCCCGGGTCGGCCTGTTTTCCATCCAGAATCCCGCCATCCGGACCGCTCCCAGCCAGGCGGCCAGGGGAAATACCCACAAAACCCCGGTCATCCCACCCTGGCGCCGGGGAGGGCGGTCGTGAATAATGCCAAAAACCCAGGCTACAAAGCTTTCCGACCGCCTTTGGAGGACAACCATGACATCCATTCCAAGACCTCGAATGAAGCCCCAGCGGCGTGTTTCCGCCTTATCCGCCGTGGCGGCCTTGACCCTGCCTCTGGGTCTCTCGGCCCAATCGAGCAATGACATCGGTAACCTGGTGGCCGACCAGGCCAATACTTCTTACGGGGCCAATACCGGCTATGCCATAGGTTTCACCTGCGCCACCGGGCTGAATGGACAAGGGAGCGCCTTGAATCAGCGTTTTCAGCAGGATTGCGACAATATCGTCAATGGCTCCCTTGGCGGTGATTCCGGCGTAACCCAGGCCCTCAACCAGGTTGCCAGCGAGGAAATCAATACCCGTAACAGTATCGCCATTCGCCGCGCCGGTGCCCGCATCGGCACCCTGACCAGTCGGCTGCTGACCCTGCGAGGGGCCGGGTTAGCCCTGGAACCGCTGAAGGATCAACACATCCTCTTGGCGGCCAACCAGGTGCCGGCCGGGGCCTCGGTAGCGAATGCCATCAACGAGCGCCTGGGCGTCTTCGCCACCTTCGCCTATGGCTGGGGTTCCCAGGGGAATACCTTTTTCGATCATGGCTATGACCTGGCTCTAGGCCATATCACCGCCGGCATGGATTACAAACTCACCCCCAATCTGGTGCTTGGCGGAGCCTTCTCCTATTCGGACGGCCAGGCGGACTATGACAAGAACGGCGGGCGTCAGGACATCCAGGACCTGGGATTTTCCTTATACGGCACCTACTTCCTCAATAACGGGCTCTATTTCGACGGCGCCCTCAGCCTGGGGAAGACCGACTATGATCTGAGACGGAACATCCATTACAGCATCGAGGGTCTCTCGGCCAACCAGAGGGCGAAATCCAGCACCGAGGGGGACGCCTTCTCCGCCTTCGTCTCCGCCGGCTATGACCTGGCCTTCCGGGATTGGAATCTTTCCCCCCACCTCAATCTGACCTATATGAAAAACAAGGTGGACGGCTACGCGGAGCGGATGTTGAACCTGGATCTCAACAGCCTCGGCGCCGCCATGGCGGTGGCGATGGATGATACCGATTACAACTCTTTCACCTCCGCCCTGGGGGCGACCTTCTCCTTCAGCCACAGCCAATCCTGGGGGATCCTGACCCCGCAACTCAGTATCGACTGGATCCATGAGTTCCAAAACGATCAGCAGCGGACCAGCGGTTACTTCGTCAACGACATCAACCGCCAGCCCTTCGCGCTCCTCACCCAAGAGCCGGATCGGAACTATTTCGATCTGGGGCTCTCCTTGGCGGCCCAATTGCCGAAGGGACGCGCCGCCTTCCTGTCCTATAACACCCTGCTCGGCTACGAGGACCTTCAGCACTCCGTCATCCGCGCCGGCTTCCGCATGGAATTCGACTAAGCGGCAGGACCTCCGCTGGTGTCCGACCAGCGGATGTCTCCCCGGTAGTTCAGCCGAAGTCATGGGTATGCGAGAATCGCCAACCAGGGAGCCTGGACCCGGAGGCAACATATGAGCGAGCAATTCACCAGCTATCTCCTCGATCTGATGGGACAATTGGATTACACCGCGATCTTTCTCCTGATGGCGATGGAAAGCTCGATCCTGCCCGTCCCTTCGGAACTGGTGATGATCCCCGCCGGCTATCTGGTCTCCACCGGCCAGCTCGACCCCTGGCTAGTCACCCTGGCCGCCAGTCTGGGCAGTATCGCCGGTTCCCTGGGCAGTTATTACCTGGCGCTCTGGCTCGGACGTCCCTTCCTGCTCAGATACGGCAAATACATGCTGGTCGACAAACGCCACCTGGATAAGACCGAGCACTTCTTCAGCCACCATGGCGAGATCTCCATCTTTACCGGGCGCTTCGTCCCCGGTATCCGCCATTTGATCTCCATGCCCGCTGGTCTGGGGCGCATGGGACTGGGACGCTTCAGCTTCTACACCCTGTTTGGCGCCACCCTCTGGAACAGCGTATTGTTGGCGCTCGGCTGGGGTATCGGCGAAAACCAGGAGTGGTTCAAGGCCAATCTGCCCTGGGTCGGCGTCGGGGGGCTGGCATTCGTCGTCGTTCTTATCGGCTTTTATCTGTTCTGGCAGCGCCGGCGGCGGCACCTGGAGGACCTGAGTTCGGGATGACCACCTCGGTTCCGAACGCCCTTCTGCTTCTGGCCCCAAACTGTCCCCACTGCCCGACCATGTTCGAGCTCTTGGGGCGGGCCTTGAAACAGGGTCGGCTCGGACGCTTGGAGGTAGTCAATATCCTGGCTCATCCCGAGCTGGCCCAAGCCCTCGGGGTCCGTTCGGTACCTTGGAGCCGCATCGGCCGTTTCGCTTTCTCCGGCGTTCTTTCTCCGGCTGAACTGGAGCATTGGATCCGGCACGCCGCCCAGGGCACGGGGACGGCGGAGTATTACGCCGCCGCCTTGGCGGCCCAGGGACTTGCCCAAGTCCTGGACATGATCAGGGAACAACCGGCCAGCCTCGGCGAGCTGCTGGGGTTGCTCGCCGGGCCGGACACCAAGATGATCGTGCGCATCGGTATCGGCGCGCTGATGGAAGAACTCCAGGGGTCAGAAACGCTCCGGGGGGCGATCCCGCAACTTGGGACCTTGACCGCTTCCCCGCTGCCCCAGACTCGAGCCGATGTCTGTCATTATCTGGGACTGACGGCCAGCCCGGCGGCCATCCCCTGGGTCCGCCCCCTGCTCGGGGACCCGGATCCCCAGGTGCGGGAGATTGCCGCGGAGAGCCTCACCCTACTCGGGGCTTGACCCCCGCTCAGGGAGCCGCTTCGCCGCGGATCCGCGCCAGTTCGCGGTAGAGATCCAGCACATGGCGGCGGTTGGCGCCAAAGTCCCCCTTGCCGATCCGGGACGCCGCGCGGATGTGCAGGCAGAGGCGTCCTTCTGGGCCTGGCTCCAGGGTCGTCTCCAGATCGTCGTGAAACCGCCACAGGCGACTGGTGATCAGGGCCTGGCGACGAGGAGATGGCTGTCCGACCGCCAGGATCTCCCATCCCAACGTTCTCATGGCCTCCTCCAACTGGCGTCCCAGTTCCTCCGGAGTGCCCCGATAGCAACGGCTCCGGAGTTCGGGGAGGCGGTGATCCGGCGAGGTCAGGACCAGATTCTGGGTCAGATAGACCCAGAGGCGTTCTCCTATTCCCGGCGGACCAAGCAAGCTGGCGCCATTGAGGATCAGCGCCCCGATCCCCAGCACCAGCGGCAGGCCGAGTATTCCCAGCCACCAGAAACCCCATCGCATCGCGCCTCTCCCCTCTTGTCCAGTCCGGACCTCATGCTGCTAGACTATCGCCTTGGCTTCAAGTCCACGGACCCTTGGAGCCAAGACGGCGGCCCTGGGGGAGCAAGAGATCATCAGCCGGTACGCCGATTTTCTCCGCCGGCTGGTCAGTCGCCAGTCGTTATCGGGGAGGCTCGGCCCGGCTGAGCTCGGGGCGCTGGTTCAGGTAGGGGAGAAACAAGATGCCGATGTCACAAACGAGAAATCGCGGTGGGCGCAATCTCTGGCTGGCTTTGGGGGCGATCAACGGCTTGCTGGCCGTGGCGCTCGGCGCCTATGCCGCCCACGGCTTACGCGGACGGCTGCTGGCCGGGGATCTCAATGTCTTCGAGATCGGCGTCCATTATCAGGGGCTTCATGCCCTGGCCCTGGTGGCGGTGGGGATTCTGAGCCGTATCGGCGGCGAGAGCCGCTGGCTGAAGTGGTCGGGTTGGGCTTTTTTTCTCGGTATCCTCATCTTCAGCGGTAGCCTCTATGCCCTGGTCATGAGCGGTTGGCGTGGTCTTGGGATCGTCACTCCTTTCGGCGGTCTGCTCTTTCTGCTCGGCTGGCTGCTGCTCGTCTTCGAAGCCTGGGGCTCGTCATCGGGCCAGGTCGCCAAAGCCGCGCCGCGGCCACGTCCAGCGTCGAGACCTCGAGACAAGGGCCAGGATCCGCTCGACTGAAGCGACGATGGCTCCTGAAACAGCCTTTCTCCCGGCAGGAGAAGAGATTGCTGCGACCAGGGTAGCTGTCTGGGCCGCGTCTCCGCCCTAGACTATGGTGTCCGTCGGAGTTGACTCCCTGGGTCGGTTCGGCAAGCAACCGAGATATCTCGAGGTGGATGTCGGCCCTTCTTTTGAGACGGCGTCAGGGATGCGCCCCTCTTCGGCGCGTTGTATAGTGGCCGGGTTCGAGCCCCTTGCGTTCGACCATGCCGCGGACCGCGAAGGGCCGTATTCCATGCCGCTGATAGAAGAAGCTTCAGATCAGCCTAGATAATAGAGGGGGGATCCCGAAGGTGTATCCAACCCAACCATCCATCTCACAGAGAGAAGAGCTCAATATGGACGTCGTTCCTTATCTCAAATTGATGGTGCAAAAAAACGGTTCCGATGTCTATTTCAGCACCGGGACCAATGTGCACCTGAAAACCGAGGGTAAGACCCTGCCCATCGCCAACACCATGATGGATCGCGGACATGTCCGCAAGCTGGCCTACACCGTCATGAACGAGGCGCAGATCAAGGAATTCGAGGCCACCATGGAGTGTAACCTGGCTATTTCGGTGACGGGCTTGGGGCGTTTTCGCGTCAATGTGTTCAAGCAGCGTGGCGACGTTGCGATGGTGATCCGCTATATCCGCGGCGAGATCCCGCCGGTTGAGAAGCTCAACCTGCCTATCATTCTCAAGGATCTGGTCATGGAGCCCCGCGGCTTGGTGTTGGTGGTGGGCGCCACCGGCTCGGGCAAGTCGACGACCCTCGCGGCCATGATCGAGCACCGCAATCAGAACATCCCCGGACACATCCTCACCATCGAGGATCCCATCGAGTTCGTCTACACCCATAAAAAGTCCGTGGTCAATCAGCGCGAGGTGGGGTTGGACACCATCTCATACGAAAACGCGCTGAAGAATGCCATGCGTGAAGCGCCGGATGTGATTCAAATCGGCGAGATCCGGGATTCTCACACCATGGCCCACGCCATCGCCTACGCCGAAACCGGGCATCTCTGCCTGTCCACGCTGCATGCCAACAATGCCAACCAGGCTCTGGACCGCATCATCAACTTTTTCCCCGATACCGCCCATCGCCAACTCTTCATGGATCTTTCCCTCAACCTGCGGGCGGTGATCTCCCAACGTCTGGTGCGTGGCCGCGACGGTCAACGGGTACCGGCGGTGGAGGTGTTGTTGCTCACCAGTTATATCTCCGAGTTGATCCAGAAGGGTGATATCCATTCCATCAAGGAGGCCATGGAACAAGGAACCGAGCGGGGCATGCAGACCTTCGATCAGGCGCTTTATAAGCTCTATAAAGATGGCAAGATCGATCTTGAAGAGGCCCTGCGCAACGCCGATTCCCGCAACAACCTGGCGTTGCGCATCCGGCTCTCCGAAAGCGGTTCGGCCGTCTCTCCCACCAATCTTGGTTTTGGAGAGGACATCTTCTAAGAAACTGTTTGGAAATTCTCGTCGCAACTTTCGAGCCTCGGGGCCAAGGTCTGTTTCTCTGGTTATTGTTCTATTTTAGGGAACAATGGAGGATGTATTTCTTTATTTGTTCTTGTTAAAAGAACAAAAATCCGGTCTTTCAGGTCGATGCCCGGGGCCTTCAAGCTTGCCGCTCGGAAGCCCAGGGTTTCCAAACAGCTTCTGACGCTTTCTCCAGCCGATGCCCACCCGGTATTTTGCGTCGATCGTTTCCAAGGCGGATCGAGAGGCTGTGGTGAGGGCGGCACCGGCCGCCCTGGTGCTCTATAGCGCCCCCGATTGTCAGCTCTGCCGCGTCCTCGAACCCAAGCTGTCGGCGGCTCTGGAAACGGAGTTCCCACGGCTGGAGAGGTATTCAATCGATTGCCGGCGCTATCCCGAACTGGCCGCCCAGGAGGGGGTGTTCTCCGTGCCGACCCTGGTGTTGTACCTCGAAGGCCGGGAATGGTGGCGTCAGGTGCGTCCCCTGTCTGTGTCCCTTCTGATCGAGGCGATACGTCGCCCTTACCAGATGACGTTGGCATCGGAATAGGGCTCCACCTCCGAGCCGTCGTTCCAGAAGTTCGTCCGGTATTTCACCATGGGATCGGCAGTTGCCTGGCGGGCTGGTTCGCCTACTCTATGTCCCAAGCCTCACAATTTTCCGGACGCACAGGTGATCCATCCATGCCCAGCACGCCTTACAGTCTTTTTCGTCCCCTGATCAAAAGCCAACCCAATGCCCGCCTCACCGAGGTTCCCCCGCTCGGTATGGAGGCCGAAGGTATCGGTCTGGATTTCCGTCATTATTTCAGTCGCACCCTGGGGCGGGATCAAAACTGCACCTCGTCCCATTATCCATACCGGGCGCTGGCGGTCGTGGTCCGGGATAGGCTTATGGAACGATGGAAGAAAACCAGGGCCGCTTATGAACGTGAGCAGTGCAAACGGACCTATTATCTTTCGCTGGAATTTCTCATGGGACGCGCCCTCAGTAACCATCTGCTCAATCTCGACATCTCGGAGGCGACCCGAAAGGCGCTCCATGAGGTGGGCCTGGATCTCGAAGAGATCGCCGATAGCGAGCCGGATGCCGGACTGGGCAATGGCGGCCTGGGGCGCTTGGCGGCCTGCTTTCTCGATAGCTGCGCGACCTTGCAACTCCCGGTCAA
Organism: Pseudomonadota bacterium; assembly: GCA_052035915.1. Lineage (GTDB taxonomy): Bacteria > Pseudomonadota > Gammaproteobacteria > Chromatiales > Chromatiaceae > JBPOHE01. The sequence goes on from JBPOHE010000034.1 coordinate 10,884, forward strand.
GGGGTACGGCCTCCGCTATGAGTACGGCATGTTTCGTCAACAGCTTTCCGACGGACGTCAGGTGGAAGAGCCGGATCACTGGCTGCGCGACGGCCATCCCTGGGAGCTGGAGCGTCCCGAATATACCCAGCGGGTCCAGTTCGGCGGGCGCACCGAGTTTCAGACCGATGACTCCGGCCGCTTGCGGGTCCGCTGGGTGGACACCAAGGATGTCCTCGCCGTGCCCTTCGACATCCCCATCCCCGGTTACCGTAACGGCACCGTCAACACCCTGAGGTTGTGGAAGGCCCAGGCGACCGACGCCTTCGACCTTGGCGAGTTCAACGCCGGCAGCTATCCCGAATCCGTGCGCTCGAAGAATGCCGCCGAACACATCACCATGGTGCTCTACCCCAACGACGCCAGCGAAAACGGCAAGGAACTCCGCCTGCGGCAGCAGTATTTCCTCGCCGCCGCCAGCATCAAGGACGTGCTGCGACAATGGCGCGAGCTGCATCACAACCAGATGCCCATGGACGACTTCGCCGAGAAGAACTGTTTCCAGCTCAACGACACCCATCCCACCCTGGCGGTGGCGGAGCTGATGCGCCAGCTCATGGACGAGCTGGGGCTGGGTTGGAACCGGGCCTGGAAGATCACCACCAAGATCATGGCCTATACCAACCACACCCTGCTTCCCGAGGCGCTGGAGAAGTGGCCGGTGCGGCTGTTTCGTCAACTCCTGCCGCGGCTGTTGGAGATCATCTTCGAGATCAATGCCCGTTTTCTTGCCCAGGTCGCCTCGCGCTGGCCGGGTGACAGCGAGCGGATGCAGCGCATGTCGATCATCGAAGAAGGCGATGAGCCACGGGTGCGCATGGCCTATCTCGCCATCGTCGGCTCATTTTCGGTCAACGGGGTGGCGGAACTCCACTCGCGCCTGCTACGGGAGGGCTTGTTCCGGGATTTCTATGAACTCTGGCCGGAGAAGTTCAACAACAAGACCAACGGCGTGACGCCCAGGCGTTGGATCGCCGCCGCCAATCCGGCTCTACGGCAACTCCTCGACACCTACATCGGCCCGGACTGGATCCGGGATCTGCCTCGACTCAGCCGACTGCGCACCTATCTCGAGGATCGAGACTTTCGCCACCGCTGGCGCGAGGTGAAAGCGGCCAATAAGCGGCGGCTGGCGGCTCTGGTGAAAGAGGAATGTCGGGTCGATTTCGATCCCCGGGCCATGTTCGATGTCCAGGTCAAACGCATCCACGAATACAAACGCCAACTGCTCAATGTCTTGCATGTCATCCATCTCTACCACCGCATCAAGACCGGGAGGACGGCGGATTGGACCCCGCGTTGCGTCCTCATCGGCGGCAAGGCGGCGCCCGGTTATGCCATGGCCAAGCTCATCATCAAGCTGATCAACAATGCCGCGGCGGTGATCAACCAGGATCCCCAGGTGGGGAATCGCCTCAAGCTCGCCTTTCTGCCCAATTACCGGGTCAGCCTGATGGAGGTGATCTGTCCGGGCACCGACCTCTCCGAGCAGATATCCACCGCCGGCAAGGAGGCCTCGGGCACCGGCAATATGAAGTTCATGATGAACGGCGCCGTCACCATCGGCACCCTGGACGGCGCCAATATCGAGATCCGCGAGGAGGTGGGGGCGGACAACTTCTTTCTCTTCGGCCTGACGGCGGAAGAGGTGGAGTCCTGGCGGCAGGACTATCGACCGGATGAGATCATCGCCGCCGACCCGGATCTGCGCCAGGTGATGCACCTCATCGAGTGCGGCCATTTCAGCCAGTTCGAGCCGGGGATCTTCGATCCTCTGGTGCGATCCATCCGCAGCCCGGAGGACCCCTGGATGACCGCGGCGGATTTCCGCACTTATGTCGAGGCCCAGGAGCAAGCGGCGCTGGCCTATCGCGATGAGGAGCGCTGGACCAACATGAGTCTCCTCAACACCGCCTGTAGCGGACGTTTCTCCACCGACCGCACCATGCGGGAATATAACGCCGAGATCTGGAAGATGACGCCGATCAACCCAGGCTGAGGCGATTTCTGTCAAAAAAACAGACCAGCCGGCTGGTCTGTTCGTCCGCCTTCGGCGTTACACCAGCCGTTACCGAGCTCGCTCGGCGCCGTCTGGCGCGCTTGGAAGGCGAACGAACAGCCGTCGCCTTCAGGCTCATGGGGTAGCGGAGCGGGCTTCCTCTCGCGCAGATGTCATAAATCTGTAAAACTACTTTCAAACACACCAAAGCCCGGGGCAGGCGTTCAGAAAGACCGCTGAACCCGGGCACCCACCGCCGGAGGAGGGGCCGCACTTGGCCACATTGTCGCTCATCTACGACCTGCCGGAAGCTTTCCGGCCCCAAGACCTTGAATCGCTCAGCAGCGCCGGTTGCCGTCTGGTCAAGGAACCGGTCCACCAGTATATCTGCCGCTATCTCGACACCTTCGACTGGCGACTTCATGACGCCGGGGAGGTACTCGAATTCTTCCAGTCCAGCAAATCCATCCACCTCATCTGGCGCCGTCTGAACAGCGGCCAGATCCTGCTCAATCAGGTGGTGCGCAAGGTGCCGCGGTTCTCCGCGGATTGTCAGATCCCGGGCGTGCGCCAGCGCCTCGAACCCGTGATCGAGCGCCGCGCCCTGCAGGAAAAACTCTCCGTGGTGAGCGAGATTAGCGGCCTGCGGGTGGTCGACGACAACGAAAAGACCCTGGTGCGACTGGATGTGCGTCGGGATCACATCAACCTTCCCCAAAGCATCCGCCAGATCCCCCTGCCGCCCAAGCTCTACGTCTATCCCTATCGGGGGTATGAAAAAGAGCTGAAACACATACTGACCCTGTTGCGCGAACGTTTGCATCTGGTCCCCTGTACCCTGGACCCCCTCGTCAGCGGCCTGCAGGCCATGGGCGTCAAGGCTGGAGGCTATTCCAGTCACTGGCGCTACCCCCTTCTGCCCGAGCAGCCGGCCCCGATCGCGGTGCGCCATATCCTCCGCCAACTGCTGGGGATCATCGAGGCCAACCGCCCCGGCAGCTGCCAGAATCAGGACAGCGAGTTCCTGCACGACCTGCGTCGCGCCGTGATCCGCACCCGTTATCTCACGGCGTTGCTGCGTGACCTGCTTGGACGGACGGCGGTCAATCGATTCGAGCAGGAATTCGAGTGGCTGGAGCAGGTCACCCGCCCCTGCCGGGACATGGACCGTTTCATGGAACTCTTCAACAGCTTCCAGGCGCGTCTGCCCCAGCCGCAACAACCCTATCTGGCCCCCTTCCGCGAATTTCTCCGCGAGCACAAACTCCAGGAACAACAACAGCTCTGTACCGCCCTGGAGAGTCCCCGTTATCAGCGTCTGCTGGAGAGCTGGGAGCCTTTTCTCAGCAAGGAACCGCCCGCCGCCGAGTTGGTCGGTATGGGGGGGCGTCCCATCGCCGCCCTGGCCAGCGACCTCATCGACAACACCTATCAGGAGGTGCTCGAGCAGGGGAATGTCATCACCCCCTCGACCGGGGTGGACGCCCTGATCTCCATGTACCACAACACCAAGGGGCTGTACTTTCTGGTGGAGTTCTTCCGCGACCTCTTCCCCGAAAAACAGATCCAGGCCATCTTCAAACCGCTGGAAGCGATGCGGATGAACCTGGAAGATTTCCGGGATCTCGAGGTGCAACGTCAGGCCCTGGTGGTTTATCGGGATGCGATGCTCGAGGAACAACGCCTCACCCATTCCTCCTTGCAGGCCATGGAGCAGTTGGTGAGGGACCTCGCCCTCCAGGAACAGGAGATCCGCAAGTCCTTCGCCCCCAGCTTCAAAAAATTCAGCACGGCCAAAGCCGCGGCCGCTTTTCATGCCCTTCGCGCCGAGGGCACCACTGCCGTCGAGGTGGCAAGAACATGAAGATACTCGCGACCTACAACATCAAGGGGGGGGTCGGCAAGACCACCAGCGCCGTCAATCTGGCCTTTCTGGCGGCGCGGGACGGTCATCGGACCCTGGTTTGGGATCTGGATCCCCAGGGCGCCGCCAGTTTCTATTTCCGCGTCAAACCCAAGATCAAGGGTGGCGTCGACTCCGTCCTCAAAGGGCGTACCCAGTTGGATGATGCCGTCAAGGCCACGGACTTTGATGGCCTCGACCTACTGCCTTCGGACTTCTCCTTCCGCAACCTGGATCTGGCGGTGAACGACTCCAAGCAGCCGATGCGGCAATTGCTGAAACTGCTGCGCCCCCTGAGTCATGAATACGACATGCTCTTCATCGACTGCGCGCCCAGCATCTCCATCGTCTCGGAGAACATCTTTTTCGCCGCCGACGCCCTGCTGGTCCCCATCATTCCCACCCCGCTGTCGGTGCGCACCTACGAACAGATCCTCGCCTATTTCGACAAGTCCGCCTCCAAGCACCTGAAGATCCTGCCCTTCTTTTCCATGGTCGATCGCAGCCGGCCGCTGCACAAAGACCTGGTCGACAACCTGTCGAAGCAGTACCGGGAAATCCTCGGCACCGCGATTCCCCAGACCAAGAGCATCGAGATGATGGGCATCCACCGGGCCCCCGTGGGCCACTTCGCCCCCGAAAGCGCCTCGGCCCAGACCTACGAAAAACTCTGGCGGGAAATGCAGGCCAAACTCTGAGTCGGCTCCGAAACCCCGAGCTTGTTTCAGTCTTGAGCGGTGGATGCGTGCCCCGGCCCGCGTCCACCCTTTCTCCGCTTGGTGGCCGATCAGCGACTTTCTGTCGATACGGCAGCTGTCCGCTCGCAGAGGCCGGGGCCAAGGCAAAAGTCGTTCTCTAATTGAGAACAATTAATCTGAAAAATAGGCTATTGTTTCTTTTTAGAGAACGAAAACCGGCCATTTTTGCTCCATGCCCGGAGCGCGTCCACGGTAGGATGGGTGATACCATTTCCCAATAGGTATTATTGATATTCGTAGGCTGGTGTTGAGGCGCGAAGCGCTGAAACCCAGCTTTTTGGTGCGGACAAGTAGCTGGGATTCGCTTCGCTCATCGCCAGCCTACCCATGGCTTTCTGCCTGCCTTCTATGATTCTGTCGTCTCAGGCGGCTCAGGTGCTCCCGTCGATGGCGGATAACCTAATAGGAAT
>JBPOHE010000088.1:0-76610 GCA_052035915.1 Pseudomonadota bacterium
CCGTGTCCAATCTCAACTGGCAGATCCAGGGCGGCGGGGGGAATTGAGGGCGGTAGGAGACGGTGAGCCCTTCGACGGCTCGCCGCTCAGGGCGAACTGCCTGTCTGCCGACAGGCGGTTCGCTTCGCTCGCCACATCCTGACTTTACTCAGCCCGGTAGGCTGGCGTTGAGGCGCTCTGCGCCGAAACCCAGCTTCTTGGTTTCCGATCAAAAGCTGGGATTCGCTACGCTCATCACTAGCCTACGACCTCCCGGGCCAGGGCGGAAAAAGCCCATTTTCGTTCTCTTTTTGAGAATAAGATGCTAATGATGACCTTTATTGTTCTCTTTTGGAGAACAATAAAGGGGGCAAAATAGCCCATGCCCGGGAGCCTCGATAGGCGAGGGCGTCAGCCCTTCAGTCCGGTAGGGTGCGCACGGCGCACCGTTTGAGAAGGCTGTGCGGTGCACAGCCTAGGAAACCTCATGGGGCCTTTATTCGGATAACAATATCTACCGGCGTCTTGGGCTCCAGGGTAGGAGTCTCATTTCACCACCGGTGCCAGGCGCGTCTGTAGCCAGTCGCGGATGTCGTCGATCTCTTCGGGATAGAGGCTGTGGGCCATGGGGTAGTGACGCCAGGTGAGGGGAAAGTCGAGGGATTCGACCAGATCCTTGCTGCTCTTACCCAGTAGATAAGGCACAACGGGATCGAAGGTGCCGTGGCCCCAAAAGATGGGGATCTTGTTGTCCGGGTTGATCCCAGCGCGGATAGGGAGATAGGTCGAGAGCGCCAGCAAGCCGGCAAAGGGATGGCCGCTACTGAGCCCGGCCTGTAGGGTGATGGCCCCGCCCTGGGAAAAGCCGGCCAGCATCACCTTGTCCCAGCCGCCGACTTGGTCCTGTTCCTGATCGGCCAGGGCCAGAACCGCCGCGACCGACTCCCGTACCCCGGCCTCGTCCACCGCCACCGAGAGATCCGGATAACGCACGTCATACCAGGCCCGCATGCGGAAACCGCCGTTGACCGTGACCCGTCGTTGGGGGGCATGGGGGAAAACGAAACGCACGCCGAGTTCCTGGGGCAGATTCAGTTCGCGCACTATGGGCACGAAATCGTAGCCGTCCGCTCCCAGACCGTGTAGCCAGATCACCGTCGAGCGGTGCGCCCCTGTGGGTTCAAGTACCACGGTTTCGAGCCCGTTTTGTTCTGTCATCGCCGTCTCTCCTCGTTGTGGAGGCGCGATTATGCGGCAAGGTCGCCTGGGTTTATACTCGCGCCGCATCCATAGGGGCCAAAGGGGGCGATCATGCGGCGGCGGGCGATGTTGTTGTGGTGGGCGATTCTGGTACTCGGCAGCGGGTCGGTGTTGCTCGCCTGTGGTCACAAGGGGCCGCTCTATCTGCCTGATCACCAGGAACAGAAAGGCCAGACCGCGCCGCAAGCGCCGCGCTGACACCCATGGATCACTTCCTCTATCGCGACAATATCCTTTACGCCGAGGGTGTCCCCCTGGACGTCATCGCCGAACTCTATGGCACCCCCTGTTATGTCTACTCCCGGGCCACCCTGGAGCGGCACTGGCGGGCCTTCGACCAAGCCTTCGCCCATCGACCCCATCTGATCTGCTACGCGGTCAAGGCCAATTCCAGCCTGGGGGTGTTGGATGTACTGGCGCGCCTGGGCTCGGGCTTCGATATCGTCTCCCAGGGCGAATTGGAGCGGGTGCTGGCCGCGGGTGGAGACCCGGCCAGGGTGGTGTTTTCCGGTGTCGGCAAACGATCCGAAGAGATGGAACGGGCGCTGGGACTGGGTATCCGCTGTTTCAACGTCGAATCCGCCGCCGAACTGGAGCTGTTGAATCAGGTGGCGGGGCGGCTGGGTCGTCGCGCCCCGGTGTCGTTGCGGGTCAACCCGGACGTGGATGCCAAGACCCACCCCTACATCGCCACCGGGCTGCGGGAAAACAAGTTCGGCGTCGCCATCGGCGAGGCGTTGGCGGTCTATCGGCGCGCCGCCGACCTGCCCCATCTTCAGATCACCGGTATCGACTGCCACATCGGTTCCCAGCTCACCGAACTGGGTCCCTTTCTCGACGCCCTGGACCGGGTGCTGGAGCTGGCCTCCCGGCTCGCCGCCGAGGGCATTCACATCGGGCATCTGGATCTCGGCGGCGGTCTGGGCATCGCCTACACCTCGGAACGCCCACCGGAACCGGCGGACTATGCGGCGGCCATTGAACAGCGCCTCCAGGGCGCGGACTTCGAGATCCTGCTCGAACCCGGACGCGCCATCGCCGGGAACGCCGGTATCCTGCTCACCCGGGTGCTCTATCTCAAAGCCACCGAGTTCAAGGACTTCGCCATCATCGACGCGGCGATGAACGACCTCATCCGTCCGGCCCTCTACCGCGCGGTGCAGGACATCGTCCCGGTCCGCCGGGACGCCGGCGGTCGACCCGGTCGCTACGATCTCGTCGGTCCGGTATGCGAGACCGGGGATTTCCTCGGCAAGGAACGGGAACTCTCCCTCAATCCCGGCGATCTCCTCGCCGTGCGATCCAGCGGCGCCTACGGCTTCACCATGAGTTCCAATTACAACAGCCGTCCGCGACCGCCCGAGATCATGGTCGAGGGTAGCTGTACCCATCTCATCCGGCGTCGGGAGCGTATCCCCGAGTTGTTCGCCAGCGAGCGCCGACTCCCCTGATCCGCCCCCCATCCGCCTCACCCGGGGGTTGGAGGTGGCCAGGAGGCGAGGTAACGGCTGAGCTTTTCCGCTTTTCCGCGGTCGAACCTTGGGTACACTGCCTCCTTCGATGCCGATTGCGAGTCCATGCCAGCGATGTTGTCCCGAATCCTGAAGTATTTCGTCCTGCCGCTCGGGTTGTTGGGCCTGGGCCTGACGGCGTGGAATGGCTGGCACCCGGCGGGAGATCCGGCGACACCGAAATTTCGCACCACGACAGTGAAGCGGGGCGATCTGGTGGCCACCATCAGCGCCACCGGTACCCTGGAGCCCGAAGAGGTCATCGACGTGGGTTCCCAGGTGGCGGGGAAGATCCTCGCCTTCGGTAAGGATCAGGCGGGCCAGCCCATCGACTATGGCTCGGTCGTCACCCAGGGCCTGGTCCTGGCCCAGATCGACGACGCCCTCTACACCGCCGATGTAGCCCAGGCCAAGGCCCAGTTGATGCAGGCCCAGGCCGGTCTGGAACGGGCGGAGGCCGATATGGGGCAGCTCAAGGCGAAGTTGACGCAAACCGAACGGGCCTGGAAAAGGGCGCAGCAACTGGATCTCACCAAGGTGTTGGCCCAGACCGATTACGATGCCGCCCTGGCGAATTATGAGGTCGCCAAGGCCAACATCGAGGTCGGCAAGGGCAGTATTTCCCAGGCCAGGGCCGCCATCGCCCAGGCCGAGGCCGGATTGCGCCGGGCGCAGCAAAATCTGCATTACTGCACCATCCGCTCCCCGGTCCAGGGGGTGATCATCGACCGGCGGGTCAATATCGGCCAGACCGTGGTCTCCAGCCTGAATGCGCCGAGCCTGTTCCTGATCGCCAAGGATCTCAGCCGGATGCAGGTCTGGGTGGCGGTGAACGAGGCGGATATCGGCCATATCCGCCCCGGTCAGCGGGTGAATTTCACTGTCGATGCCTTTCCCGGTGAGCTGTTCAGGGGCGAGGTCGGCAAGCTCCGGCTCAACGCCACCATGGTGCAGAACGTGGTCACCTATACGGTGGAGGTCACCACCGTCAATCCGGACGGCAAGCTGCTGCCCTATCTGACCGCCAACGTCAAATTTCTCGTCAGCGAGCATCCCGGGGTGCTCCTGGTGCCCAACTCGGCCCTGCGCTGGCAACCCCGGCCGGAGCAGACCACGCCCGAGGGCGCCGCCGTGCTGGAGGCGAAGACCAGCCGTGACCGCCCGGCCAGAGCGAAGGGCCAGAAGGACAGCGGCACCGAACCCTCGCCGAACTCCGGCCGGCTCTGGGTGCTGCGGGACGGCTTGCTGCATCCCTACGAGGTGCAGATCGGCGCTACCGATGGCAGCCAGACCGAGGTGAGCGGCGCCGGGCTCGAAGAGGGGATGACCCTGGCGATCGGCGAACAGATCGCGGACAGCGCACCGGCGAACACCACCAGCCCATTCATGCCGCGGATGTTCGGTGGCAGCGGCAGGTCATCGCGCCAGTGACTTGTCCCACTCAGGCCACCCCCGAGGCGCTCATCGAGCTGCGGGACATCCGCAAGACCTACCTCCTCGGCGAGATCCGCTTACCCGTGTTGCGCGGTATCTCCTTGCGCATCCATCCAGGCGAATATGTGGCCCTCATGGGCACCTCGGGCTCGGGCAAGACCACCCTGATGAACATCCTGGGTTGTCTCGACCGCCCCAGTTCCGGCGATTACTGGTTGCATGGCGAGGAGGTCGGACGACTCGACAGCGACTCGCGGGCGGTACTGCGCAATCGGAACATCGGCTTCGTTTTTCAGAGCTTCAACCTCCTGCCCCGCACCAGCGCCATCGACAATGTGACCATGCCCCTGCTCTATGGCCGGGATCATGTCGATGCGGGCACCCGCCTCCAACGCGCCCGGGAGTTGCTGCAACATCTGGGGCTGGGGGAACATCTGCGGCACGAACCCTCCCAGTTGTCGGGTGGTCAGCAGCAGCGGGTGGCGATCGCCCGCGCCCTGATCAACCAGCCCCAGGTGCTGTTGGCGGATGAGCCTACCGGCAACCTGGATTCCTCGACCAGCGAGGAAATCCTGCGCGTCTTCCGCGAACTCAACGAACGCGAGGGGGTGACCATCATCCTGGTGACCCACGACCCCAATGTGGCCAAACACGCCAAGCGCCTCATCCGCGTGGTCGACGGCGTGATCGCGGCGGAGGAAGCGACCGCGGAAGACCCAGCCCCGGCGCCCCTGGGATCAGGCGCGGAACAAGTGGCGGGAGGCGCTTCCGGGGGTGGGTCATCCAGAGGCGGTTCCGTCTTCGGCCTTGCCCGCATCCTCGGCACCGCCCTCACCGCGCTCAGACGCAATCTCATGCGCGCCAGCCTGACCGCCCTGGGCATCATCATCGGCGTGGCGGCGGTGATCGCCATGATGGGGATCGGCAAGGGTTCGGCGACGGCGATTGAACGGACCATCGCCAGCATGGGGGCCAATATCCTGCTGGTGCTCCCGGGGAGCGCCTCCAGCGGCGGGGTGACCTTCGGCGCCGGCAGCGTCAAGACCCTGACTGCCCAGGACGCGGACGCCATCCTCGCCAACAGCCCCTCGGTGCGCGGGGTGGCGCCGATCGTGCGGGTACGGACTCAGGTGGTCTATGGCAATCGCAACTGGGTGCCGACCTATATCTTCGGCACCACACCCGATTTTCTCAGTGTGCGCGAATGGGATCTCGCCGCCGGGGAGTCTTTCACCGAGGGCGATGTCCGCAACGCGGGCAAGCTCTGCCTGCTTGGTCAGCGGCTGGTGCGGGAACTCTTTCCCGACGAATCACCGCTGGGCCGGGAGGTCCGGGTGCAGAACGTCCCCTTCCGCGTGATCGGCGTCCTCAGCTCCAAGGGGGCCAACATGATGGGGCTGGATCAGGACGACATCCTGCTGGCGCCCTGGACCACGATCAAGAACCGGGTCGCGGGTACCAGCGCGGAAAGCGGCAACCAGAGCGCGACGACCGCTTCCTCCACCTCTACCGCCTCATCCCCGAGTCGTCTCTATCCGAGCAGTCAACGCAATCTCTATCCGGGGTCCAGTTCGAGCCAGGGCGAGAATGCCCCTTCCCCGGTGCGCTTCGTCAACGTGGATCAGATCTATGTCGCGACCCGGGGGCCACAGAGCCTGGCCTCCGCCATCGGCGAGATCACTCAGATATTGCGGGAGCGCCATCGCATCCGAGCGAGTCAGTCCGATGACTTCAATATCCGCGATATGACCGAGACCTCCAAGACCCTGTCCTCCACCGCCGGACTCATGACCCAACTCCTGCTGGCGGTGGCCTTGATCTCGCTGCTGGTCGGCGGGGTGGGGATCATGAACATCATGCTGGTCTCGGTCACCGAACGCACCCGCGAGATCGGCCTGCGCATGGCCCTGGGAGCCAAGGCGCGCCACATCCTGCAACAGTTTCTGGTGGAATCCCTGATCCTGTCCTTTGCCGGCGGAATCATTGGCATCCTGCTGGGGGAGGGGACCTCCTATCTGGTGGCCCGGCTGCTCGGCTGGCCCACGGAACTGGCGCCGTGGGCCATCGCCGCGGCCTTCGGCGTCTCCGCGGCGGTGGGCATTCTCTTTGGGTATTACCCGGCCTGGAAGGCCTCTCGCCTGGATCCCATCCAAGCGTTGAGGTATGAGTGAGTCTGATCTAGTCTCCGGCTATCCGGGCATGAGGCTGAACAGCCTGATTTTTGTTCTCATAGACAGAACAAAGACCGTTTCCATTGCTTAATTGTTCTCGAAATGAGAACAAAAATAGCCCCTTTTCAGGCCAGGCCCGGAACGCTTGGGGCTTCCACCAAGACCTGTTGGGAGGCTTGCAGCGAGGGATGGGGAATGGCCTGGCCAGCTATCCGTGTGTTTCCACCCCTTGACAAGGGGGGATCGAGGGGGGGGGCACAGCGGCGAAATCCCTGACGAAGCCAACCTGGCCGCGGGGCCTTCTCCATCCTTTTCCAACGGGGAAGGGGCTGAGGAAAGCTTTCTCGCCAAAACCGATAGGCGGTGAGGGGAAAAGGCCTCGCGCCTGGGAGGCGAGCGAACCGCCGGCGCATTCCAGCCTTTCTTTTTCCGGCCATCGCCTAAGCTGTTCGGGGTTTACCGAGTCGGGAAGGGAGATGGCGGAGAGGGTGGGATTCGAACCCACGTGGGGCTTGCGCCCCCAACGGATTTCGAGTCCGCGCCGGTGTGGCCGCTTCGGTACCTCTCCTCAGGGAACACAGCGCGGTTGAGCGTTTTTTCGCTCAGCGAAGGGAGCCCAACCGCGAGGTGCTGATCATACACGATAACACCCTGTCGCCAAACCCGGAGACCGCATCCCGGGCTCCAATGCCTGGCGATGACGCTTGGTTTCCCGGGGAGTTCTGGCTCTACAGAGTGCTTGCCCCATAAAGTGGCGGGTCGGAAATCTAGTGCACATTCTTGGTGCGCAACCCCTTTTCGGCTGTCGGCCATCGGGTCCACCTTGGGACCGACCTGGCGCCGCTTGTCTCCGGCCTACCCAGATCTGTAACCGGCTCATCCGCGTCAGCGATTGATCTTCCTCGAAAGCGCCCCATGTCGGGCGGCTGTTGGCTTGGTGGTAGATTGGCGGGCGGGGTCGGAGTAGGATTCGCTTTCGCGATTGTCGGCCATGGCATGGTATCTGCATTTCTTATGGCCGTTCGTTTTTGAAAATTTTATCGCCCGGCCAGGACGAATCCTCGTTCCCCCAGGAAGAATTGCTCACTAAAGATCCACGTGGAGACACGCCCAGATGGCATCCAAAGCCTCCAAAAACCATTCGGAGAAAGCGCAAATGACCTCCAAGGTCCTCAAACTCATCAAAGACAAAGAAGTCAAATTCGTTGATTTACGGTTTACCGACACCCGGGGCAAGGAACAGCATGTCTCCATGCCTTCGCGCATTGTCGATGAAGATATGATCAAGGACGGCAAGATGTTCGATGGTTCCTCGATCTCCGGTTGGAAAGGAATCCATGAGTCCGACATGATCCTCATGTTGGACGAAGAAACCGCGGTCATGGATCCCTTTGCCGACGAGTCCACCCTGATCGTGCGTTGCGACATCGTCGAGCCGAACACCGGGCAGGGCTACGAGCGTGATCCCCGTTCCCTGGCCAAGCGCGCCGAGGCCTATCTGAAGTCCACCGGCATTGCTGACACCGCCTACTTCGGGCCGGAACCCGAGTTCTTCATCTTCGACGACGTACGTTGGAAGGTGGACATCAGCGGCGCCAGCTATCACATCGACTCCGAAGAGGCCGAGTGGAACTCCGAGAAGGTCTATACCGACGGTAACATCGGTCATCGTCCGGGTCGCAAGGGTGGTTACTTCCCGGTCCCGCCGGTGGATTCTCTGAACGACATCCGCGCGGCCATGTGTTTGGCCATGGAAGAGATGGGGGTGCCGGTCGAGGTGCATCATCATGAGGTGGCTACCGCCGGGCAGTGCGAGATCGGCACCATGTTCGGCCCCTTGGTGCAGCGGGCCGACTGGACCGTCATGATGAAGTATGTGATCCACAATGTGGCCCATTCCTACGGCAAAACCGCGACCTTCATGCCCAAACCCCTGGTAGGCGACAACGGCAGCGGCATGCATTGCCATCAGTCCTTATTCAAGGACGGCCACAATCTGTTTGCCGGCAACAAGTACGGTGGCCTGTCTGAACTGGCCCTCTACTACATCGGCGGTATCTTCAAGCATGCCCGGGCCCTGAACGCTATCACCAATCCGACCACCAACAGCTACAAGCGTCTGGTGCCCGGATTCGAGGCGCCGGTGATGCTGGCCTATTCCGCCCGCAACCGTTCCGCTTCGGTACGTATCCCCTTCGTGCACAGCCCCAAGGGCCGTCGCATCGAGGTTCGCTTCCCGGATCCGCTCTGTAATCCCTATCTGGCCTTCTCCGCCATGATGCTGGCCGGTCTGGACGGCATCATGAACAAGATTCACCCGGGTGATTCGCTGGACAAGGACCTCTACGATCTGCCGGCCGAGGAGGCCAAGGCTATTCCGACGGTCTGCCATTCCCTGGACATGGCCCTGGATTATCTCGACAAGGATCGGGACTTCCTGCTGGCGGGTGGCGTCTTCAGCAATGACGTGATCGACGGCTATATCGCCCTCAAGATGGAAGAGGTCACTCAGTTCCGCATGACCACCCATCCGGTGGAATTCGATATGTATTACAGCCTCTAACCGTCGATTCGGAGAGGATTGGAAAAGCCCCCGCCTGGGGGCTTTTTTGTTTCGGCGTCCGAGTTCATTGGTTTTTTTGCGCACCAACCGGCTTGTTCCCCCGATCCCCCATCACTATGCTTGGGGCATGAAATACCTATGGTTGCTGCTGATATCCTTGGTCGCCCCGGTCGAAGCCGAGATCTACAAATGGGTGGACGCCGATGGCGTGGTGCAGTATTCGGATGAACCCCGTTCCGGCGCCAAACCCATCACCCTCCCCGAGGCATCCAGCTATCAATTCCGTATTCCCGAACCCATCGAACCCTTGAAGGGGAAGAAACAAGCCGGAAAGAACCCGGCTATTCCCGGCCCGGGTCCCGCGACCGAGCGGCAGTTCCGCATCCTCTCGCCGACCAATAATCAAGTAATTCCACCTAATGCCGGTCAGACCCTGGTGCAGTTTGACGTTAATCCCCCCCTCGGGCAGAAGGAACTCATTCGTCTGCAATTGGACGGCGAGACCGTCGCCGACAAGGTCATCACTTCCATTGTGCTCTTGCCCAGCCTCAGCACCGGCAGCCATGTACTCGAGGCCAGGATCCTGGACCCCACGGGCAAAACCATCCAACGCGCCAAAACGGTACTGATCCACGTCCAGTAAGGGCGGTCTGACTCCCTCGGTTCCTGGATTCGCCGAAACAAGGCATGGCGGCGGATGAATGCACTAGAATAGTGCATAGCGGTTTCCCCACCCTAACCGGAGGTTGGGCCTGTCTTCGTTCAGTCCAGGCCAGAAAAGAGTCAACATCGATGGGGAGCATGGGTATTCCCACCGCGGTAGGCCCGCTGGCGTATTCGGGTACCTATCCCCGAATTTGGTCTTGGTCCGCATCTTGCTTCGATGCCTCCAATGGGTACGAATCTGCTGGCATTATCTCCTGTTGAACGTCGGGTTCTCGACAGCCTGACCGTAGCGGTATTGCTGTTCAATCAAGAACTGCGGTTGATCTACCTCAATCCGGCCGCCGAGGTCCTCTTTGCCTCCAGCGCCCGACAGATGCTCGGGGTCCATGTGCGGGATCTGGTCTCCTGTCCGGCGGGGGAGATGGAACGAGATCTGAAAATCGCCCTCGCCTCGGGGCAACCCTTTTCGGAACGGGAGGCACTGCTGCCTTTCCCGGATGGTCGGGAGGTGACGGTGGACTGCACCATCTCGCCTATCCGCGACGGGGAGGCTCCCATGGAGATCCTGGTGGAACTCCAGCAAAAGGACCATCAGCTCCGCATCACCCGGGAGGAACGACTCATCAGCCAACACCACGCGGCCCGTCAGTTGGTGCGAGGTTTGGCCCACGAGATCAAAAACCCCCTCGGCGGTCTCCGTGGCGCCGCCCAACTCCTGGAGCGGGAACTCCCGGATGAGAGTCTGCGCGAGTACACCCAGATCATCATCGCCGAGGCCGACCGCCTGCAGGCGCTGATGAACCGGATGCTGGGTCCGAACAAGTTGCCGAAGCGGGAGGAGGTCAATATCCATCAGATCCTGGAACGGGTGCGTCAACTCGCCCTGGCCGAATCCGGGGACGAGGTGGTTATCCGGCGCGACTATGATCCCAGCATCCCCACCCTGCAGGGGGATGCGGATCAGCTCATCCAGGCCTTGCTCAATCTGGTGCGCAACGCCACCCGGGCCTCGGGTAGTGGCGGCATTTTGATCCTGCGCACCCGCATCCTGCGCCAATTCACCATCGGCAACCAACGCCATCGGCTGGTGATCAAGATCGACGTGGAGGACAACGGCCCGGGCATCTCCGCCGAGGTCATGTCGCGCCTCTTTTATCCCATGATCGGCAACACCAGCGGTAGCGGTCTGGGCCTATCCATCGCCCAATCCCTGATCAATCTCCACCACGGCCTGATCGAATGCACCAGCCGTCCCGGCGAGACCATTTTCTCCGTGCTCCTACCTGTCGGAGTCAAGTATGTCTAAAGATACCGTCGTCTGGGTCGTCGACGACGATCGCTCGATTCGTTGGGTTTTGGAACGGGCCTTTCAAAAGGCCGGGATGCAGGTCCAGACCTTCAATGGCGGGGAAGCGGCATTGGATCGGTTGCGTGAGATGACCCCGGATGTGATCGTCTCCGACATCCGCATGCCCGGCCTGGACGGCATCGACCTGCTCAGACGCCTTCAGGAAAGCCACCCGGAGCTTCCTGTCATCATCATGACCGCCCACTCGGATCTCGACAGCGCGGTAGCGGCTTATCATGGCGGGGCCTACGAATATCTGCCCAAACCCTTCGATGTCGACGAGGCGGTGGAGCAGGTACGCCGGGCCAGCCAGCGTCGGAGTCTGGAGTCTACCGCGGCGGCCGCTGGCGGTCCGGGCCATCCGGGTCATGACATCATCGGCGAGGCCCCGGCCATGCAGGAGGTCTTTCGTGCCATCGGCCGCCTGGCCCGCTCCAAGATCACGGTATTGATCAACGGCGAATCCGGCACCGGCAAAGAGCTGGTAGCCCTGGCCCTGCATCGCCACAGCCCGCGGGCGGCGGCCCCCTTCATCGCCCTCAACATGGCGGCCATTCCCCGGGATCTCTTGGAGTCGGAGCTCTTCGGCCATGAGCGGGGTGCCTTCACCGGCGCCCAGACCAGGCGTGTCGGGCGTTTCGAGCAGGCCGACGGTGGCACGCTGTTCCTGGATGAAATCGGCGACATGCCGGCGGAACTCCAGACCCGACTATTGCGGGTCCTGGCTGAGGGAGAATTCTATCGGGTCGGTGGACACACCCCGGTCAAGGTGGATGTGCGCATCATCGCCGCCACCCATCAGCATCTCGAACGCCTGGTGGCCGAAGGCCGGTTCCGGGAAGACCTCTTCCACCGTCTCAATGTCATCCGTATCCACATCCCGGCCCTGCGCGAGCGGCGCGAGGACATCGGGCTCCTGATGCAGTATTTCCTGGCGGCGGCGGCCCAGGATCTCGGTGTCGAAACCAAGGTGCTGCTCCCGGAAACCCTGGTCGAATTACAGCACTTCGACTGGCCCGGCAATGTCCGCCAGCTTGAAAACACCGCCCGCTGGCTGACGGTGATGGCGCCCGGTCGCCATATCCATGTCGACGACCTGCCACCGGAACTGCGGCGGGGGTTTCTCACCCAGAACGCCGAGGTCAAGGGGGACTGGCAGAGCCAACTGCGCGCCTGGGTGAGGATGAGCCTGCAACAGGGGCGGGAAGCTGTGTTGGACGAGGCCATGCCCATCATTGAGACCATCATGATCGAGACGGCGCTGGATCATACCGGCGGACGCCGCCAGGATGCCGCCCGCCTGCTCGGCTGGGGACGCAACACCCTGACCCGGAAGATCAAGGAACTGAACCTCGAACGCTTCCAAGAGGAGACCGGGCTCGGCTAGCATGGGCCTCTTGTCGGTAAAGCCGCATCTGTCGGAGGTTGAGCGTGGACAGCACCAGTATCGAGTTACCGGGTTCGGAGATCGAGGGGATCGAGTTGGAACAAGACCGGCTCAGCATCCGTTTCTCCAAGGCCCTGTTGATCAAGACCATGACCGGTTCGGTCGAACGCACCCTCTGGTGGCAGAAGGGCCGTCTGCTGCTCGGCGAGGTGGAGGAGGCCCCCGAACACCTGCCTCAAGGTCCCCTGACCTGCGATGGTGGGGATGTGGGAGAAAATATCTATACCTATCGCGATATGATCCCCCTGCCGCTGCAAAGCTCCGGACAGGTTTTCTGCAAGCTCCGCTTCCGGGGTCGAGAGGAGATCCTGGCGGTCCATGGCCGGTATATCCGACTGGAGATGGAGGCGGTCCCCAAGTACATCTGTCATCTCAGGTGATGGTCGCCGCAACTCAATGGCGGCAAAGGGTTGCCGCCCTACGGCTTGTAGGTCGGCATTCCCATGCCGACGACCGATTTTCGAGCCGAACCTCGATGGGCAGTTCCCGGGCAGGCGCCCTGTGGCCCGGTTTTCCGTTCTTCAATTAACAACAATATCTCTCTGAGTGCCTTATTGTTCTCTAAAAGAGAACAATAAATGGCCATTTTCAGGCGAGGCCCGTGGCAAGATTCGCCGACTCCCTCAGGGCGCCTGTCTCAAGATCCATTTCGGCGCCAGCCAGAACCAGAGCAAGGCCATGACCTGCAGCGCCCAATAACCACCGAAGACCAGGCGCAAAGACAGGGCGCGCTCGATCCCCCAGCCCTGGCCAAGATCCACCAACAACCCCAGCCCCCATTGCAACCCGAAGGCGCCGGCGAACACCATCAGATTGAAGGCGGTGGAGGCCCGTCCGGAGACTTCGTTGGGAAAGCCCAGGGCCATCTGGGTATAGGACAGGGTGCCGAAGCTCGAACAGGCGCCAAAGGCCATCCACAGCCAGAGGGTATGGGTGGTGGCCTGGATGAGGATCAATCCGAGGGCCAGCGTCGACAGCCATAAACCGGTCACCATGAGGACCACCGGGCGGATACCCCGATGGGCCAGGCGGGTGGCCGAGAGGCCGATACCGATATAGCTCAGGACCAGCGCCAGACTCATCCCGGAGAGATGTTCCGCCGCCGTGGCCCGGGAATAGCCGTTCACCCCCATGAGCCAAACACCGGACCAAAGCCCCTGCACCGCCATGAAGCCGCCGATGACCATTACCCCGAGCGGCGCATAGCGCCAGAATTGGAAACTGCGGAACACCTGGCGCACCCCCAGCCATTGCTCGCTCAAGGCGCTGGCGCGGCTGGAGCTCGAGGGCTTGTCGGGTACGGCGAAAAAGATCCAGGCCGCCACCATCAGGGTGGCCACGGCCAGGAAGAGGAAAATCCGCCGCCAGCCCAGGAGACCCAGGGCGGCTTCGAGCGGGGAGGCCGCCACCAACGCCCCCAGACCGCCGGAGGACATGATCCAGCCGGTGAGGGAGGCCAGTTGCAGCGGTGGGAACCACTGGGAAAAGGCCTTGAAGGCGGCCATCAGACAGGCGCAGACCCCAAGCCCGATCAGCGCCCGTCCCAGGGTCAGTTGCGTCAGGTTCTCGCCAAGGGCGAAGACTAGCGATCCCAGCGCGGCGATCACCAATAACCCGGCTTCCACCCGGCGGGGTCCATAGCGATCGAGCAGGATCCCCAGCGGGATCTGGGCCAAGCCGAAGGCGAGAAAATAGGCGCTGGTAAGCAGGCCCAGATCGCCGGCGGAGAGATGCAGCTCCCCGGCCAAGCCGGGTCCTATCACGGCGTTCGCGGTGCGGAAGAGATAGGAGAGGAAATAGCCGCCGGCGAAGGGCGGCAACAGGGTCAGCCACAATGACATGATCGAAACGTCCGTAGCGGATAGGCTCCAGTGGAGAGAAGTGAAACAACCCCATATTCAGGAGGCGTCTGGGTGTGGACCCTGGTGTCGTGCCTCATGGCTCGAACCGGGAGACAGCGGCCCCCGTGATAAAGACTTGTCTGGCGGAAATCTATCCTTTCCATCTTGTCCAATGGATACTGATTCCGCAATGATTTCGTGAACATCCACCAGAGTCAGGAGACACCCCCATGGGGAATTCATTGCAAGAACAATTGTTGAAGGCGGGTCTGGTCGATCTGCAAAAACTGAAACAGGTCAATACCGAAAAACGCAAACAGGCCAAACAACCGCCCGCCACCAGGGGCGTTGCGAACGAGGCGGCGAAACAGGAGGCCCAACGCGAGGCGGCGCGTCTGGCCGAGCGGGATCGTGAACTCAACCGACGCCGGGAAGAGGCGGCCAAGGCGCGGGCCAGGGTCGCCGAGATCAAGCAGTTGATCGAGACCCATCGTCTCGCCCGTACCGGAGGGGATCTGCCTTACCATTTCCCCGACGGCAACAAACTGAAACGTATGTTCATCACCGAGGAGATGCGTCGTCAGCTTGGCCTGGGTACTCTTGCCATTGCCAAGCTGGGAGATCGCTATGAATTGGTGCCCGACGCGGTGGCCGACAAGATCCAGGAGCGGGAACCCAAGTGGGTGGTCGTGCGGGCGCAACAGCCCCAGGACAAACCCCAGGACAGCGAGGACCCTTACGCCGCCTATCAGGTACCGGACGATCTGATCTGGTAGGGAGCGTCACTCCAGATATGGCTATCCCTGGTACGCCTAGGTTCTGTTGACATATCACCGCAGCCAAATGAGAGCTGAGACAAAGCGAAGGAAGCCCATGGAGTTGCGGGCCATTGTCTCAAACCGCGAGAAGATTCCGCGGTAGTGTTTGATTTTGTTGAAGAAGTCCTCGATCAGATGGCGCTCCTTGTACACCGATGGCCTGGATGAGCCCATCGTTATCGTAGCCCTGATCGCCGACCAACATCCGGGTCCCTGCCGGGGGCAGATCGAGCCGGGAGGTCAGCACGAAGTCGGGGCGATTCCCCGCAGCGACTGGCATGGCAAGAAACGAGACCCGGGCTCTTCGCTCAGAATCCGGGTTCCCCCGTCGATGGCGCTTCGGGTACCATTAGGGCGCTCTGACCATTCCCACCTTTATTTGATCCATTTTTTGAGAGGAGAAACACACATGGGTTCAGGTGACTTACGCACCAGACGCGGGAAAATCGCCCGGGGTTCCTTTGGCAAGACACGTCCGCGAAAGAAAAAGGCTGGCTCTTAATCCCTCCAAGGCATCCCGGGCGGTTGGGGGTAAGTACCCCCGGCTCCGGGATGATCCCAATCGTTTTCCTGCTTCCCAATCCCCGGGAATAGCCTCCCAGGCTCGAAGGCAAAAGCAATTCACCCCATGGGGAATTGCTGGCACACTAGCCCGGTGGGCTGCACCCAGCCTTGTCGAGACATGCGGAGGAGTAGAATTTCCATGAGTGATCGCGTCAAATTCCTGTTGAAGGAAGCCGATATGCCCAAGGCCTGGTACAACATTCAGGCCGATCTGCCCGAACCCCTGCCGCCGGTGTTGCATCCGGGCACCAAACAGCCCATAGGCCCGGAGGATCTCGCCGCCATCTTTCCCATGGCGGTCATCCAGCAGGAGGTGAGCACCGAACGCGAGATCGAGATCCCCAAGCCGGTGCGCCAGATCTATCGTCAGTGGCGTCCATCCCCGCTC
Source organism: Pseudomonadota bacterium (assembly GCA_052035915.1). GTDB lineage: Bacteria > Pseudomonadota > Gammaproteobacteria > Chromatiales > Chromatiaceae > JBPOHE01. Next base: position 15,991 of record JBPOHE010000088.1, read on the forward strand.
TTTCGTGCCCGCCGCCTGGAAAAGGCCCTGGATACCCCGGCCCGCATCTACTACAAGTACGAAGGCGTCAGCCCGGCGGGTAGCCACAAGCCCAACACCTCGATACCCCAGGCCTTCTACAACAAGGAAGAAGGGGTCAAACGCATCTGTACCGAAACCGGGGCTGGCCAATGGGGATCCTCCCTGGCCTTGGCGGGGTCCCTTTTCGGCCTCGAGGTCCAGGTGTTCATGGTCAAGGTCAGTTTCCAGCAGAAGCCCTATCGTCGCACCTTCATGGAGACCTTCGGCGCCCAGTGCATCGCCAGCCCGAGCGAATTGACCGAGTCGGGGCGGGCGATCCTGCAACAGCATCCGGACAGCACCGGCAGCCTGGGCATCGCCATCAGCGAGGCGGTGGAGATGGCGGTGAAGACACCGAACTCCAAGTACGCCCTCGGCAGCGTGCTCAACCATGTGTTGCTGCACCAGACGGTCACCGGTCTGGAAGCCCAGAAACAGATGGAGATGGCGGACGATTATCCGGACGTGGTGGTCGGTTGCGTCGGCGGCGGCAGCAACTTCGGCGGCATCGCCTTTCCCTTTCTCGGCGAACGCCTGCGCAAGAAGAAAAAGATCGAGTTCGTCGCTGTCGAACCCGCGGCCTGCCCGACCCTCACCAAGGGCCTCTATGCCTACGACTTCGGCGATACCGCCCATCTCACCCCCTTGGTGAAGATGTTTACCCTGGGCTCGACCTTCGTGCCCCCGGGTTTCCACGCCGGAGGCCTGCGTTACCATGGCATGGCGCCGCTGATCAGCCATCTGACCAAGCTGGGCTACATCAACCCCAGGGCCTTCCATCAGACCGAATGCTTCGCCGCCGGTATCCTGTTCGCCAAGGCGGAGGGCATCATCCCCGCGCCCGAGGCCAACCATGCCGTCAAGGGCGCCATCGAAGAGGCCCTGAAATGCAAGGAAGAGGGCGTGAGCCGCACCATCCTCTTCAACCTCTGCGGTCATGGTCACTTCGACATGCAAGCCTACCGCGACTACATGGACGGCAAACTGGTGGACCAGGCTTATGACGAGTCCGAACTTGCCATGGCCCTGAGCGGCCTGCCTTCCGTCGAATAAACGGCCTTCGCCGAGAATCGGCTCCCCTACCCGCCGAGGCGGCGGGTAGGGGGGTCGATTTCCATCTGCTTCCATCCCTTTTTGAATCCTTTTTCGGCTTGACTCGGGTCGGGTGAGGCGGGGGCTCCGGGCATCGGCTGAAAATGTTCAGTCTTTGTTCTCATAAAGAGAACAATATGCTATTTTTTAGTGACATTATTCTCTAAATATGAACAGAAACTCGGCCTCAAGCCACCAGGCCCGGAAGCGCCGAGGGGCTGATGAGCCACATGCCCGATATCCCTTTCAGCAACGGATCGGTCGGTCAGGACTCTTGTGTCCGCCAACAGATCGCTCCCCACCAACACAGAGCCGACCGGAGTGGGTATCACCTCAGTCCCCCATGCAGCAGCAGGCGCAGGGTGATACTCAGGGAGACCAGCGCCAACAGCGGGCGGATCAGTCTGGTGCCCTGGCGCAGTACCAGGTGCGAACCCAGGCGGGCGCCGAGGCTTTGCCCGAGGCCCATGCTCAGTCCCAGCAGCCAGACCACCTGGCCGCCGAGGATGAAGAACACCAGGGCGGCGATATTGCTGGTGAAGTTGAGGACCTTGGTGTGGACGGTGGCGCGGCGCAGGTTGTAGCCGAGCAGGGCGACATAGGCGCAGGCGAAAAAGGTGCCGGTGCCCGGGCCGAAGAAGCCGTCGTAGAAGCCTATCGGCGTACCGAGCCAGAGGGCGAAGCTGCGATCCTGGAGGCGCTGATTGGAGTCGAGGTCACCGACCCGGGGCGAGACGAGAAAGTAGGCCGTAAAGGCGAGCAACAACCAGGGGACCAGGCGCAGCAAGAAGTCGCTGGAGAGGCGTTGCACCATGAGGGTACCGGCCGCAGCGCCGATGAAGGTGCAAAGGATGGCCGGCCACATCTCGACTGGGCGGACCTCGCCGCGGCGCGCGAAGTGCCAAGAAGCGGAGAAGGTGCCGAAACTGCCCTGGAGCTTGTTGGTGGCGAGCGCCTGGGCCGGGTCCAGCCCGGCGATCATGAGCCCCGGCAGGGTCAGCAGGCCACCGCCGCCGGCAATGGTGTCGAGGCAGCCCGCCACCGCCGCCAGGGCGCTCAGCCAGAGCAGGCTGGACAAGCCGATTTCCGGCGGCAGGGCGAAGTATTCCAACATCCTCGTGCTCCCTTCAGGGGATGGCGGCGAAGCCCTGACACAGCCCCTCCGCCGCCTCCAGCAGGCGGGGACCGGGGCGGTGCATGAGATCGGTGTCGATCCGCAGAAAGCGTCGCTGCCGCACTGCCGGGAGGTCGGACCAGGCGGGGCGCGGGGAGAAGTCCTCGCCCGCCGCGGCTCCCGAAAGGCTCTCGCTGGCGATCACCATGACCTCCGGGGCGGCGACGATCACCGCTTCCTCATCCACCACCGCGACCCGCCCGGGCAGGGACGCGAACAGACTCCTGCCGCCGCACAACTCCAGTACCTGACCGATGAGATGCCGACGATCCGCGCTCATCAAGGGCTCGGGCCAGAGCTGATAGAAGACCCGTAGCGGCGGGTCGCGGCGATAGCTCAGTCGCAACCGATCGAGCCGTGCGCGAAAGGCGGACGCCCTTTGGCCGGCGATCTCCCAGGTAGCGGCCAGGCGTCCCAGATCCTCGATATTCTTGGCGATGGCCTCCAGTGTGGGTGGATCGCTACGGTAGAGAGAAATGCCGCGCTCGGCGATCCAGGCCAGGTCTCTTTCCCCGTTGCCGGAGTGCCAGCCGATGACCAGGTCCGGATCCAGGGCCAGCACCGCCTCCTGGTCGATGCGGGCGGCATCGCCGACCTCCGGCAGGCCGAGGGCCTGGGGCGGGTAGTTGCTGCCCCGCACCCGCCCCACCAGCTTGGTCCCGGCGCCGGCGGCGAACACCAGTTCGACACCATGGGGCGAGAGGGCCAGGATACGTTGGGCGGGCCGCTCGAGGCTGATGGTCTGTCCGCTATCGTCCACCACCTGGATGGGGTTGGAGACCCCCAGAGCCAGTCCGGCGACCAGGATGGCGGCGGGCAGACTCACAGCCGTCGGCGGCCGTGGAACAGGATACTGGGTGGGCGTTCGCCGTCGATCCTCAGGCGCGAAACCCCGGCGGTCTCCAGGGTCAGGCGGTAGAGGGTGATGAGCGGGGCTTCCAGGACATGGGCGACCAGGGTGCGGATGACCCCGGCATGGGTGACGATGAGGATATGCCGCCCTCGACACCCCGCCAGGATGTCGTCGAAGACCTGGACCACCCGGTCGCGGAAGGACTCCAGGGGTTCGGCCCCTTCCGGTCGCCGATGGATCGGGTCCCAGTAAAAATCCCGGAACAGCTCCGGGTCGCGCTGGCGCGCCTCTTCCGGGGTGAGTCCTTCCCAGACGCCGAAGCCGACCTCCTTGAGACGCGCATCCTCCTTGACCTCCAGAGCGAGTCGCTCCCCCAGCGCCAAGGCAAAATCCCGACAGCGTCGTAGCGGGGAGCAACAAATCAGCTCCCATGGCGCCGGGCTGCGGTCTACCGCCTGCCACATCTCACGCCAGCCTTGTTCGCTGAGGGGGTCGTCACGCTGGCCGCGAAAGCGTGTCCCGCCTTCGGGTAGACCGTGACGGATGAGATCGAGGGTGGTGGCGGTCATCTCGGCTCCAGAGGAGAAATGTGGGCTAGGTAGCGCGCCCAGTCGAAGGCGGGACCGGGATCGGTCTTGCGCCCCGGGGCAATGTCACTGTGGCCGGTGATGCGTTCGGGGGTGAGGCCGGGGAAGGCCGTGAGCAAACGTCGCGTAACCGAAGCCAAAACCTCGTATTGCCGCTCGGTGTAGGGGAGGTCATCGGTGCCTTCGAGTTCGATGCCGATGGAGAAGTCGTTGCAGCCTTCCCGTCCTTGAAAGTTCGACAGCCCGGCATGCCAGGCGCGCAGGGTGAAGGGGACATACTGCCGGAGTTCGCCGCCGCGGCGGATCAGCAGGTGGGAGGAAACCCGCAGATCGGCGATGTCGCGGAAGTAGGGGTGGGCCTCGGGGTTCAGGCGGTTGTGGAACAGATCCTCGATCCAGGGACCGCCGAATTCCCCCGGCGGTAGGCTGATGTTGTGGATCACCAGGAGGTCAATCGCCGTTCCCGGCGGGCGGGGGTCGCAGTTGGGGGAGAGGCAGAGTGCGGCCTCGGGTAGGAGGCCGCATCTGGCCAGGCTGTAGACATCCGGTACCGGCCCCCCGGCCAGGGGAAGCTCGGCCACCCGCGGCACGCTGTCCGTGATCCAGGCGGATACACCTGGAATGGCGTCTGGTAGCGACATGAATCGGGCTGGTGGCTTGTGGTCGAAGGATGAAAGCCTGGCTCCCTGGAGCCCAGTCTCCGTTCATGGTTCGCCAGGCTCACCACGAACGGAGAACCGGGGCGACTAACGGCCTTCTTGACGCATCTTGTCGAGTCGGTTGGCGGCCAATTTGGCCTCGGTCGCTTGCGGGTATTGCTTGAGCAAGCGCTCCAGCATCTCCCGGGCGCGCGCCCACTGTTGTTGTTCATAGAGGATATAGCCGAGTTTCAACAGGGCCCCCGGGACCTTGGCGCTCTGGGGATAGAGGTCCAACACCCGTTGGAAGTCCCGTTGCGCCTGATCGAAATTCCGCTCGACGTAGCCGATCTCGCCCAACCAGTATTGGGCATTGTCGGCGTAGCGACCCCCGGCATAGCGTTGGAGATAGTCCTGAAAGCCGCTTCTGGCCTCGCCATAACGTCGTTGTTTGAGCAGGTCGAAGGACTTTTGATAGTCCGCCTCTTCCTGGGAACCGCCGCTACGCGCCGTCGGTGGCGGCTCGGGGGGCGGCAGGGCCGGGGTGATCACCCCTGGACCCGAAACCCGCTCCGGCACCGGCGCCGGGGTCGAATAGGGAAGGGGGGTTGGTGTCTCCCGCTCGCGGGAAGGCGGAAATTGGCTCGAATATTCCCGCTCCCGTCCAACAGGGGCGGGAGGGGCATAGTCGCGCTCCCGTCCGAGGGGTGAGGGAGGTGGGATTTCACGTTCACGCACCAGGGGTGAGGTGGCCGGCGGGATCTCCCGCGGCGCACGAGGGCCGACATCCGGATGTCTCGGCTCGGTGTTGGACTGTTGCAAGCGCTCGACGGCGTATCTCTGCTCTTCGAGTTCGCCCCGCAACTGCTGCACCTCGCGCTGGAGCTGCTGAAGTTGCAGTACGATCTCCCCCAGGTTCTGGCTGCGCGTGATATTTTCCAGACGTTGCAATCTGGCCTCGATATCCGGCACGCCGGCGGCCTGGGCCGTCGAGAGCGCCAGCAGGGGGATGAGAACCTTGAAGCTGATCCGCATGCTGATCTCCAGGTGGGGCTAATTGCCGTACACGAGTTCGACCCGACGATTCAAGGCCCAGGCCTCTTCGCCGGATCCGGTAACCACGGGTCGTTCCTCGCCGTAACTGATGGTCCGCAATTGAGGGGATGAGGCCCCTTCGGCCGCCATCAAACGCTTGACCGCCTCGGCACGACGTTCGCCGAGGGCGATGTTGTACTCGCGCGAGCCCCGCTCGTCCGCATGGCCTTCCAGGGTGACACGGGTGCGTCCGTGGGAGGCCAGGTACTGGGAATGGGCGCGGATGAGATCGCGATATTCGGGTAGGATCTCGAAGCTGTCGTATTCGAAATACACCACCTTTTTGTACAGCGGGCTGCCGGGATCGTTCAAGGCAGGATCCCCGCCGCCGCCGCCGGAGAGTTCGCGGCCACCAGGCCCGGAAAGACGGCTGCCGTCATCGTAACCCTGACCGCCATCCAGACCATAGCCGCTGTGGCGAGCGCCGGGCCCGCTGCCGCCGACATCGGTCACGGGTGCCAGGGCATCCCCATCCTTGCTGGCGGTCGATTCGCAACCGCTGAGCTGGATCGCCAACAGCGCCAGAAGTGGCATGAATTTCAATAAGGAAGGCCTAGGCATGGGTCAACGTCTCCTCTTCGATAAGCTGTCAATGATTCTTTGCCGGTGACCAGACGGGCTCGCGCACGTCACCACCAGTCAAGGCCAAGCGCTGGCGCACCCGCCCGTCGACGGACACCGCCTGTAACACACCCCGGCCGGCTTCCTTCCCCGCGTACATTATCATGCGGCTGTTGGGGGCAAAACTCGGGGATTCGTCCAATGGACCCTGACCGATCAACTCCAGTTTGCCGGCGGAGAGGTCCATCACCCCGACCCGGAAGCGGCCATCGACGCGGGTGATCAGCGCCAGATACTTGCCGTCGGGCGAGAACCTGGCGGTGGCGTTGTAGCTGTTTTCAAAGGTCAGACGTTGGACGCCACCGCTGCCATCGGCTGGGGTACGGTAAATCTGAGGGCCGCCGCCCCGATCCGAGGTGAAGACGATGTTGCGTCCATCCGGGGACCAGACGGGTTCGGTGTCGATCGCCGAATGCCTCACCACCGGGGTCAACTGACGGCTGGCGATATCGATCACGAAGATGTCCGGATTGCCGTCCTTCGACAGGGTGATGGCCAGCTTGCGTCCGTCCGGCGACCAGGAGGGGGCCCCGTTGATACCCGGATAGGCCGCGATGCGGTCGAGCTTGCGGGTATAGACTTCCTGCACGTAGATCCCGGGTTGACCTTTATCGAAAGCCACATAGGCCAGACGCCGACCATCCGGTGACCAGGCGGGAGACAACAGGGGTTCCTTGGAACGGACGATGGTCTGGGAATTGAAGCCGTCCGCGTCCGCCACCCGGAGTTCATTGACCCGGCTCCCGTCCGCCTGACGGACCGAGGTGATATAGGCCATCCGGGTATTGAAGATGCCGGGCTCACCGATGAGTTTTTCGTAGATGAGATCGGCGATCTGGTGACCGACGCTACGCAGATTGGCGTCGGTGGCGCGAATGCTGCCCCAGCCGAGCAGTTGCTCGCCCCGGTAGACATCGAGGAGTTGAAACTGCACGCTGTACTGACCCGCCCCGGAGGGTAACAGCTTGCCGACGACCAGGAAGTCCTGGGCGAGCTTGCGCCAGTCGGCAAAGTCGACCTCGGCGGATTCGTGAGGCTGGCTGATCATATCTCCACGCGGCATGGTCTTGAAGCGAGCGCTATGGGCCAGATCGCTGTCGATGACCGCCGCCAGGTCCTGATTCTGGGCACCGCCCGTGGAACCGGCAAAGGGCACGATGGCGATGGGGAGCGCCGCTTCCACGCCCTCGGTGATCTCGATGGTCAAGGGAGCGGCGAGCAACCGGGCGGAAAACCAGAAGCCGAGCAGAATACAGAACAGGCGTTTCATCTTGTGCTTCCCCTTCTCGACGGATGTTCGAGGCGGTTGGAGAGAATCCTCTCCGTTTCCAGAATAACGAATAGTAATTTTCTTATCATATTCTTTATAACTATAAGAATGTCTTAATTATGACCTTATTTTGGCCTCAGGCCCGGTATCGCTTAACGGAACAGATACCGCCTTTCATCTTCATTTTCCAGGATCGAATACCAGTTCCAGTTCCCGGAAGGACTCAAACAAACCCCCTCTGGGGACCGGCAAAGGCGAAGCCTTGTAAACGGCCGCTTCCACCGAGCGGTCGAAGCCCGGCTGACCGCTGCTGCGGGTGATGCGCACGCTGCCGGAAATCACTTCTCCTGTCGGTAAAAGTCGTACCAGCAGGGTGCATTTCAACCTGGAATCGAGGTTAGGTGGCTGCAACCAATGGCGTTGGATCTGATTCTTGATCGCCCCGACATAGCGATTCGTCTCCCGGCTGTTGTGTTCCGCCTCCAACTGGGCCTCCAGGGCCTCCTCTCGGGCCCGCCGTTCCTCCTCTGCTCTTCGCTTGGCGTCGGCCTCGGCCTTTTTCCGGGTCTCTTCCTCCGCCTTGCGCCGAGCCTCTTCAGCCGCCTGTTTTTTGCTTTCTTCCTCGGCCCTTTTCTTGGCTTCCTCAGCCACCTGCCGCTTCAAGTCTTCTTCGGCCTTTTTTCTGGCTTCCTCGGCAGCTTCTTTTCTGGCGGCTTCTTCCGCCTTGCGCTTGGCGTCGGCCTCGGCCTTTTTCTTGGCTTCCTCGGCGGCTTCTTTTTTGGCGGTCTCTTCCGCTTTGCGCTTGGCGTCGGCCTCGGCCTTTTTCCTCGCCTCCTCGGCGGCCTCTTTTCTGGCGGCTTCTTCCGCCTTGCGCTTGGCGTCGGCCTCGGCCTTTTTCCTGGCTTCCTCGGCGGCCTCTTTTTTGGCTGTCTCTTCCGCCTTGCGCTTGGCGTCGGCTTCGGCCTTTTTCCTGGCTTCCTCGGCGACTTCTTTTTTGGCAGTCTCTTCCGCCTTGCGTTTGGCGTCGGCTTCGGCCTTTTTCCTCGCCTCCTCGGTAGCCTCTTTTCTAGCTTCTTCTTCGGCCCGGCGTTTGGCCTGCTCCTCCCGGTGCTGTCGTTCCTCGGCCTCGCGCTGCTTCTGGGTTTCGACCAGCCGCCGCTCTTCATCCTTGCGCTGCCGCTCCATCTGTTCCTGCTCTTTCTTCAACTGGGCGAGTCGCCTGGCATCCTCTTCCTGTTCCCGTTGCTCTTCGAGCCGTCGCTGACGTTCCTGCGTTTCCCGTTCACGGCGTTGACGCTCGATCTCGGCCAGCCGTTTTTGCTCGGCTTCCTGCTGACGTTTCAACTCGCGTAATTCTTCCTGTTCGCGTCTTCGGGCCGCCTCTCGCTCGGATTTCTGCTTGTCTTCGGCCTGTTTGAGCTGCTGGGCCTCCGCCTCGACCTTGGCCGAGTCCACAATCTTGGCCTGGACCACATCGGTGGGTTGGGCCGGAGGAACCGGACGCCGCAGCCAATCCACGCCGAAGAATAGAAAGAGGAGGATCGCCAGGTGCAGCCCCAAAGCTCGCCAGACAGCCCCGGGATTGCGTTTAAACAGGCCCCACATCAACGTTTGGCCCTTTTGGGCGGGGGCGGTTCGGTGATCAGGCCCACGCTGGGCGCCCCGGCCTTCTGTAACAACACCATGGCGGCGACCACCCGACCATAGTCGACGCTGGCGTCCCCGCGGACCAGGACCTGGGTCTTGGGCTTGTTTCGCAACACCGCCGCCACCCGGACCTGGAGGTCCTCGGCATCGACGGCCCTATCCTTGTTCGGTCCGACATTCACGAACATCTTGCCGGCGGCATCGACGCTGACGATCAGGGGCTCGTCCTGCTCCTGGGAGACGGGCTCGGCCTCCGCCTGGGGCAGATCGACCTTGACCCCCTCCGTCAGCAAGGGGGCGGTGATCATGAAAATCACCAGGAGCACCAGCATCACGTCGATGTACGGCACCACGTTGATCTCGGACATGGGCCGACGCCGCTTTCTTTCTCTCGCCATGGTGGCTTCTCGCGTCGGGGTCCGATCAATCCTGGGATTGACGTTGGAGGATGGTGGCGAATTCTTCGACGAAATCGTCGTATCTGTTGTTGAGGCGCTCGACGGCGGTGGCGTACCTATTGTAGGCGATCACCGCCGGGATGGCGGCGAAGAGACCGATGGCGGTGGCGATCAAGGCCTCGGCGATACCCGGGGCGACCAGTCCCAGGGTGGCCTGTTTGACATTACCCAGCGCGGTGAAGGCGTTCATGATGCCCCAGACGGTGCCGAAAAGCCCGATATAGGGGCTGGTGGAACCCACGGTGGCGAGAAAGGGAAGATTGGCCTCCAGCACATCCAGCTCCCGGCTCAGGGTGACCCGCATGGAACGCTGGGCACCATGCACCAGGTCCATGTGCACCAGTCCAGGGGTTTTGCGCAGGCGGAGGAATTCCCGAAACCCGGCGCGAAAGATGGCCGCCATGCCGCTGAGCTGATCGCTCTCCCGGTCCAGCTCGCGAAAGAGTTCGCTGAGATCTCCGCCGGACCAGAACCGGCGTTCAAAGTCATCCGCCGCCAGGCGTGCCCGTTTCAGCATCTTGGCGCGATCGAAGATCATGGTCCAGGAGGTGACCGAGGCCCCGGCCAGGATCAACATCACCAATTGGACCACCGGACTGGCATTGAGCACCAGGTGGAAAAAAGACAGATCATTCGTCATCGGCAAGCTCCGCAATGAGCCGTGGCGGGATGGCGCGAGGCCGGAAACTTCCCGCATCGATACAGGCCAACTTTACTTCTCCGCGGCAGTAAACCAAGTCCTGCCGGCGTGCATCGCGCACCTCCTGATACAGGCTCAGACTGGCCCGACCCCGGGTCGAGAGGCGCACACTCACGCTCAAGAGGTCATTGAAACGGGCGGGGCGCTGGAAATCCAGCACCACCCGGGTCACGACGAAAACCAGGCCGTCCTCCGTCCGCAAACGATCCTGTTCGTATCCCAGGTGACGCAGCCATTCGGTACGGGCCCGCTCCATGAATTTGAGGTAGTTGGCGTAAAACACCACCCCTGCCGCGTCGGTGTCCTCATAATAGACCCGTATCGGCCAGAGAAACTCGTTCATCGTTTTTCTATCCTGGTGCCATCTTTCAGTCCCCAGCTCCCCGGAAACAGGGGACAAAAGCCGGGGTGAAGAGCTGAACTCATTGATTGCCTTGGGCCTCGCCCCCGATGCCTTGCCCAGAGGGCGATGGGGCCAAACAGGTTCGCCTGCATCGGTTTTCCCCTGGGGGGTGGGATTGACGCAGAGAGCGAAAGTTCCCCGGCTATCCCTGATCAAGATCTATCATACCCTTAGCGACGGGGAGACGGCTGGCCCGTCGAATGGCCTTGGGTCAGGGCGCTTCCGGGCCTGGGCGCTTTGGTTCGGTTTTCCGTTCTCAATACGAGAACAATACCTCTTGTAGCGATGTATTGTTCTCGAAATAAGAACGAAAATTGGCTATTTTCCAGCCAGGCCCGGAGCCTGAAATGGAGGCGCAACAGGTGTCTGATCCCTGAGCGGCTGCGACGAACGGCCCGCCATGAACCAAGTCGAACAGGAGCCGAAGCTTGATCCTTTCCCTCATCCTCGCCATGTCGGAGAACGGCGTCATCGGTCGCGGCAACCGCCTGCCCTGGCATCTCCCGGCGGATCTCAGGCATTTCCGCACCCTGACACTCGGCAAGCCCATCATCATGGGGCGCCGTACCTATGAATCCCTGGGTCGGCCCTTGGCGGAACGGCGCAACATCCTCCTCACCCGGGATCCCGGTTACCAGGCCCCAGGCTGTGTCTGCGTACATTCGGTGGCCGCCGCGCTCCAGGCCGCGGAACCCGCACCCGAGGTGATGATCATCGGTGGTGCCGAGATCTATCGGCAGTTTCTGCCGCGGGCGGATCGGCTCTATATGACGTTGGTGCATGGGGAAGTCGAGGGCGATACCCGGTTCCCGCCGCTGGCCGCCGGAATCTGGGAACTCCGCTCCCGCAGCGATCATCCGCCGGACGAGAAAAACCCCTATGCCTACAGTTTCCTGCTTCTGGAGCGGACGCCCGAAGGGCGGGATCAGAATCTGTAGGCCGGCATCCCTCCCGGACAGGGAACATGGGTGGGCTGGGGATGGGACCCGAGTTCAAGGGCGGTAAGATTCCCCCCCCAGATGCAGCCGGTATCCAGCGCCCAGACGTTGTGGCTGGCCTGATACCCCAGGGTGGACCAGTGGCCGAAGACAATCTTGGTCTGACGGCTGGCCCGGTGAGGGATCATGAACCAGGGGAGATTCCCTTTGCGCTGCATCCCGGGGAGGCCCTTCTCATCCAGGGCCAGTTCCCCCTTGAAGCTGCAATATCGTAGCCTGGTGAGGCAATTGACGGTAAAACGCAGGCGCTCGATGCCGCTCAGATTCTCCGACCAGAGTTGGGGCTGGTTGCCATACATGACGCGGCAGAAGTCGGAAAACCCCGCGCCACGCAGGACCTTTTCCACTTCCCCGGCGCATTTGAGGGCGGTGGGGATATCCCATTGGGGCGGTAGTCCGGCGTGCAACAGGGCGAAACCCATGGCCTTGTCATAATGCATCAGGGGACGACGACGCAGCCAGTCGATCAGCTCATCTCGATCCGGCGCCTTGAGCACGTCTTCGAGCCGGTCCTGGGGCATGGGCCCACGGGCCTCCTGGGAGAGGGCCAGCAGATGCAGGTCATGGTTGCCAAGCACGACCACCGCCCTTTTGCCCAGGTCGCGGACGAACCGCAACACCCCGACCGAGTTGGGGCCGCGATTCACCAGATCGCCGACGAACCAGAGTCGATCGGTCCCGCTATCGAAGGCGATATGATCCAACAGCCGCTGCAACTCGTCATAGCAGCCTTGAACATCACCGATGGCGTAAGTAGTCATAGAGGGTCGTGGAGACCGCCGCAGGGCGGTGGTGGGAGGATTAGTGCAAGGTCTTGGGGATGGAGAGGGAAAAGGGCGGGATCTCCGCTTCGAACCTGACCCCTTCGTCGTTCAGCATCTCATAACTGCCGTGCATGCTTCCCACCGGGGTGGTGATCATGGTGCCGCTGGTATAGCGGAACATCTGTCCCGGACGCAGATAGGGCTGCTGACCCACCACGCCCTCGCCGCGCACCTCCTGAACCCGGCCGTTGGCATCGGTGATGATCCAATGGCGGTTGAGCAACCGGGCGGGCTGGGTGCCCAGATTGCGGATGCTGATGGTATAGGAGAAGACATAACGATTCTCGCTGGGGACAGATTCCGCCTCGATATAACTGGTCTCGACGGAGATGCTGATGGAATTGGTGTGCTGGCTGCTCATGGTCCCCAATGCGGCTCGGAGGGCTCGAAGGTCGCGGATAAGGGAAAGATATCGGTTGCCCGACGGGAAAGCAAACCCCGGCGAAGTCTCTGGACACCCGGGTCGGATATCCGTATCCGATTCCGGGACTCGATCGAGGAGCGACAAAACCTATAAAAACAAGAAATATCTATCAACACTGGCTCGTCTATACATTTCCATCCTTCCCCATTTCGAGGATCTTGCGGGCGGTTTCCCGATCCAGGAACCGCCGGGGTGAAGGGATCAAGGCCGGGACCCGCTGTCGATACACCTCGTAGGCCCGGCCGTGATAGCGCAGCAGCTTGCGCTCTTCGAGACGCGAGCCGAGCAGGAAGTAGACCGAAATCACCAGATTGCTCAGCAGCATGGCGGCGTTCAGATCGCGGCTCCAGAGGATCACCAGTCCGAGGCTGTACCAGGGGTGACGGACGAATCTGTGCAGAGGGGAAATCCGCAAATGCTCCTGATCCTCGATCCGGCCTTCCCGCTCCCGCCACTGTCTGAGGCCCAGGAACTCCGCCGTATCGTAGTAGCGTAGCGACCAGATGAAACCCGCAACGGCGGTCAGCGTCAGGCCATGGGCCAGCCAGACCCAGGCCCCGTGCCAAACCAACAGGGGTGGGCCCCGATAAGAGAAACTCAGGTACAGGGGGGGAAACAAGAAGAGCAGGGCCAGGAGGTTGAACCCCAACCGATAGACCGGCATCCAGCGGGGGGCGTGATCCACGACCCATTGTTTGGCGCCTACCGAGGCCAGGGCCGAATGGATGAGACCATAGCCGGACCAGGCCAGAAAGATCAGGAAAAGCTGAACAAGGCTGTCGGTTTCCATCATCGGGGTCTGATCAAGGTTGCGAGACGGGAGGGTTGCATGCTCTATCTTGGTGCCATCCAGCGCACCAAGTCAGCCCGCTAGCGGGACATCAGGCCGCCCCGGAGCAGGGTTTGTCGCTGATATGGGGGTTGGGAAACAGGGTCGCAACCGATGCCGGAGATGGCAAGTAATTTGCTTATATTGTTACCGAGCACCGGGCAACCGCTCGCCTGAGCTCAGGGGGCTCCGCTTTGGGGGCTCCCAACCAGCCATTGCTTGAAGAGAATGCCACTCGCCCCGCGAAAAGCGGGGCATTTTTTTGGGCGAAGTCGCCCGGGGCGGAAGCTGCGACCCGGGCCGGGGGATCTGATCAGGCGGTGAATTTACCGCTGTTGAGACGCTGGGCGTCCATCATCTCGATCTCGCGGGCACCGGAGACCACCACATCCGGATCCGGCACGAAATCCAAGCCAGGATCGCGACGGGCATAGGGGACGAAGTTCAGGATCACCTTCATGGCGTTCAGTCGGGCCAGGTGCTTGTTGTCCGAACGGATGATGGTCCAGGGGGCATGAGTGGTGTGGGTACGTTTGAGCATGGCGTACTTCATGTTGGTGAACTCATCCCAGCGCTCCTGGGCCTGGGCGTCCACTTCCGACAACTTCCATTGCCGTAAGGCGTCATTGCGACGCCGCTCGAATCGGCGCGACTGCTCGTCCTTGCTCACCGAGAAATAGAGCTTGACCAGGATGGTACCCTGGCGCACCAGATCCTTCTCGAAGCCGACCACGCCTTGCATGAAGTTTTCGTACTCGAGCTGGGTGCAGAAGCCGAATACCGGCTCGACCATGGCCCGGTTGTACCAGCTTCGATCGAACATCACCACCTCGCCACCGCGGGGGAACTGGGCGACATACTTTTGGAAGAACCACTGGGTGCGCTGCTCGTCGGTGGGTTTACCGAGCGCCACGACCCGATAGTGCTTGACGTTCATGTAACGGGTGACGCGACGGATGGTGCCGCCCTTGCCAGCGGCGTCACGACCCTCGAAGACGATGATCATGCGGCGACGGGTCTCTTCGAGATGCTGTTGCATCCGAATCAATTCGGCCTGGTAGGGCTTGAGTTCTTCTTCTTCACGATAGACGGCCAGGGCCTTTCTTTTGTCGGCGCGCAACCTCTGATTGTCCTGGGAGAGGTGGGTAAACTCCCGCAGAAGCTCATCCGTGCGCAGGTTCTGTCCGTTGAATTCAAGAAATTCGGGATTTTGCATATCGGTCATCGCTGCAGCTCCAGCTTGGTGGGTTAGTTATCGAGTCCGGGTTCCCATTGTAAAGATTGGCCTGGAGTTGTGAATTCATTTCCTCTGCCGTCAATGAATTAGATGATGCGGATCAATTTCTTTCCCTAGGGAGCACGGTTCAGATAGACCTTGCGTGCCAATTGCAGCAGTTTGGAACTGATGTCCAAGCCGTTCCGGCGGGCGGCCTCCAGATTGATCTCGAAACCGAGCCGCTCTTTATCTTGAACCAACTCGATGATACCGCCGCCGAGGGCGAAACCCTGGTGGTCGGATACGCTGAGGATAGGCCGACCTTTGAAGGAGGTGACCAGGCTGACCACCTCGTCGGTGCTGTCGCCGGCGATGAAGAGAATCTGGCAGCCCTGCGCTTCGGCGATGGAGGCGGCGCGCAGGACGCGGATGTGCCGATCCGCGGCCTTTCTACCGGCGAGGGCTTCGAGATGGACACCGAAGGGGTCCCGGCCCAGCACGCAGATGAAAAAATCCCGTTCCGCTTGTTCCTGGGGCCAGGCGACAAACCTGGAGAAGTTGAACAGAAAGGCGGCCTTGAGTTCGTATTCCGCCCGTGAGCCCGCTTCTCCGGAAAAGGCCGTTGCGTTCAGCGCCAGGCACAGCCCAAGCAACAACAGAGGTTGAATGACACTGGGGTAGCGAACGCAGGGGCCCAAACCATTTTTCCTTTTCTCGGTAGGGGCAAGGACACAACCCGGAAAAAAACCGGGAGTCAGCGATCAAGCTTATAATAAATATCCACTCAACAGGTTAGAGTTGAAGAATTTTTATCATTGTAGGAGGCGAGATCCACCTTCTCTTCCCGCCTGTACTTGGTGGAATGCCGTGGCAGGAACAGGGGGAAGGTAGACCGGGCTCCTCTGGGCGGGGAAATGTTTAGACTCGCTAATGGTTTCGCTCATTCGACCGCGGCCGATCCCGCTTCGCGAGCGGGTTTCGCCGGGCGATCCTCGGCTGTGGGAAGCCGGCTCGGACGCCTGCTTTTCCTCGGCGCCATCGCCCTGATGGGCGTGGCCGAGGTGGCGAGGTCGGAAAAGGCGGAGGCCGACCTGCTGGCCCTGGATATCGAGGATCTGCTGTTGCTAGAGGTCAGCACCAGCTCGAAAATCTCCGAAAAGATCGTCGATGCTCCGGCTACGGTCACCGTAGTGACGGCCGAGGATATCCGCGCCTACGGCTACCGTACCCTGGGGGAGATACTGCGTTCGATCCCCGGCCTGCATCTGAGCTACGATCGCAGCTATCAGTATCTGGGCGTGCGCGGGTTCAATTTCCGCGACTTCAATCAGCGGATACTGGTATTGCTGGATGGCCAACGCCTGAACGAGAACATGTTCAGTCAGGGCTTTATCGAGGGCATGTTGCCGGTGGAGCCAGAGCTGATCGAACGGGTGGAGTTCGTCGCCGGACCCGGTTCCTCGATCTACGGCAATAACGCCCTGCTTGGCGTGGTCAATGTCATCACCAAGGGCTATGCCGCCGCTTCCGCCGCCGAGGCTATCGCCGATGTCGGCAGTGAGAGGGCCAGTCGAGGACTGGTTCGACTCGATGCCCACATCAACCAGGAGGCGGATATGTTGGTTTCTGCCTCCCATGCCGAGCGAAGGGGAGGGGATTTGCGTTTTCCCGAGCATGGTGAAGGAGCCCAGGGTATAGCCCGTGATCTCGATGCGGAACGTATCTCCAAGTTTTTCGGCAAGGCGAGGTACGGGGATCTTGCCCTGCATCTCGGGGCCAGCAAACGGGAAAAGGAGGTACCCACGGCCCCCTACGAGACCCTGTTCAATGATCCGGGCGCCCAACTCTCGGATCAGGAACTCCTGTTCAGCCTGGGCCATAGTGGAAAGACGACGGACAAGCTGAAACACGCCTTCCACTTCACCTTCGGCGATTATGCCTTTCTCAACGACTACCGCTATCTGTCGGACCCAGGCACCCTCAATCACGACGCCGTCGAGGGGAAATGGCTGGGGACCGATCTGCTCTTCGACTATCTCGGCTTTGAGCGGCAAAGAATCGTCGCCGGGATCGACGCCCAGTGGGACATCCGTCAGCACTACAAAAACTACGATGCGACTCCGAGTCCGTTCCTGTGGTACAGGCAGCAGGGGGATTCCATGCGCTGGGGCCTCTATCTGCACGACGAGATCAGTCCGACTCCAAACCTGATGTTCCATGTCGGCGGACGTTGGGATCATTACCGCTCTGATGGACGATTGACCGATGAAAGCTCAGGAGTGCGGGGACGCTTCTCGAACTCGGACCAGGTGTTCAATCCCCGTCTGGCGGCCATCTACAAGCCGCATCCCCGACTGGTGCTGAAGCTGCTCTACAACTCCGCCTTCCGGGCACCGGATGCCACCGAGATCGGCTATGTCATCCCGCCGCGGGTGATCGTCGCCGATCTGGGCCCGGAACGCATCAAATCAACCGAACTGGCGGCGGAATATTTCCCCTCGACCGCCCTCAAGCTGACGACGCGAGGGTTCTACACCAGATTCGATGCGGCCATCATTCTGGACCCGCTGGATCCCGCTCGTACCATCAATGGCGGCGAGTATCTTTCTCGCGGCATCGAGACCGCTGTGGAATGGCAGTCCGCCCGACGCCAGCGGTTGCGGGCGAGCCTGACCCTGCAGCATGTTACCGATGAGAATACCGGGGCCACCCTGGAGGACGCGCCGCGCTACCTGGCCAAGTTCAACTACACCCTGCCCTTGTGGGAAAGCCCCTGGCGCCTCGGCCTGGAGGCACAGCTCGTCGGGCCTCGCGATACACCGGAGGGGGGCGAGGTCGGCGCCTACCCACTGGTGAACCTCACCCTGAC
The DNA here is from genome assembly GCA_052035915.1 of Pseudomonadota bacterium. Lineage (GTDB taxonomy): Bacteria > Pseudomonadota > Gammaproteobacteria > Chromatiales > Chromatiaceae > JBPOHE01. The sequence continues at coordinate 33,749 of JBPOHE010000088.1, forward strand.
CTCGATGAATCTGTGGAAAAATCTGGATCTTTCCGCATCTTGCTATAACCTGCTGGACAAGAACTATGCCGATCCCGCCCGCGCCGCCCAACTTCCCATCACCAGCATCCCCCAGGACGGACGTTCGTTCCGCCTGCTGTTGAAATACAGCTTTTTCTAAGAAGCTGTTTGGAAAGTCTCGTTACAGCCTCCACGCCTCGGGGCCAAGGTCTGTGCCTGCGATTATCGTTCTTACAGAGAGAACAATCCAGGCTTTTAATCTTAGTTTATTGCTAATAGGAGAACAAAAATCGGGCCTTTTCGCTCGATGCCCGGGAGGCGAGGGTTTCCAAACAGCTTCTAAACACATACGCTCTTCCTGCGTTTCGGACAGCTTGATCAAAAGGGGGGAGGGGAAAGCAAGATAAAACAATCGGTTACACAATGCGTCCAGGGTCGCGAGGGGCGAACCGTCCGAAACGCAGGAAGAGCCAACACATATTGGCTAAGGTACCTCGCTAATCCGATCAGATGATCGAAACCCAGGACCATACATGCTGAACCGCCCGGGCCTTGCCTCCCACCGCTCCAGCGGAGCCATTCCGACCTTGGCAATCTTCGGTCTCGTCCCCACAAAGATGGTAGTGTATCCACCCTCTGGGCGAGAGAACGGCGTCCGTCGTGCCTTCGCTGACGGGTTGCAACCGGGCCGAACCGGCCAATGTGGAGGTAAGTGTATGAGTTCCCTCAGACTTGGTTTTGTTCTGGGGTTTGTTTTGGCCCTGGTGCTCCTAGCCGTGTTGCTGGGCGGTGATCACGGAAGCGACCGCAACACCGGAAGCATCAACTATTCTCAATTCATTGAGGAAGTCCAACGGCAGGAGGTTGTTCAGGTTTTCATCGACGAAGATCTCATTCGTGGGCGGCGGCAAGATGGTTCCTACTTTGTCACCTTGGACCCCGGAGATCCCGAGCTGATAGCCGACCTGCTCCAATACGATGTGCTGATCAACGTCAAACCGCCGGAAAAACCCAGTATCCTGCTCAGTATCCTGGCCTCCTGGCTCCCCTTCATGATCCTGATCGGTGTCTGGTTCTGGTTCATGCGCCGGGGTCTCGACGGAGGGAACCCGAAAGGGCTCTTTTCTTTCGGCAAGAGTCGGGCCCGGCATCACGCCGAAGGGGAGGTGAAGGTCACCTTTGCCGATGTGGCCGGGGTGGATGAAGCCAAGGAGGAGGTCGGTGAGTTGGTCGAGTTTCTGCGCAACCCCGACAAGTTCCGCCAACTCGGCGGGCGCATCCCCCGTGGGGTGCTGATGGTGGGCCCGCCGGGGACGGGGAAGACCCTGCTTTCCCGGGCCATTGCCGGCGAGGCCAGGGTGCCCTTTTTCAGCATCTCGGGTTCGGATTTTGTCGAGATGTTCGTCGGCGTGGGGGCTTCCCGGGTGCGGGATCTCTTCGAACAGGCGAAAAAGCAGGCCCCCTGCATCATCTTCATCGACGAACTCGACGCCGTGGGCCGACGGCGGGGCGCCGGTCTCGGCGGGGGACATGATGAGCGCGAGCAGACTCTGAATCAGTTGCTGGTCGAGATGGACGGTTTCGAGGGCAAGGAGGGCATCATCGTCATCGCCGCCACCAACCGGCCGGATGTCCTGGACCCGGCCCTGCTGCGTCCTGGGCGTTTCGATCGCCAGGTGGTGGTCGGCCTGCCGGATATTCTCGGACGGGAACAGATTCTGCGGTTGCACATGCGGGCGCTGCCGGTGGCGGTGGACGTCGAACCCCGGGTCATCGCCCGGGGAACGCCGGGATTTTCCGGGGCGGATCTGGCCAATCTGGTCAACGAGGCCGCGCTTCTCACCGCCCGACAGAATTTGCACCAGGTGTCGATGGAGATGTTCGAGCGGGCCAAGGACAAGGTCCTGATGGGGGCCGAGCGCCGCAGCCTGGTGATGAGCGAGGAGATGAAGCGCCTCACGGCCTATCATGAGGCCGGCCACGCCATTCTGGGCTTTCTTGTTCCGGAGCAAGACCCGGTGCACAAGGTCAGCATCATCCCCCGGGGGCGCGCCCTGGGTCTGACGCTCTTTCTGCCGGAGCAGGATCGTTACAGTTCCAGCCGCCGTCGCATCGAAAGCCAGATCACCTGCCTGTTCGGCGGGAGGTTGGCGGAGACCCTGATCTTTGGACCCGATGCGGTCACCACCGGCGCCCAAAACGATATCCAGCGTGCCACCAGCCTGGCCCGGGGGATGGTGACCAAGTGGGGTCTTTCGGACAACCTGGGTCCCATGGCCTATGAAGACGAAGACGAGGAGATCTTTCTCGGTGGCGCGGTGACCCGTCATCGGGCCCAATCCAAGGCGACCGAAGAGTCGATCGACCGCGAAGTGCGGGCCATCATCGATCGTAACTACAATCGGGCCCAACAGCTATTGATGGCGCATATGGATACCCTGCACAAACTGGCGGCCGCGCTGCTCGCCCATGAGACCCTCAACTGGGAGCAAATTAAAGCTATCCTCGAAGGCCGCTGGGATGGGCGCGGCAACGAGTCGGGATCGCCTCCCCCCAGCGCCAAGCCGACACCACCGGCCAACCCTCCGGCGGGTCTGAAAATCCCGCCCGTCGGCGTTTGAGCGGTCGGGCAGCGGATCCGGAGTCTGTTTTGGGGCCGGTTTGGCGACAGCTTTGTCTGGCGATTCTGGCGGTCTGGTCCTGGCTGTGCCTTCCGGGTCCTGTTCCGATCGGCTCGGCTGAGGCCGCTCCCGGTCTCCATCCCGGCGATCCCCGGGCCGGTGCGGGGAGATGGTATGATGAGCATGGCCGTTACCTGGGAAAAAAGGAGGACAGCGGGCGTTTCTATGACCAGCAGGGGAAGTATCAAGGGAAAGAGGATGATTCGGGCCGGGAGTACGATGCCCAGGGGCGCTATCTCGGACGTCGCGATGAACAGGGTCGCCGCTACGACCCTCAGGGACGCTACCTGGGTCAGACGGATGCCTCCGGCCGCCGCTACGATGCCCAGGGACGCTATCTCGGCAGGATGGACGAACAAGGCCGCCTGTACGATGCCCAGGGGAGATACGAAGGTCGGCTGGAACCCTGATCACATCCCTTCTTCAACCTTCTTGCCACGACTTTCCAAAACCACCCAAAATGCGGCTCGAAGTTGGCGGCAACCGACGCCACCGTTGCCAAAGTTCACGTTGCGGTGATACTCATACCCATCCAGCAACATCACCTCCTCCGAAGTGACGAGGAGGCGGTCGAGATTCTTGGCGTTGAATAGGAGAGTCCTTTCGACTCAAACCCCTGAGGCGGATCAAGCATGAATCCATCCCTTCCAAGCGAGGTGCAGATGGGGCAGTTGCGCCGTCTGGTGCCCCTCAACCGGCTCCCCACCCCCGCCTTTGAACGCTTGGTAAAACAACTCCCCATCGAGACGGCGGTCAGAGGGCAACTCCTGTTCCGCGAAGGGGATATCGACCATCACCATATCTACCTGCTCAGCGGTAGTGTCAGCCTCCTGTCGGGAAAAGAGGTGGTGGAATCCATCAATGCCAGCAGCGATACCGCGCGTTATCCCCTGGCCCATCAGTTCCCCCGACGCTTCAGCGGACGGGTCGAGGCCGCCGTGACCCTGGTCCGGATCGATACCTGGTTGTTGAACGATCTCCTGGCCGGCTACCTCAGCGAGGAGGACTACCGGGTCGACGAGGTCCAGAACAGCGCGAGCGACTGGATGTCCCAACTCCTGCAATCCCGGGTCTTCCAGATGATCCCGGCGGCTAATATCCAGGGTGCCATGCTGCGGATGCAGCAATTGGTGGTGGAAAAGGACGAATTGATCTTCCGGCAGGGCGATCCGGGGGATTTTTATTATGTGATCAACCAGGGCACCTGCTGCCTGACCCGTACGGCAACCCCGGGGGGACAGGATACCGAAGTGGCCAGACTGGGCTCCGGTACCAGTTTCGGCGAGGATGCCCTGATCTCCGGTAACCCACGCAATTGCAGCGTCAGGATGCTCACGGACGGGATATTGCTGCGCCTGAGTAAGAAGGATTTTCTCGAACTGGTCAAACGGCCCTTGTCCCGGGTCGTTTCTTATGCCGAGGCCAAGCAACAGGTTGACGGCGGGGCCATCTGGCTCGATGTCCGTCCCCAGGATGAATACAACCAGGCCCATCTCCCGGGGGCGATCAACCTTCCTTTCTATCTGCTGCGCTATCAGGCCTCGAGTCTGGATCCGGATCGTCATTACATCGCCTACTGCGAGGACGAAAGCACCAGTACCGCCGCCGGCTTTCTCCTCACCGAACGGGGCATCAGCGTGGCCGTGCTGAGCGGAGGTCTGAACCGGGTCAGGGGTTTTCAACGGGAACTTGTCCCGCCCCAACCGCCGCCTCCTGCGTCGGCGCCGACCCAGTCCGACAATCTGCCCCCTCCGCTGACCGCAGAAACACCGGTGACCGATGTGGAGAGCAAACTGCTTGCGGCGAAAGAAAATTTCGATCGCCTACAAAGACAGTACCTGATGGAGCGGAGACAATGGTCCCAGGCCCTGGCGGCGGCACGCAGTCGCCCCGACAACCGCGACTTCAGACCCCGGAACAATGGTGACGCGGACCAATGGCAGCGCACGCTCAAACAGGCCGAGATGCGCATTGCCCAACTCACGGAGGCCTTGCGGGACGCCGAGGAACGCTATCAGGAGGAGGGTAACGAGATGCAGCGCTTATGGGAAAAGCGTGTGGCGCAACTGGAAGCCGAAATCAACCGCTTGACGCTCCAGAACACGAGCCTGCGGCGGGAATTGGATGAGGCGAGGAAAGCCAGGGGGGCCTTGGGTGGCACTTGAGACCCGATCCGAGCGTCTCTCGGATCACCGGCTTTTCCGTGGAGGGAGGAGCGGTTTCCGCCGCCTGGCGGGCCAAACTAAGAGCTAGAATCTTACAAACTCCCTTTCTCCCGCGGGATGAGGGAACCGAACCATAGACTCGATAACTCGCAGCCGCCTTGGAGGCATACACGAGGGATGAACGCTCAGAGCGACAACACCCAGGACACCGAGATACTCACCCTAGATGGAAGTGTGGAAGAGACACACCATCAATTGCCATCGATCGAGCCGGAGACTTCACCTCCATCGCGCCCCGTCGGCGAGGCTCAGTCTCCAGCGGAGCCGGGCGGCGAAACCGCTCCTCCCCAGGCACCGAGACAAGCCGTGGGAAGCCCGCTGCCTCGCCCCCGTCGGCTGGAGGATGACCGCAACCGTTTTGATACCGAGGCCTTCGGCGCCCTGGCCCAGCTCAAGCTGAAACAGGAACGGCTCCGTCGCCAGTCCAGCGCCGAAGAGGGATCGAGCGTTTTGCGGGAACGGCTCATGGTCGCCCGGGACAAAGGCGTCCAATTGGAACAGGAAAAGAGCCAGCTGGAACAAAAGCTCCGGCAACTGCAGCGGGAACTCGAAACCATGCGGCAGGAGATCCACTATGTCCGCGAGGAGGCCCAGGCTCGGGAAACCGAGCTGAATCGGACCCTGGATGCCCTGCATCAGGAAATCGCTTCCAGCGCCGCCCAGGACTATGCCGCCCGTCTGGAAACCGCCGGGGCGGAGAACGCCGCCTTGCGGAAGACACTCGATGAGAAGGAGGTCCAATTACGGGAGGCTGCCCAACGCGACCTGCGCCTGGAAAAGGATATCGAGAAACTTCTCCTCCAACGGCGTCCTTTTGAACAGGAGATCCTGCAACTCCAAACCGCTCTCGATCAGGCCCAGGCCAACCTGGTCCAAGCAGAAAAGGCGCAACAGGTTGCCGAGGAGACCTATCAGACGCTGCAATCCGAATTCGAGAAGCGCTTTGCCCGGGAGGCGATCGAGATCCCGTCCCAGCATCCGGAGCGACGTCGCTTCGGCTCCCTGTTTTTCGTGGTGGTTTCCGGCGGTCTGGGGATCCTCCTCGGCCTGACGGGGGCCCGCTTTCTGGGGACGGATTACCCAGTGCCCGGCTCCAAGGGAGCCTTGACAGGGAATCAGCCTGGAAGCAAGGAATTGTCGCCGCCCCCTCTGCCTTCCCCACTCCCCGGGGTGCCCCCTCGACCGACCGCTTCGCCAACGCCCATTCCTACGCCGCAGGTGGAGAAAACCGCGGCCGCCACCCCGGCTCCCAGCGAAACCCAGGAATCCAACTCACTTCCCCCGCCGAGTCATAAGGTGGTGTCCGACAGCCTGCGTAACAGCGGCGGCCGAGGGCCGGAGATGCAGTACATCCCCGCTGGCGGCTTCACCATGGGGGATGACCACGACGCCCTGGCCCCGGAGGAACAACCAATCCATCAAGTCCGGATACGCCCCTTCTACATGGCCAGACATGAGGTCAGCTTCGCCGACTATGACCGCTTCGCCCGGGCGACCGGACGTGGTCTGCCGGACGATAAGGGCTGGGGCCGAGGCTCCAGACCGGTGATCAATGTCTCCTGGCAGGAGGCTCGGGCCTATGCCAATTGGCTGACCCAGGAAAGCGGCCATAAATACCGCTTGCCGTCCGAGGCCGAGTGGGAATACGCCGCCAAGGCCGGCAGCCTGAGCCTTTACTGGTGGGGCAGTCGTAGCGGCGAGAACAACGCCAACTGTTTCAACTGCGGCAGTCAGTGGGACAACCGCAGTACCGCCCCGGTCGGCAGCTTCAAGCCCAACGCCTTTGGTTTATACGATGTCGCCGGCAATGTCTCGGAATGGGTGGAGGACTGTTTCCATAGCTCTTATCAGGGGGCGCCCCTGGACGGCAGCGCCTGGGCCGATCCGGATTGTAACGAGCGGGTGGTCAGGGGCGGTGCCTTCAGCCGACCGGCGGATGCCATGCGTAGCACCCGCCGCGGTGCCTTTGACCAAAACGTCAGATTGGAAATGCTGGGGTTTCGCGTCGTCCGCGAACCCTGAGCGGATGGCCGGGGGCCGGGATGCGCATCCTCGGGGTTGGGGTGGCGACCCTGGATATCATCAGCCTGGTCCCTGAATATCCCCCGGAAGACGCCGAGATCCGGGCCATCAGCAGATATCGGGCGCGTGGCGGCAATGTCGGCAACAGCCTGATCCTGCTCCGACAATTGGGGCATGACTGCGCCTGGGCCGGAACCCATGCCGAGGAAGCGGATGGACGCTGGCTGCTCGCCGAACTGACCACCGCCGGCATCGATACCTCTCCCGCCCGCGGCGATGATCGAGGCACGACCCCGACCTCCCAGGTCTGGCTCAGTCAGGCCAGAGGGAGCCGTACCCTAGTCCACTTCCGCGATCTTCCCGAGTACAGTGCCAAGGATTTTGGCTTGCTCGATCTGGAGCGCTGGGATTGGTTTCATTTCGAGGGACGGGCTCCAGAGGAGACCCGCCTCATGCTCGACCATCTCCTGGCCCGACGGCCAGGAATCGGCTGTTCGCTGGAGATCGAAAAGCCGCGATCCGGCATCGAAAATCTCTTCGCCGGTCCTTCCCTGCTTCTCTTTTCCCGTCACTATGCCCAGGCCCGCGGGTTTCGGGAGCCTCGGGATTTTCTGCTCGCCATGCGCCAGGAGACCTCCGCCCGCTGGATCATCTGCGCCTGGGGCGATCAGGGCGCCTGGGGTATGGACGCCCAGGACCGGCTTTACGCCAGCCCGGCTTATCCGCCCGCGACCCTGGTCGACAGCCTCGGCGCCGGGGATGTGTTCAATGCCGGGATGATCCATGGCCTATCCAAGGGTGGCCACCTGGGTGAGGTGCTGCGCGCGGCCTGTCAACTCGCTGGTCGCAAGTGCGGTCAGTTGGGGTTCGATCATCTGGCCGTTGGGCCTGAGTCTCCCGAGTTGTAGCCCACAATGAATAAAAAAACCCACCGTCCCCATGGGGAGGCGGTGGGTCAGTACGTCGACAGGGAGTCGTGGATTAACGAGCGCTTTCGATTTCGATCTTCTGGGTCTCTTGGACCTGGATCGGCGCCACCTCGACCACCGCGGTGGGGGCCTGGACCGAGGTCGGCTCTGTGGCCAGATCATGGATCGTCAGGGCGGTACCCAGGGTCATGGCGATAGCGGATAAGGCAAGAAACATGGTTCTATCTCCTCTTGCGAGTAAAGTTGCTCGATACGTTGGGTGTAATATAAGAAAATAATTATATTCTGTCAAGTTTGTTCTTCCATTAGCTGTTTCACCACCCGCTTGCGAAACACCTCCATCTCCTTGGCCGCCTGGATATCCCCCCGATCCCGTGCGGCGGCAATCCCCGAGTCATAGGCGGCCAGGGCCCCCTCGAGGTCCCCAAGTTCTTGTTGTACCTTGCCAAGCAGCTTCCAAGCAGCGGAGTAGCGGGGATCGAACCGCAGGGCCTGCTCCAGATGTGGCCGGCTCGAGGCCCAGTCGGCGATCTTGGCGTATTCATGGCCGAGGCTGTACCTCAGCAGGGCGTTGTCCTGTCCACGGGCGAGCAGGCTTTCGACATTCTCGATGATTCCCATAACTCATTCCTCGGTGATCGGCGTCGGTGGGGGAGGGCCTTTGTCTTCTGAATGTGGTTGTAGCCCTGGCGGATCAAGCCGGAAGCCGCCGCATAGAGGCCGGGATCAGACGGCAAGGATTGCCATGGGCCTGGCATTTTATGTGATCAGACGTTGGTGCGGAGTTCGGACCGAGCCGCGTATTCTCTGGCATCCGATTGTAAGTAAAGTCTTTTTTATACTTTTTCCAGTCTGGCATGGAAGTTGTCTCTTTATAGATAGGACCCCAACCAAGGAGAAACCCCATGTCCCTGTTTCGACGTATCACCACCACAGTTCACGCCAGCGTTGAGCGCCTGGTGGATCTGATGGAAAACCACGAGGCCGTAGTCAATCTGGCCCTGGACGAGTCGCGCCAAGCCCTGGCCCGCGGTAAGGCTCAACTCGGACGCATCCAACGCGAGTGTGAGCGATTGCGCGGGCAGATTCGCACCTTGGAGTCCGAGGAGGCCCGCTGGGTGGAACGGGCGCGGGCGGTGGCCGCCACCGATGAGTCGGCGGCCTTGCAATGCCTGCAACGGCGACGGGATTGTCGTCGGCAGATCGAGGACATCAGACAGGCCCTCGCCGAGCACAGCGGGGCCGAGGCGCGTCTGCTGGAAGAGTTGCGCGCCGGCGAGGAACGCCTGCAGGCGGCCACCCGGCAGCGGGACCGGCTGCGTACCCGCCAATCCGCCGCCGAGGTCAACCGTGCCCTGGGCGGTATCGCCGAACGTTTCCCACCGAGTCTGGAGGATAGCTTCGAGCGCTGGGAGACCCGGGTGCTGGAGAACGAGCTTATCGTCGGTCAAACCGCGCCGGTGGACGAACTGGCCCGCCGCTTTGGCGAGCAGGAATCCCAGGCCGAACTCCGGGCCGAATTGGCGTCGATTCTGCGCACTGAGAGGAGTGCCTAAATGAACCGCGAATCTGGTTATGCCACCCTGTTGCCGCCGGACGCCGCCCCAGTCGTCGAGGCCCCGAACGCATCGGCTTGGACCGGGAGTCACTGGCCGACCCTGCCCTGGTTGTTGCGCCTCCTTGGCGCCACCGCGGTAACGGCGGCGGTGGCGGTGTTTCTGTTCCAACAATGGGGTACCGGCGACGATCTCCGACGCTACCTCCTACTGCTCTCCATCATCAGCACCCTGACCTTCGCCGGTGTGAGCAGCGTATTGCTGCTCAAGGAACCCAAGGGCGCCCGCACCTTCGTCTCCCTCGCCCTGGCGGCGGTGCCGGTGGGGTTCACGGTGGCGGCGGCGCTGCTCTATGTCCATTGGTACTGGGATTCGCCCGCCATCACGGCGGCGGATTTTGCCGAATGGCGGATCGAAAACCCGCAAATGACGCTGATCGCGGTCGTCGGCGGGGTGGTGGCGCTGAGTCTGATCAGCCTGCTGGGTTTTATGGTCTTGGCCCGACGCTCGGCCTGGCCGCTCACCCTTGGCTACATCCTGGTGAATGCTGTGTTGCTCATTCCCTTGCGGGAACCCGCGGTCATGAGTTGGTGGCTCATGGTCGCGGTGGCGGGCGCGCTCGCCCTGGTGGCCGACCGTAGCCGTCGGGATCCCAGTCTGGGCACCTTGGAAGGCCGTTTTGCCCGCTTCCTCCTGTTCATCCCGCCGACGATCCTGGCCGGACGCAGCCTGATCTTTTACTCCCCCGATGCCATGCTGGCCTTGGCCGGCGCCCTGTCGCTGCATCTGCTGGTACGGGCCGTCCAGCTCAGCCTGCCGCCCAGGTCGCGCTGGAGTGAAATAGCGCTGCTGCTCAATCTGTTGCCCGTGGTAGGGGCCGGTATCAGCACCCTGCTCCTGGTGGCCCAGGTCAGTCAGTTTCACCTCAGCCTCACCCTTGGCGGTCTGGTGATCGCCTTGCTCCTGGCCGAAACCGCCAGCCGGGCCGGTCCCTGGGCGCCCTGGCTCTATCGGATAGCGGCCTTGGTCGGTCTGCTCAGCCCAGTGGTGGATCTCCTGATGACTGGAGCTCAGATCAACGCCATCGCCTGCATCCTCATCGGCGGTCTGGTGTTGCTCGCTGGATTCCTCTACGGACAGGGACTGATCGCCTTGGTCGGCTTGGTGGGGCTGAGCCTCGGCCTGGGGGTGGAGGCCCTCTGGCTGATCAAACACTTCAATTTCGGTGGCTGGGGCACGTTGGCGGTGTTGGGAGTCGCCGCCATCCTCGCCGGTTCGGTCGCCGAACGCTATGGAACCCGATTCAGGGCCTGGCTCGGGCAGCTCCAGCAGAGGTTCCAGGAGCAAAGAGGCTGAAAACGGCACTCCATTGACTCGTCGGACGGCGCCTGGCCCGCATTTCTCACCGGGCGCCGTAGCGAGGGCGTCGAGGGGCCGTTGTGGCGGGGCGCACGGAGGAATCGGCGGCGAAGGCGTAGCTGACACTACGTTGAGCCGAGGATTCCGAGTACGTCCAGTCACAGCGAGCCAGTCGGCGTCCGCAGTAGACGACTGGTGAGAAATACGGGCTAAACCAGAGGCGCCGTCATTGTTGTAGCATCAGGCTATACCGACCCAACCAGATTCCCCAATCCGCCATGCCCATGCCGCACCGACTCGACAGCGACGCCCGGGAATTCTTCACCCTGGTGGCCGAGATCATCTTCTCCAACCCCTTCAGTCCCCATCGGGCCGCCCTGGAAGGCCTCCTGGCACGCTGGGCACGGGCACCGGTTCCCACCGGCGAAGGTCATCTCTTTACCGCCGTCATTCCCGCCCTGGAACATCAGCTCGGTGTCCTGGCCGCCCGGGGGATAGATTCCCTCTCCGGCATGAGTGCCGAGGACCGACCCTTGTTGCAATACGCCTTTCTGTTCCGTCTCTTTCATCGGCATGTGGCCGATCTCGACGGCCTGATCCAGGCCCAGGTGCACGCCGGAGAAACGCCGGTGGCGGCGCCTTTCGCCGCGCCCCTGTTGGTGAAGTTGGGGACCCTGGGGTTTTCCCGGGAGGAAGCGCTCCGCTATCTCGCCCTCTTTTATCAGTTGCGGCGGGCCTATTACTTCATCGACCAGGCCCTGATCGGCAGTTCCCCCGCCATGCGACGGCTGCGTCACGCCTTGTGGAACAATGTCTTCACCGCCGACACCCGCATCTACGGCGAACTCCTCTGGGACCGCATGGAGGACTTTTCCACCCTCTTGCTGGGCGAAACCGGCACCGGCAAGGGATCCGCCGCCGCGGCCATCGGTCGCTCCGGACTCATCCCCTTCGATCCCCGCAGCGGTCGTTTCAGCGCCAGCTTCACCGCCACCTTCGTCGCCACCAATCTGTCCCAGTTCCCCGAGAGCCTGATCGAGTCCGAACTCTTCGGCCATCGCAAAGGCGCCTTCACCGGCGCCATCGAGGACCATCAGGGGCTGTTCGAGCGCTGCAATGCCCATGGCGCCCTTTTTCTCGATGAGATCGGCGATCTCGGCATCCCGGTGCAGATCAAGCTCCTCAATGTGCTCCAGGAGCGCGCCTTTACCCCGGTCGGCAGCCATAAACCCCTGCGCTTCGCCGGGCGGGTGATTGCCGCTACCCACAGGCCGTTACAGGAACTACGCGCCAGCGGTCGTTTTCGGGAGGATTTCTATTTCCGGCTCTGTTCCGATGTGATCCAGGTGCCGCCGTTGCGGGAACGTCTGCGGGAAGACCCGGAGGAACTGCGGCAACTGGTGAGCAAGTTGGTGGAGCGGATCAGCGGTCAGGCCGGGAGCCCGCTGGGGGAGGCGGTCCATGAGCGGCTGCGCCGGGATCTTCCCCCGGACTATCCCTGGCCAGGCAATGTCCGCGAACTGGAACAGGCGGTCCGCCGTGTCATCCTCAACCGGGAATATCGCCCCGAACCTATCCCCCACAGCCCCGGCCAGGACTGGCTCGCGCTGGCCGCCGCCGGGCGCCTGAATGTGCAGCAATTGCTCAGTCAGTATTGCCGCAGGCTCTATCAGCAGCTCGGGAGCTATGAGGCGGTGGCCAGGCAACTGGGCCTGGATCGGCGCACGGTGCGCAAATACATCGAAGCGGCGGAAGAACCATCCCTCCCGACATGAGGCTTGCCTGCCCGAGCTGATCGCCTGTTTTGAATGGATCTTTGGTTTCCGAAGGCGCCGTTGCTTCCGGGCATCGACTGGAAAAGGCCAATTTTCGTTCTTTTACAGAGAACAATGCGCCTATTGATAAAGGCATTGTTCTCCAAAAGAGAACGAAAAACCGGGCAAAAGAGCCCTGGCCCGGGAGCCGCCTGACGACCTCCTGAGTGAAGGAGGCTGGTATTGATGTCGTTTCCGAATATATTCTGGTCTCGATGCCGACGACCATGGCGTAACAAGGCTTGCGGTGGGAGGCCCGCCCTGTGGGAGGTGCGCCTCGCGCCGATTCATCTCGTCGCGGCGGGGGCGCCGCTCCCACCGACAGCTTCTACCCGAGCTGAGCAGAATTCCTGATTCCGCGGTGTACGGCCGGTTCTGGCGTCAGCCCCTCAGCCGCCGATCACGGATCGGGCAGGCCAGGTACTTCTCCGATCAAGGGTGTAGTTGGGACGGGTCGGATCACTCGGCCACCACCAGATCCAGCATCGGGCCGAAGGCCAGGGGCAGGTCTTCGGCTAGCAGCTCCGGGTCGGCAAGCTCGATCATGCCGTCGGCCTGGATGCGCACCAGGGTGCGAAATAGACCATTCCGGAAGACCACCGTGGCCCCCAGTACCGCCCGTCCCCCCTGGTTCGCCAGCCGCTCCATGGGGGTAACCAGGGCCGCCAGCCGCTCCCGCTCGGCGTCGGTCGCCGTGGGCAACCAGGTGATGGCCGCCGGGTACTCAATGAAGCGGAACGAGCCCAGATCCGAATTGATGACCATAAAGAAAAATCGGACATAGGCGCGGAGCACGGCCTCGGCCGCGGCGGCCTCCGCCAGGTCTAGAGGTGGGCGGTGTCCCATCAAGTTATAGATCCAGTCGTTGGTGCGGCCGGCCAGCACTAGGCCATCGGGGTGCAGCACGAAAGGCACCGCCAGCTCGCCGCCGCGGTGGGGCAGCAGGACTAGATGGGCCTCGGGCAGGAACGGCAGGGCCGCGGTGCGCAACTCGACGCGATCGAACGCCTCCAGGTTGGCGATCCCGAGCCGGGGTACCTCGGCCGCGAAGCGGGCGGTCAACTCCGCCGAGGCCGGTGCTAGGGGCAGTCCGGCAAAGGTCGCGGCGCCGTCAGGGGACACCACGCAGGGGCGCACCCCCAGGTCCGGGTCTCCCGTCCGGGGCAGCCCGGTAGGGAGATAGGGGATCTTGGTCATGGCCTGGAGTGAGGCCACCAAATCCGGGTCGAGGCGCTCCAGGGCCTCCGGCTGCAAGTCTTCCGCCAAGGCCTGAGCCCGGGTCCGGAGGGTGACCACCTCGGCACTATCCGCGGCCAAGCCCTGTTCCTCCAGCAGGTCCGCCACGTCCAACAACAGGCCGGGATCGCGCAACCGCAGGGCCAGTCCGCGGATCAGCCAAGTGCGTGGGTCCGGTGCGGCCTCGGCTGCATCCGCGGGCGGCGTCAGGGCATTTAGGGCCGAGAGGATGGCAGCGTAGCCTTTGGCACGGCCCTCCTGCGCGCTGATACGACTCAGCTGCTCGGCGAGGACGGCCAATGGCTCCGACTCCGGGATCACTTGCCATCCGAGATCGCGGAGCCTATCGAAAAAGGCTTGTTGCTGGTCTAGGGCAGCGGCGACATACAAGGCCACTGGCAGATGTTCCGCTGCTTGCCCGGAATCCAGTCTGGCCAGGGACTCGAAGCCCGCCAGGATCTGGGCGCCACAGGCCGTGAAATCCATATCCTGGGGCATTCGTCCGGCGAAGATCATCATGTTTCTCAGATCAGTAGTCCGGCTGGAGGCATCCCCCAGCCGTTCCGCCAGCTCTGCGGCCTCCGTCAGGGCCGTGATGGCCTCCGTGTGCTTGCCGGTCATGCCCAGGCAGTAGCCTAGCAAGCTCATTGCCGCTTGCCGCTGGGTTTCATCGCCGAGGCCCAGATCAATAGCTTTGCGCAAGGCCGTGATGGCCTCATCTCGGCGCTCCAAATTATCCAGGGCGTCTCCTTGGAGGTAGAGGGAACGAGCTTGAACGCTGGTGTCGTGATGTAAGGCCGCCCGGGCCTCCAGGCCCCGAGCCGTGACCAACATTTCCTCGAACTGTCGAAGCCGTTGCAGCCTTACTACGACCGCCTCAGTGGCATTGGCCTCGCGGTCGAAGTCACGGGCGGTACGGGCCAGGTCCAGGGCTTGGCGGGCGGCCGCCAGGGCCTCGTCGTGGCGTTCCAGCTGGGCCAAACAAGCGCTCTGCAAGGCAAACCCATCGCATGCATTTCCGAAGTCCTCTACGGCCAACGCCCAGTCCCCTGTCTGCCGGGCAGCCTCTAGGGACTCCGCGTGGCGATCGAGTTCAAACAGCAACCACGCAACCAGCCCTAGTGCCTCCGCTGCCCGCCCCAGATTCTGTGCCTCCTGCAGAAACTCGATGGATTCCCGGGCGGGGAGCAAGGCGTCCTCCTTCCGTCCCAGCCCAGCAAGGGCATGAGCCATCATTTGCAGACTGCGTCCTTCCCAAGCCGTCAGCTCGAGCCTACGGGCCAGTTCCCGGGCAGTCTCGGCTTGGTGCAGTGACCTCTGGTAATCTTTTCTATGCCAGTTTGCCCAACTCAGGGTCATGGCCGCAGCAAGCCCTGCCTCAGGGCTGGATGTTCTGTCCGGGTCGATGGTGGCCCCACCCATGGCCAGCGCCCGATCGAGGTCGCGAAACACGGGCTCAAGAAGCATGCTGCCCAGGTTCCGAACCATCACGACCGCATCCCCATCCCCTTCCGCCGCCCCCAGAGCCTCATAGAGCACCGCCTCCGCCCGGGCGTCCTCATGATTCGATGCCGGCTCCCGCAGGCAATGGGCCACCGCCAGGGCACAGAGCCGGAAGATGTGCAGGCGTCCATCCCCGCCCCGGGACTCCCGGTCAAGACGCTCGATCAGCTCACGGGAGACCCCAGCGCGCAGGGCGTCCAAGATTGCTTGGGCGGCGGCCTGGTCGGCAGGCTCCAGCAGGCGGCGCAACAGGTCCAGGCGCAGGATGAAGCCGAAGGCCAGGTGGCGGCGCGGCGCCCCCGGCTGCACCGCGCCTTCCCCCGGCGACAGGGCCCGTCCGATCCCGTGACGGCTGAGGCGCAGTAGGACCGCGGCCTCATCCCGGCGCCCGCACCGGGCGAAGGACTCCGCCTCCAGCTGTAGGTCGTCGCGACTGAACCAAGCCACCAGGAGCTCCACCGCCTCCTCGAAGTGGCTGACCGCGGATAGGGCCGGGTCGTGGCCGATCACCTGGCGTTGCTTGTACCAATAGGCCATCACTCGGTCGGTGGCCTGATAAAGCATGGCCCGGCCGCTGCCGCCCTGTTCCTTGTGGCCCAGGATCAGGCGCTCCGCCTGGAGACGGCGAAAGGCCTCGGCCAGGGCGGACTGGCTCAGTCCCTCCTCAGCAAAGCGCTGGGCGATCTCGGTCTGAGAGGCTGGCTCCCTGCCGCGCAGCAGGGTGTCGAACACCAACTGGCATTCGTCGCTGAGATCGCCCAGGCGATGCTGGTAATAGGGGGTCAGCTCGTCGATAAGGGCCGCCAGGTTCAGGGTGGCGTGCTCCAGGTCCTGCTCCAGGAGGTGATCCACCAGGACCGCGATCATGCGCGGGGCGCCGCCGCTAAAAAGGGTCAAGGCCTTGAGCTGGATCTGCTCCTGCCGGGTCAGCTCCGCCGCTACGCCCCGGGACAACCGGCGACGGCGCAGGGCATAGGCGAGGACCTCGGGCTCGGTCCAGGGTTCCAGGGGCTGCTCCCGGATCCACTGGAACAGGGGGTGTTCCGGATTATCGTTGCGGATGTTATGGGTGGCGCTGATGGCCAGCATCAGGCGATTACCGGGGCGAGAGATGACACCGCGCAGAGCCAGTTCCACGGTCCGATCCTCGGGCCTCACGCCTGCGGCTACCCGCTCCCCCTTGGGCAGGCCGCGGCGGCGCCCGGCCCGGGCGGCCAGGCGCGCGAGCTTGTCCATCAGCTCATCGAAATTTTCCACCGCCGCTATCACCAGGCCCCGTCCGGGGCCGAAGCGCTGGTCCAGAGCGGTGTCCAGGCCGGCAATGGCCCGGTCCAGGGCATCTGGGGCCTCGTCGCGGAAATGGCCGATGCCGCCGCTCAGGTCACCGACCATGAGGCGGCGCACCTCGTCCACCAAGCGCGCCACCGAGGTGACGTTGGGCAGCTCTTCCGGGAGATGGGCGAAGGCCAGCGGATGGCCCTGGGCAGCCAGCTCCTCGACCTTGCGGCGGAGTTGGCGCAGCAAGAAGCTCTTGCCATAGCCGCGGGGCGCCACCAGGGCCAGGTGCTGGATGGCGCCGCCCTGGGCATTGTGGACGATGGTCGCCAGCCAGTTGGCCAGGAGATCCTCCCGGCTGGTGGCTAGGGCGTCGATCTGGCGGTCGGTCAGACGGCGCGGGTTGAAAACGTCGATGCGTGGGGATTCGCAGCGAGAGATCCAGATGGCCATAGGTTCGTTCAGCCGTTGAGGGCGTCGCGCTCGGCCCACCAGACGGCGGCCAGGGGCGTGGCGAAGCCGAAATGGTTGCCGGGGCGCTTGGCGAGGAAGTCGTCCTGGATCAGGGCGGTCAGCAGGGCGGTCTTTTGCACCAGGGTCCAGTCCTGGGGAAATACCTCGGCCAGGGCCGTGGCGGGGATCTCTTCCGGGTCGCCGAAGCGTCGGAACATGCCCATGGCGACGTTGGCCTCCTCTCGCGCGTAGTAGCGGAGCCGGTTGTCAAACTGGGGGAAGAAGTTCTGCTGTAGCAGCCGTTCCGTGGTCTCAGCAGCGAGGCCGCTGATCACCTCGGGTGTCAGGCCGCGGCCCCGCGCCGCGCGCTGAAGGTCCAGGAAGATGGCCTGGAAGAAGGTGGGATAGGCAGCGGGTGGGGCAGTAAGTACTGCTTTCGTGTCCTCTGGGGTCCAGAAGTCAAATCGGCAGCCCCGGGCCAGGGCGGCGATCATGGCCTCGGCATCGACCTTGGCTAGGGGCGGCAGCCGCTCATGATTCAGGTCGCCGAACAGATTGGGGTCTACGCCCAGGTTCCGCTCCAGGCGATGCACGCCGATGGAGCCGGCGATCAGCATGGCCAAGCCAGCGTCGCGCCAGCGGCGCAGCTCAGTTAGGAAGGCAGCGACGTGACGGCTGTCCGTGTCGCCTTGGTCGTGCAACTCCTGGCAGAAGAAGGGTAATTCGTCGAGGATCAGGACGATCTTTCGGTCATGTCGGCGTAGGCGCTCGCTGATGGGACCCAGGATGGCCTCCAAGTACTCCAGCACATCCTTGGGGCCGGCATGCCTCTCTTGGTCCTTGCTCGGGCCGCAGGTCCAGAGTTGCAGCACCTGGCGGACGCGCGAGGGCAGCTTCAGGGCGGCGTCGGTGAACAGGCCGCGGATGCCGTCGGCGAGGCTGCGGTCTGCCTGCTGTTCGCAGGCCTGTATTAGCCGGCCGACCAGGGTCTCGATGCGGTTGGCCCCCTGCAGCTCCAGGGTCACCGGCTGGGCGCCCTCTCGGCGGACCAGCTCGTCGATGCCGAGCATCAGGCTCGATTTGCCGATACGCCGCAGGCCGAACAAGCTGACGCTGTTGCCTTTCAGGAGCAGGCGGGCGATGGGGCATTCCAGGTCCCAACGGGGCCAGCGGCTGTCGCCCTTGGCAGCTTGGCCGTAATGGGGGATCAGTTCTGCGGAGGGGGCCGATTCTTCACAGTGGTCCAGCAACATCCCATGACTCCTTCGTTGGTGGGGAGGATCAATCTTCAAAGAGTGTGATAATGTATCATGAATTATTGATATCAATCTTCTCTGATACCATGCCCAGCAGGGCAATCGCATCAAAGCCGAATGCCATGGTCGTTGACTGACAGTAATAATCGTTTATGGTCAATAGGTTACACCGGGGGCTGTCCACAGCACCTTGATTTGTGTAGTTTCCTGTCTTTTTGGGGCGCCCCATGGAGACAGAGAAGCAGAGTGTTCAAAGCCAGCGGATGTCGTTGGCAGAAGCGTTTGCGGAAATTCCGGACCCGCGCGTCGCGGGACGGTCGAAGCACAACCTAGTGGAGAGGCTGGTGGTGACGGTGTGCGGATTGATGTGCGGGGTGGACGACTTTGTCGGCATCGAGGCCTGGGCCAAAGAGCGCATCGACTGGCTGCGGCGCTTTCTGAAGCTGGAAAATGGGGTGCCGTCGCACGATACCCTGGGCCGGTTGTTCGGCTTGCTGGATCGCCGGGCGGTGGAGAAGAGCTTTCGCTCCTGGGTCGGCGGCGCGCTGCCGACGCTGGCGGAAGGGGGCGTAGTGGCGATTGACGGCAAGGCGAGCCGGCGCAGCCAGCTGACAGGCCAGCCGGCCTTGCACCTGGTCAGCGCCTTCGCCGCCGGGGCGGGGTTGGTGCTGGGGCAGGAAGCCTGTGCCGAGAAGTCCAACGAGCTGACGGCGATCCCGGTGCGGCTTGAAGCGCTGAGGCTCAAGGGGGTGATCGTCACCATCGACGCCATGGGCACGCACGCCAACATCGCTCAGGCGATCCGGGACAAGGAGGCGGACTACGTTCTGGCGGTGAAGGACAACCAGCCCAAATTGGCTGAGTCGATCGCGACATTCTTCGAGATTGGACAAGCCGAAGGATGGAAAAACGTACGCCACAGCTACGTCGAGTCGGTCGAGAAGGATCATGGACGGCTGGAAGTCCGGCGCGGCTGGGCGTTCAGCCACCTCGATGGCTTGGCCGATCCCGGGCAATGGCCCGACTTGAAGATGTAATGGAACTAGGCGCACAAGACGGTGAATCACGCGAAGGGCGAGTATGCCCGCGACGAGGACGGCGACGGGTTCCACGAGGTTCACGTCAACACGATGGAGGGCCTGTGGTCGCGGCTGCACTCCTGGCTGCGCCCGCACCGGGGCGTTTCCCAGGACAAGCTGCCCTTGTATCTGGCCTTCTTCGAGTTCATCTACAACCTCAAAAGGCGCAGCAAGCGCCTACTTTCCTCACTGCTGGGGGTTTTGCTCAAAAAGACCCCGAAACCCATTTAGAGCCAATGACTGGTTTTGTTCTTATTATGAGAACAATGTGACAAAATAAATGGGGTTATGTTCTTTATTGGAGAACAGAAACCAAGCCAATGCGCCCCGGCCCGGGAGCCGCCTGGCGTCTTGGTGTGGGCAACAGCGCTGGGACCTATTTCGCTCATCGCCGCGCTTCCTGAGGGCTGTGCGATGTACGCCCTCTCCCGCGAGCGGACGAGGGGAGGGAAGGGGTACTCCAGGCTATTCCACTTGGAATCCATGGCCTTTACACTCGCTGAGAATCGACAAAAGCGACCTCCCTTTTATAACGCCATAAGGAAACCATTATGGACAATGGTAGCGGCAACAGTGTTTGCTTATTTGATCTCTCCTGTGTCGCCTTCTTGACCCTCGTCATCGGCCTTATCCCCTGGTTGAGCGGTTGTGCCGGCAATCAGACCATCACTGAAGTCATGGAAGACACCGGCGATCCCTGTTACGCCGAACGCAAGGCGGTCGCCGGGCATCAATCCCACTTCATTCAGGACATCGTCAACGGCGCCATCTTGGGCGCGGTCGGCGGAGCCGCGATCGGGATGGCCAGCGCCGCAAAGGCCGCAAAAAAGATCGACAAGGGCGCCGCCGCCGGCCTAAGCACGGCGGCGGGCGCGGTCGCCGGTGCCCTCGGCGGCTACTACAACGCCTTGCAACGGCAGCAGGGACAAACCCCCAACAAGTTCTACTCGAAGCTCCTCAACGACGTCAGCGAAGAGAACCGCGAACTCAAGGACTTGAACCAAGACATGGATCGGCTGCTCGCCTGTCGGAAACGCAATGCCGATGCCATCCGTAGCGCGTACAAGCGCAAGGGGCTCACCCGCCCCGAGGCGGAAGCCCAGAAGGAGGAGTTGCGGGGGCGTCTGGCCAAAGACATCGAACTGGCGAACAGCATTCGTGCCAACCTGGGCAAGCGGGCCAATGACTTGCAGTTCGCCGGCATGAAGGTGGCGCCGGATCGGGTGGGTTATGTCGATATCGATGCCCAGAAGACGGGGAGCGGGGGCAAGAAAAAACAGACCAAGGCGACGGCGAAGAAGACCGCCCCTCCGTCCGAGGTCCAGCAGGCCATGGCCGAGTCCGGACCACCGCCGGCGGCAACCACCAAGGAAGAGCGCAAATTGATCGCCAATATCGCTCAGAGCACCAGCCAACTCCAGGACAACGCCGTCAGCTTCAATACCTCGACCGCCAAACTGGAAAGCCTGGCGGATTCCGGTCTGGAACTGGATACGCCACGGGCCGGAACCCCGGAAAGGGCGATGCGGCTCCTGGCCTTGGTGAGCGCCGAGGACCGAGGTTGTACCTTGATGGCGAACCGACTGGCTTCCGCTTAGGCGAGGTAGGCGTAGATAGGTGTTAACCCATCGTTAGGCGAATGTAGCTTGGTCGGCAACGGCGGATGGGGATCTTGGCCTGATGAGTAGATCCTTCCGCCAAACCGGTTACCGTTCACGGTGAGCTTGTCGAACCGCGAGCACCCCGCCGCTACCAGCCTTCGACAAGCTCAGGCCGAACGAAATAATTTGATGCTTCGAGCTATTGGCGGGTTACCTCAGCCGACTCGTCATTCCGGTCTTGGTGCGCCAGCGCGGGCCAGGGTCCATTGGGCCGATTTCTTGTTCTCATAATAAGAACGATAACCTACATTCTACTGGACATTGTTCTTTGAAAGAGAACGAATGACGGCCATTTCCAGCCGATGCCCGGGCCCCTCGGCCAAGGTCGAAGAGAGCCGCTAGAATGCGGGTCCATGGCGGAATTGTGGCGCCGCTCCGAAAACAGGAGGTCGTGAGGTGATATTGAGACGAGGGCGAGATCTGGCCGATTTTCTCGGCTTGAAACGGAATATCCTGGTCCTGCTGCTGATAGTGATCCTGGTCGGGCTCGGCGAAAGGCTGGCGGAACGCTTTCTGCCGCTCTATCTCCTCGCCCTGGGAGGCGGGGCCTTTGCCGTCGGCCTGCTGAACGCGCTCAACAATCTTCTGAGCGCCCTCTATGCCTATCCGGGAGGCTATCTGAGCCAGCGTCTGGGATACAAACGCGCCCTGTTGCTCTTCAACCTCCTGGCCGTGCTCGGCTATCTCATCGTGATCCTCTTCCCTTACTGGCAGGCCGCCATCCTCGGCGCCTTTCTCTTCGTCTCCTGGAGCGCCATCTCCTTTCCCGCCACCATGGACATGCTGGCGACCCAGTTGCCCAAACACAAACACACCATGGGCGTCTCCATGCATTCCCTGGTGCGACGCATCCCCATGGCCCTGGGTCCGCTCATCGGCGGTCTGCTCATCGGCGCCCTGGGCGAGACCCAGGGGGTGCGGCTCGCCTTTCTGATCGCCTGCCTCCTCGCCGGGGTGGCGGTTTTCCTCCAACAGACACTGATCGAGGACGACCGTCCCGCCGTGATCCGCCAGGCGGATTCGACGGACAAGGGCCTCGGGCGGCTCGGCCCGGCACTGCGCCGACTGCTGGTATCCGATGTGCTGGTACGATTCTGCGAGCAGATCCCCTATGCCTTCGTGGTGGTCTGGTGCGTGACCATCCATGGCATCAGCCCCCTCGAGTTCGGCCTGCTGACGACGATCGAGATGGTCACCGCGATGTTGGTCTACATCCCGGTCGCCTACCTGGCGGACAGGGGCACCAAGAAACCCTATGTGCTCACGACCTTCTTCTTCTTCTCCCTGTTCCCGCTGCTGTTGCTGTTCGCCCACGGCTTCTGGACGATGGTGCTCGCCTTCGTGATCCGGGGCCTGAAGGAGTTCGGCGAACCGGCCCGCAAGGCGCTGATCCTGGAGCTCGCCCCGGAGGGCATGAAGGCGGTGACCTTCGGGCTCTACTATCTGATCCGGGATGGTATCGTCTCCCTGGCGGCCTTCGGCGGGGCGCTGTTGTGGGATGCCTCCACCGCCCGCTTCATCGTCGAGGGACTGGGTTTCGGCGCCTCCATCCTCCCGCTGTTCGAAGCCCTGAGCTCTCCCGCCACCAATCTGCTGGTGGCCTTCGGCTTCGGGATCGCCGGCAGCCTCTATTTCGCCTTCTTTGGACAGGATCTGGGCCGCTCCCAGCCCTCCCCGGGTCAGGACTGAACCCAGGCGATCCGCTTCGGGCCGCTATCAGGGCGCCATAGAGACGCGGGTGGCGGCCCTCCGCCCTCATTCCACCGGTTCGATGCTTTTGATCTCGCTGAAGCTGATCTGGGTATCCATGTTGGTGTGGGAGCCGCCGAGGTTCATGGGTACCTGGAGCGTGAGGTGATTGGTGGAGATGGTCTTGAGGCGGCCTGTGCGCCGCATCCCTTCCCAGAGGGTGAGGGTGACCTGTTTGCCGACATATTCCTTGAATTTGCGCTGATTTTCCTGTTGCAGCCCGAGCTTCAACTGTTCCTGCTCCCGGGCCTGGCGCTCCCGCCGGCTCATCTGCACCGCCGAGCGGCCCCAGCCATAGCGGGCGACGGCGATACTCAGCTCCAGGCCGCCATATTTGAGGGCCTTGAGCATCTGTTCCCGCCAATCGGGAAAGCCTTCGATCACCTTCTGCAACAGGGTTCGTTTACCTGAGTCCAGGGTCGGATCGGCAAAGACCAGCATCATGGCCGGCACGGCCGGGGAGCCCATGGCGGTCAAGTGCTTGGTCAGGGCCTGGGGTTCCGTCCGGGCGGCGAGCCATTGGCGGATCTGGTCGATCTGGCCCTGGACGGGATCGGCTTGTTCAACCATCGAATCTCTCCTCAACAAAGTGATCGGTGACTCGGTGCACCCGCCCCAGGCGGATCGCCAGACAGCCGCCGTCGCACTGTCCCGCCGCTTTCTGCGGGCAGCGGGAACAGGCCCGATAGATACCAAAGGCTTGATAGGCCCGGGTCATGCCTTCCATCTCCTGGCGCAGGCTGGCCAGGCTCGATCGGGGCTGGAGCGGGAGATGGAAATCCCGCGCCAGGGCGAAGCAATGGAGGCTCTCATCGCCGGGGCCAAGATCGAGGATGGGGCGACAATGGAAACTGAACCCGGCGCGGTTGCGCACCAGCGCCGCCATGGCCGCATCATCGAACATACAGCGGACGAAGCCACAGTCGAACTGTAGGCGCAGGCCGAGCGGGGTGCATTGGTCGGCGAAGCGGGCGATGCGCGCGCCGACGACGGGATAGTTCTTGGGGTGCAGCGAGACGTTGCTCGCCCCGCGGATCGGGTGGGCGAGACCGAGGCGGATGAAGGGCGCCAGGGGCCCCCAACGACTGTCCTGCCAGATCCTGAGCAGGGGCGAGAGATCCAGGGGCAGGCGATGGATGTTGTAGCCGAGCACCAACCGCCGGCCCAGGGTCGCCAGGAGGTCCTGTTTCCGCGGTGGCAGCCTGACCAACTGATCCGCTGCGGTTTCCACATTGAGCACCAGCAGACATTGGTCTCCTGGGGCTGTCGTCAGGGCCGCCAGCGCCCGTTTCGGCAACAGGCCGTTGGAGAACACCAGCACCCGTAGACCGCTTTCCACCGCCAGCTTCAACAGAACGGGAAACTCCGGATGCAGACTGGGCTCGCCTCCCAGGAGGCGTACCTCCCGGCCACCGCTGCGCTGGATGAGGTCGAGCAGGCGACGAAAGCCGTCCAGGGAGATGAAGGGCGCCTCGGTCCTGGATGCGGCCATGAAGGCCCGGGCGAAGCAATAGGGGCAGTCTTGGTTGCAGACTCTGGTCAGGATCAGATTAGCCATGGTCTTCTTCCCTGTCCGTCGGGAGGGGCGGCAGGGCCGACTCGATGCGCTCGAACAGCCCGATCATGAGGGCCTCCAAGGCTTCGGCGGCGAGATCCTGACACCAGCCGACCTGCTCCCTGGCCCGGACGGCTGGGGTCCCTTGCAACCAGAGTTCGCACAGCTGGGCCTCGGCGCCCGAAAAGCCCAGGAAAAGGCCCTGACCGGGCAAGACCAGCCACAGGCGTTCGTCGTCCCGCACCCAGCCGGCGTCGGGCGGCAGCCGATGGCGCAGGCGGCGCCATGGATGATCCGGACTCATGGGGCGCTCATCCCCGGCGGCCTGGGAAAGTGATGACCGAGCTGTTCCAGGTCCGTGTTCTCCAGCTCCAGGCCGGCCAGTTCCAGGATCTGGGCGAAGCCGAGCCAGAAGGGGATACGGCAATCGAAATGGCTCTCGGGCGCCAGTTTCAGGGGGCAATGCTGGGGACAGCCCTGCTCGCAGTGGCGGAGATTGAAGCAGGAACGACATTGATGGGCGATCCGGCTCAGCCGCTTACCCAGGGCGCTGGCCTCTCCTGGAACATAGAGGCGTCGCTCGGCCCAGGGGGAATCCGCGGCGAGGACCAGGAAACAGGCGCTGGCCCGGCCTTCCGGGGTCAGGAGCAGACGCCCCTGGAGCAGGGGACAATGGCGTCCGTGCACTTCACCCGGGCGGCTGCCGCCATAGGTGAGTTCCACCCCCAGTTCCCGCGCCCGGCGGCGGGCGAGGAGAAAGTGCCGCACGAAGATCTCCGGGTCGACACCGAGCCCGGGGTCATGGCGCCAATGGGGCGAGGGATAGACCGGATGGAAGAGCAGCCGATCCACCACCCCATGGTCGAGGAAATACTCCACCATCTCGGCTTGCCGGGCTTGATTGAGCCGGGTGATGGTGGCACGGAGGAGCAATTCGCTGCGCCTGGGACGCTTTCCCAGGATCGACCAGGTACGGGCGAGGACAGGGCTGGAAGGACCTCCGGCGAGGGTAGGGCGCTGTTGGTCCTGGAAGGGTCCATCGTGGGACAGGGTCAGGCGATCGAAGGTCGCCGCCGCCCAGTGGGCCGTTTCGACCGGGATGAAGCCGTTGGTGGTGACGCTCAGGCGCAACTCGACACCGATCTCCACCGCCACTTCCCGTACCGCGGCGATCTGCTCTTCCACCCGTGGCGGGTGTAACAGGGGCTCGTTATCGCCGTGAAAGCCGAGTTCGAGGGGAAGCCCGAAACTCCGGCAGTTCTCGGCCACCAATCGGGCGGCCTGACGCACCGTTGCCGGAGAGAGGCTCGGACCCCCCGGCGATCTCGGCCCGGCATAACAGTAGCGACAGCCGAGATGGCACTGCCGATGCAGCGCCAGGGTCAGGGCGCGGGGGCGGATATCCACCTCGGGCCAGGGGAGGCGATCGTCCGCCCATACCGGTATCCGTCCGGGCGGCCAGAGTTCGAGCTGCCCCGCCTCGGGTCGATAGATCAGGCTTTGTCCATGCCACTGGAGTTCATAAGCGACCGGGATCCGCCGATCCACGCCCGGATCGCCGCTGGACAGTTCGCCCCTCGACGCCATCCTCTAATCCTCCCCCAGCATGAGAACCCATTCCTTGAGGTCCGCTTCGGGGTGATCGAGGAAGGCCGTCGCTTCGGCTGCGGCGCCGACGCGCCTCAGGAGCTGCCAATAGGAGATGGCCCGGGTCATGACGCAGAAGTCATCCCGCTCCTGACGGCCGGCGGGCGGGCTGTGGTGCACATGGCAGCCGCCGCTACAGTGCCAACGGCAAAAGCAGTGGTCGCATCGCGGATACTGGAGGACGTTGCAGGCGCGAACTCCTTGCAGTACCCCCTCGTCGATGGACCAGCGCCCGGCGGCGTCGATCGCGCCGTACTCCAGTTCCAGCCCCTGGCGACGCCATTCCTCGGGAGGCAGATAACAAGCGGCCAAGCGGCCTTGGGGATGGAGGATGAGACCATCGTTGCCGACCGGACAGAGACTCAGACCCGGGCGGTCGATCTGGGCGGCGGAGAAGATAAGCTCAACCCCGTATTCTTCGCATATATCATAAGCCCTGGCAAAATTACGGACAAAGTCCCAGGGAACTGGGGGACGCCATCCCTCCCGCCGTCCGGCCCCTTCCTGCATGGGTTCGACGGCGATTTCGGTGGGGCGGAACTGGGTGAGGCAATACTCGACGATCTCCTCCAGTTGGGAGACCGTCTCCGCCGTCACGCAGAGACGCAAACAGAGTTCGGCCCCGGCATCGCTGAGCAGGCGGGCACAGGTCTCCACCTGGGCGCTGCTGGCGCCACCGTCCTTGCGCGGACGCTGGCGATCCTGTACCGGCGGTGGCCCGTCCAGGGACAACACCACCTTGTGCAGGTTGTCGCCGATCCAGACCGCCTTCTCCCGGCTCAGCAGCCCGTTGGTGGTGACCTCGAAATAGGCGCTCAGGCCCCGACGCTCGGCCTCGGCCCGGGCGCGGGCCACCGCCAGTTGCACCAGATCCCAGGCGAGCAGGGGTTCGCCGCCGAAGAAATGCACCGGCAAGAGTTCGGCGCCCTGCTCCTGGGCCAGTTCACCCATGAGGGCGATCCCGGCCTTGACCAGCGCCGGGGTCAGGGTCTTGCCCCGTTGCCCGGGCCGGAAGTCGCAGTAGCGACAGGCCAGGCTACAGTCGCGGGTGGTGATGAGTCCCAGGAACCTGGGTTGGAGTGGGCCGCGACGCTCGCTCGGTGGTTCGACCCTGTGTCGCAGGCGTTCCCACAGCGCTTGCAACCTGGGTGGCGGTCCCCCGGGCCGGACCAGATCCTCGTGGTCGCGCCTGGAGAGGAGGGCGGCGAGATCCCGCAGGGGAGCGAAGAGCAGAGAGCGCTCGCCGCAGGGGAGGAGGAACGTCTGGGCGCTCATGGTGAGGATTCGAGGCTTTCCAGGATCAGATCCTTGGTGAGTTCGCGATTGATCAGACAACGCGCCTCCGCCGCCGGGCCGGTGCCGGATTTCATGGCGCAATCGCCGGCGCAGTGATATTTGGCGATGCAGTCCTGGCACTCGGCCCGATGATGGACCCCCAGCTTCAGGAGCGCCTGACGGCGTGCGGTATCGATACTGAAATCGCCGCTCGCGGGATCGTAGCGACCATAGACGAAGCGTTCGTCGTCCTCCCTGGCCTCGAAACAACTGCTGACCATCCCTCCCGGGGTGACGGCGAAGGCGCCGCTGACCGCCCGGCAAAAGATATCCGTCACCTCCGGAAAGCGCGCCCCGCTGTACTTGAGTTCCCGGCCATGCCCCCGCGCCACGGCCTTGGCCTCCCTGAAAGCCTGGATGAAGGCCTCGGGGTCGATGGCGGCCCCATCCTCATAGCGACCTTGAGGGGAGGCGGGCTCGACCTGGATCACCCGGGCGGCGCTCAGGCGACACAGATACTCGATGCCGTCGCTCAACAGGGGCAGGGAGTCGGGGAGCAGGGTCAGGCGCAGGCCGTAGGGAAAGCCGGCCTGGTCCAGAAGACCCAGGGTGCGTTCCAGGATTGGCGCGGTGGGACGACCGCCGCGGCTGGGACGTTGCCGATTCTGCACCTCGGGGAGTCCGTCGATGGAGAGGGTGGCCTCGTCCAGCCACCTGGGCACCTCTCGCGCCCGGGAGGCGCTCATCACCCCGTTGAGCCCGGCGGAGAAGCGGCATGCCAGACCCGAGTCGGTAGCCAGACGCCGCGCCTCGGCAACGATCCAGGTCAGGATTCCCCACACCAGACTGACCTCGCCGCCGCCGTGGAAGTGTACCGCGATCCGGCGTTCCTCTGTTTCCCGGGCATGGCGCAGGATGTGTTCCAGCGCCGCCCGGGCCGTCTCCCGGGAGAGGCTGCGCCGCCCCTCGCCACCCTGGGCGTAGCAATAAACACAACGCAGATTGCAGCGCTCGGTGAGAAAGAGAGCGACCTCGGTGGGCCATTCCTGGATCCCGGACCTGGGCGGGGGCGGGGAGTCACCGTTCACCAGGCCCTGGGCCACCAACTCCCGCAAGGCGAAACGCTCGGCGGCGTTCCAGGGTCCGCCCTCGCCTCGACGCAGGCGTTGCAGCAGTTCGGCCATGGCCCGATTGACCAACAGACTCACCTGCAACAGCGGGACATGCACCAGATAGCGCCCCAGGTGCGCGCAGATGAAGGTCTCGCTGCTCAGGCGGGGGGCCGCTTCCATCGGCGGACCCTCAGTTGGGATACCAGTAGGTATAGGTGTATGTGTAGGTATAGGTGGTCGACACGGTATTGCAGGTGCAGACCGTGTCGCAGGAACAGACCTGATCGCAACTACAGTATTCGTAGGCGATGGTGCGCGCCGGCGAGCGCACGCAGTTGCAGAGGCAGATGGCATTCGGCGGCAGCGGTGTGCCACAGGGCGCGGTGGACGAGGTGACGCTGCCGGTGCGGCTGTCGTACTGGCTGATGGTGGTGCTCTCCCTGGCCTCGCTCATGGCGCTGACAAGATCGCAGGCGCACACCATGGCCTGGCCCCGGGAACAGGGTTCCTGCTCGGCGCACAGGAACTCCTCCTGGAGGGACCCATCGTGGAATTCTCCGACCAGTTTGACGGCTCCGCCGCGCAGATCGAACACCAGGATACCGCCCTTGTCATAGCCTACCGCCAGGGCCTCGCCATTGATCCCCAGCCCCAGACAAAGGGGCGTGCCGCGTTCCTTTGGCAGCGTCACCAGCGGCCCCTTGTGATCCTTGTACTCCACCACCACGGCGCCGGAACCCTTGTACCAGGCGATCGCCAAGCCGGACTCCGCCAGGCTGAAGGGTTTACCCTCGGGGGCGCGGAAGCCCTTGGCGGTTTTGGCCAGGGTCGGCGGTGGACAACAGTCTCCCGAGCCGGTATGTCTGGGGCGATTGGGTTGATCGAAGGACCAGAGCGCCAGCCATCCCCCCTCGGAGATAGCGATGAGACGCGACTGGTCACCGTCGAGCACTGGAAACACCTCCCGCGGCGGGCTGAGAAAGGGTTGCTGGGCGATAAACTGACGCACCCTGGAGGCGGTCGACTTGGTGGAATCCTTCTTCGCCGAGGTCTGGCTCTTCGCCTCCGCCGGGGGTGTTTCCCGCAACGCCAGGCCGCCGATGGCCCCGGCCGCGGTGCGACGGAAAAAGGTCCGCCGACTGATGCTGAAGATCTGGGGAACCTCGCTCTCTGCCTCGGCTTCGGGTTTGTCCGCCATGGTGATTGCTCCTCCGGCTCGTAACATCTGGCGGCACTCTAAACAGAATCCCCGCTTGGCGACAATGGGGCTGGATCAAGTGGACGGGGTTTGTATCCTTCGACTTGGCTCAGGGCGAGCTTCAGCGTATCTACCGGACTCAACCCGCGCCGCTATTGAAGCCGATTGCGCCAGATCAACCAGACACCAGGCGGCGCAATACGGCTGGCGCTTATTGGGCGCTACCCTGCCATGAGCACAAGCCTCCGGGCATCGGCCTGAATGGCCTCCAAATCGTTGCTATAAGGAGAACAAAGTCGAAATATAAAGGGTATTGTTCTCGTTTCGAGAACAGAAAAAGGCCTTTTTGGGTCCCTGCCCGGAAAGATCACCGCCCGAAGCCTCGATTGGATGATGGCCGAGCTAGGGGAACTTGATGGTAAACCCCTTTTGAGCGGCTCAGAGATCTGGGAATACCATTTCAGAAGTCTTGGAGGCTCCCGTCCATGCAATGCTCACCACCTATCAGTCATGTACCAACTCACCAAAATGGCGGAACCTCCCTGTCGGAGTTCCGCCCTACGCGGGCTTGTAATGAGAACGATAAACGCCTCATTGTTCTTTGTTTGTATCAATTGATAGCCGCAACCCTTCCTGGTTGAGTTTTGGGTTGTCCTGCCGAAGTCGGCTGGATAAGCTATTCCTTTTTCGCCAAGCTGTCGGGGCCATCCAGACGGGGGAGATGAGGGGAATGCAAGCGGAAGAACGTTTGCTTTTGAGTGGTGATGAGGCGGTAGCCTTGGCGGCCAAGGCCGCCGGGGTGCGTTTGGGCACCGGCTATCCGGGCACCCCATCGACCGAGATCCTGGAATATTTCGATCATCTGGGTGGGCAGGCCCAATGGTCGCCCAATGAGAAGGTGGCCCTGGAGGTGGCCCTGGGAGCGGCCTTCGCCGGCGCCCGGGCACTGGTGACCATGAAGCACGTAGGGCTCAATGTCGCTGCCGACCCCCTGTTCACCGCCAGCTATGTCGATCTCGAAGGCGGGCTGGTGGTGGTTTCCGCCGATGATCCCGGCATGGCCTCCAGCCAGAACGAGCAGGACAACCGCTACTACGCCCGGGCGGCGGCGGTGCCCATGCTGGAGCCCATGGATTCCCAACAGGCTTATGATCTGACCCTGACCGCCTTCGAGGTCTCGGAGCGCTGGAAGATCCCGGTCATCCTGCGGCTGACCACCCGGGTCTGTCATTCCAAGACCGTGGTACGGCCCCGGGAGATCAGGTCCGCTTCCGCCGAGCCGAGCTTCCATCGCGACATCCCGGCTCGTGTGATGATCCCGGCCTATGCCAAGCCGGCCCATCATCGGCTGCGTAAAAAGCTGGAGGAGATCGCCGCCTGGAACGAGACCAGCGGTCTGCACCGGATCCACGAGGGCCGAGCGGAACTGGGCCTCATCGCCACGGGCATCGCGGCGGTGCATGCCAGGGAGGCGGCGCCACAAGCGCGTCTGCTGGTGCTGGGCATGACCTATCCCCTGCCCATGGGGCTGATCCGGGACTTTGCCGCCGGTGTGGAGCGCCTGGTGGTGGTGGAAGAAGGTGAGCCCGTGCTCCAGGATGCCTTGCGCGCCGCCGGTATCCCGGTGGAAGGCAAGCCGGAGATGTTCCGTTTCGGTGAGCTCAATGTGGATCGGGTGCGCCGCATCCTCGCCGGGGACACCAGCCCCGAGCCCGCCCCGGCCAAGGGCAAGCCGCCTGAGTTGTGTCAGGGGTGCTCCCATCGCGACGTGTTCCAGGTGCTCAAGGATCTCGATTGCATCATCGCCGGAGACATCGGCTGTTACACCCTGAGCGTCTTACCCCCCTTGTCGGCGATGGATACCTGCGTCTGCATGGGAGCCAGCATCGGAGTGGGACTAGGCTTGCGCCAGGTGCTGCCGGAAGAGCAGGCGCGCAAGGTGGTCAGCGTGATCGGTGATTCCACCTTCGTCCATTCCGGCATCACCGGGCTGGCGGAGATGGTCTACAACCCGCCGCCCACGGGTCATGTGGTGGTGATCCTGGATAACGGCACGACCGCCATGACCGGTTTGCAGGAACATCCCGGCACCGGCCGCAACCTGCATCACGACCCCACCGGCAAGATCAGCTTCGAGGCTCTGGGCCGGGCCATGGGGGTGCAGAACGTGCATGTGCTGGATCGTTTCAGCGACGAAGGCAAGCTCGAACCCCTGCTGCGGGAGTTGCTGGCGAAGTCGGAGACCTCGCTGGTGGTGACCCGTCAGCCCTGTGTCCTCGCCGCCCCCAAAATCCGCTTCTATGAAAAGATGCAGGCGGACAAGGCGCCTCATACCTGTGCCGCGGTGCCGGTCGAGTAGCGAGTAGAACCATGAATAAAGTAACCAATGTGGTGGTGGCCGGCCTCGGCGGCCAGGGCGTTTTGAAGGCCTCGGATATCCTGGCGGAAGCCGCTTTCCGTGCCGGTCACGACGTCAAAAAAAGCGAACTCCACGGCATGAGCCAACGGGGTGGCTCGGTCAGCAGCGATGTGCGTTATGGCGCGGAGGTCCTGAGCCCCATGGTCCCTCCGGGGGAAGCGGATGTGCTCTTGGTGCTGGATGCCACCCAGGTTGAGGTGAATCGCCGCGTCCTGCGTCCCGACGGGGTGCTGATCGGGCCGGATCGGCTGGCGGCGGGGACGCTCAAGAGCGGCAAGAGTCTGAACGTCGCGCTGTTGGGGGCGCTCTCCATGGTGCTCGATCTGCCCGAGGAGCAATGGATCGCCGCCATCCACGCCAATCTGGCGCCGAAGCTGCACAAGGTCAACGAACAAGCCTTCGCCATCGGGCGGGCGGCCATGCTCAATCGCGATCATGCCGCCTGATACCCCTGTTCCATAAAAGGATCCCTCTATGTTAAGTGAACTCTGGAATGATGCCGCCGGAGGTTTCCACCCCGTCAGCGCCCCCGACTTTCTGCCCGAACCCAGATTGCGGGAGGTGCAGTTGCGCCGACTCAAGGCGGTGGTGGCCCGTGCCTGGGCCCATGTGGAGCTGTTCCGCGCCCGGATGGACGAACGCGGTCTGACGCCCGACTCCATCCAGCGGCTCGGCGATATCGCGGCGCTGCCCTTCACGGTGAAGACCGACCTGCGCGACACCTACCCCTTCGGCCTCTTTGCCAGTTCCATGGGGGATGTGGTGCGCCTGCATGCCTCTTCCGGCACCACCGGCAAGCCCATCGTGGTGGCCTACACCCGGGAGGACGTGGATGTCTGGTCCGAGGTCATGGCACGGACCTTCGCCTCCTGCGGGCTGCATCGTGGCGATATCCTGCAGAATGCCTTCGGCTATGGCCTCTTCACCGGCGGTCTGGGGGCTCATTACGGCGCCGAGGCCCTGGGGGCGACGGTGATCCCCATCTCGGGCGGCAATACCGATCGTCAGATCATGGTGATGCGGGATTTCGGCGTCACCGCCATGTGCGCGACACCGAGCTATTTCACCCACGTCATCGAACGCGCCGGTGAGCTCGGGGTGGATCTGCATACCCTGCCGTTGCGGGTGGGGGTGTTCGGCGCCGAGCCCTGGTCGGACGCCATGCGCCAACGCATCCAGCAGGACAGCGGCATCAAGGCCTTCGATATCTATGGCCTGTCGGAGATCATCGGCCCGGGCGTCGCCAGCGAATGCGCCCAGCAGCACGGCTTGCATGTCTTCGAGGATCACTTCTATCCCGAGATCATTGACCCCGAGACCGGCGCGGTCCTTCCCGATGGGGAGGAGGGCGAACTGGTGCTCACCACCCTAAGCAAGAAGGCGATGCCGATGATCCGCTATCGCACCCGGGACATCACCTGCCTTATCCCCGAACCCTGCGCCTGTGGGCGGACCCTGCGCCGCATCCGCCGCATCGGCCGCCGCTCCGACGATATGTTCATCATCCGCGGGGTCAACGTCTATCCATCCCAGGTGGAAGCCGCCTTGCTGGCGGTCGAAGGCACCCTGCCGCACTATCAGATCATCCTGGTGCGGGAACAGGGTCTGGACCAGATGATCGTCGAGGTGGAGGTGACCCCGGAGGTGTTCAGCGACAAGATCCGCGCCCTCGAAGGGGTGCGCGCCCGGCTCGCGCATGCCATCGAGCACATCCTCGGCATCCGCGTCGAGCTGCGGCTGGTCGAGCCACGCAGTATCGAGCGCAGCCAGGGCAAGGCCAAACGGGTCATCGATCGGCGCCACATCTGAATCTCAATCCCTAGCCTCAAGAGAACCTATCCATGAAGCTGCAACAGTTGTCGGTCTTCCTCGAAAACCGCCCGGGCCGGCTCGGTGCCCCCCTTGAGCTGATCGCGGCCCAGGGCATCAATATTTTGACCTTATCCCTGGCCGATACCGCCCAGTTCGGCATCCTCAGACTCATTGTGCGGGACTGGAAACTAGCCAGGCGGGTGTTGGAACAGGCCGGTTGGGTGGTGAACCTCACCGATGTGGTGGCCGTCGATGTGGTGGATCGGCCCGGCGGCCTGGCGGGCGTGCTCAAGATACTCGAAGGCGCCCAGGTGAACATCGAGTACATGTATGCCTTCTCCCTGCGGCGGGAAGACAAGGCGATCCTGATCTTCCGCTTCGAAGACCCGGATCGGGCCATCGAGCATCTGCTCGCGGCCGGGGTCAAGGTGGTCGAGGCCGAGGAACTGTCCCAGCATGTGGCTTGAACTCGAGGACGGCCGGTTTCCGATGCGCGGGAGGCATTGATGTCGACCCATTCCACAGTCAAGCTGGAAAATCGTATCTGGGATGAGAACGAACGCCTCACCCAGGCCGAACTCAGGGCGTTACAGCTCCAGCGGCTCCGTGAGTTGATCGCCCGGGTAGCCCATGTGCCTTTCTATCGTGACGCCTTCCAGCTCCACGACATCAGTCCCCGCACCATCCATAGCCTGGACGACATCCGCCGTCTGCCTTTCACCACCAAGGCCGATCTGCGTCAGCACCATCCGCTGGGCTTTTTGGCGGTACCACGTCAGCAGGTGGCCCGCATTCATGGCTCTTCCGGCACCACCGGCAAACCGACCTTCGTCGCATACACAGCGGCGGATCTGCGCCTCTGGTCCAATCTTTGCGCCCGCTTCCTGGTCGCCGGTGGCTTGCGACCCGAGCACACGGTGCACGTCGCCTTCGGTTATGGCCTCTTCACCGGTGGCTTCGGGCTGCATTACGGCATCGAGCGCGTCGGCGCCGCCGTGGTGCCGGCCGCTTCCGGCAACACCAGGCGTCAGCTCGACCTGATCAAGGATCTCGACGCCGAGGTGCTGGTGTGCACCCCGAGCTATGCCCTGACCATTGCCGATACCGCCCGCGAACTGGGGCTGGACCCCCGGGCCTTGCCGTTGAAGTTCGCCCATTTTGGCGGCGAACCCTGGACCGAGGACATGCGGCAGCAGATCGAGGAAGAGCTGGACCTGCTGGCCTTCAATAACTACGGTCTCTCCGAGGTGATCGGTCCGGGGGTGAGCGGCGAATGCGTCCATCGCACCGGCATGCACCTACAGGAAGATCATTTCATCGTCGAGTGTCTCGATCCGAAGACCCTGGAGCCGGTCGACGAAGGCGAGCCGGGGGAATTGGTCATCACCACCCTGACCAAGGAGGCGATGCCACTCATTCGCTATCGTACCCGCGACATCGCCTGCCTCTGTCGCGAGCCCTGTTCCTGTGGCCGCGGGACCGCCAAGATGAGCCGCGTCAGCGGTCGTAGCGACGACATGCTCATCATCCGCGGCGTCAATGTCTTTCCCTCCCAGATCGAGGAGGCGTTGCTGCGGGTCGAAGGCACCACACCCCACTATCTGATCGAGGTGGAGCGCCCCGGGACTCTGGATCAGGTCGTCGTCAAGGTCGAGATCCGTCCCGAACTCTTCTCCGACCGCATGGATCGCATGCAAGGACTACGGGATCGGATCGCCCGCGAGATCTACACCATCACCGGGATCCGCGCCAACGTCCAACTGGTGGAGCCCCGCACCATCGAACGTTTTACCGGCAAGGCCAAGCGGGTCATCGACAGGCGCTGAACAACTGGTCGTTGGCGAGGGCCTGCTCACACTGGCCGGAGGTCGGGCCCCCGGAAGCGGGCGCGACGGCCTCCAGTCGTTCCTCCAGCTCCTGTTCCAGCAAGCTTCCGGCACTCGCGCAGGCGGGCCGATCGGCGCACTGATTCCTGGCGCCACAAACCTTGGTCTGTAAACGTCCGCAGGGGGTGGGCTCGCCGGCGTTACAGGGCGTGAAGAAATCCCTTCTCGCCAGGGCCTCGCGGCACTGGCCCGGAGTCTCCAAAAAACGGTTGTTGCCTTGGGAAGCGGCCTGTTCCCGTTGCTCCTCCAAGGCGAATTGGGCCAATTGCTGGGCGGTTTTGCACTGGGGCGAGGGCGAACATTCATTGCCGAACCCGCAGACCTTGCGTACCAGTTTGTTGCACAAACGCTGGCCTTCCGAGGCCAGTTCCTGGGCCTTGGGTTCGCTCTGTCTGAGGTCCAGGACGTCCGGGTTGGGCACCATGACCCCGGATCGCACCGTCACCGTGGAACCGTCCTGAAGCTTATGCACCCCATCCCAGAGCGGGGCGGAAGAACCCTTGGAAGACTGGATGGTGGCCTTGTTGGTATTGGGGTCGACCTGAATGCGGCTGCCGTCGAGGGTTCGATTCTCCCAATACTGGGCGCACATCGCCGGAGCGCCATAGCCGATGAGGCAAAGGGTCATTATGAAAGCGAGGCACCCTGTTGGCTTATCCATGACGGAATCCTGACTACTTGGAAAGGGATGAAACCGGGATATCGGGGTCGCCATCACCGCTAAGGTCATAAACCGCTGTATGAAACAACCCCGGGCGTTTTTTATACCACTGCCGCAAGGATTGCATCGGTGTTCGGCGTCCCAACGCCCCTTGTGGAAGCTGATGATTATAGATCCGGAGCGCGCGTTCTAGCGTCCGGGCAAGGTCTTCATCGGGGTTGAAATGGGAGGTGGCGAGGACCTCGTCGATCCGCCCGTTGAAGCTCTCGACCAGGCTGTTGGTTTGGGGCGGGTGGGAAGGAAAGCTGTCCTGCTCGAACTGGTGCCGACCGCTGGGCTGGTCACCGCCCTTGTCGGTGAGAAACCTGGTAATGATAAAGGGAGCCGTGGCCCGGAGCCGGTCGAGAAAGGCGGTTGCGTCCGCGGCGGATGGCTCGAGGTGAAGTTCCACATATACCCAGTGGGTGGCCCGATCCACGGCGACCAAAAGGGCGCGCTGCTGGGATTCCCCCGAGAATTGAGGCAGATACTTGACATCCAGATACAGAGACCCGGGTTCGTCGTCCTTGGAGGTCTGGCGAGGGGCTGGCGGGCCGTTCTCAACCGATCGCATGGCGGCGAGATTCGACACCCCATGACGACGCAGGCACCGATCCAGGCCCGAACGGCTCACACCCGAGTGAATGAACTCCCGCACCACCATCAAGAGATCATCCACGCTCAATTTCAAAGTGGTGCGCAACTCCACCACCAGCGCCTCCTGGGCGGGGCTCAAGGTGGTCGCGAGCCGATGCGGACGGTGACTGCGATCCTCCACCGCGTCACGAGATTTCCATTTGCGGATCGTGGGCCGACTCACCCCATATTTTTTGGCCAACACCCGTTCCGACAAATTTGATTGTTGAATCTCCCGACGAATCTCCGGGGTCGTACGGGCTTTCTTGTGGAGGTTCACGATCATCACCGGACCCCTTATTCAATCCGATCTAACAAGTGGGGAATCAATAACCCGGCTAAGAATACAGGGTAATCTTGAACAGGCAAATAATCACGCGGGGCTGAACATCGGGCGCTGAACCGGATCGGGGAGGGGCGATGTCCCTGTGTCTGGCCTTCCGGGCGGGTTGAGATGAGGCGGGGTATGGAAGCGGCCCGGGAGTATGCCAATATCCAGGCGCGCCCTTTATCCTAGGGGTGTCTGACCCTCTGGAGTCGATCTTATGGAAACCCCCTTGGAAATCCTGGCCGTGGCCGTCTCGCTGCTGGTATTCGCTTATCTGCTGTGGCAGGGCCTTGTTCTTTACCGCTTCACGCGGCTGCGGCTGCGGCGCAGCGAACGTCTCGATGTGTCGCGGGAAGAGATACCGGAAGCGATCCGGGATTTGTACGATCTTTTTGCCCAGCCCTTGGAGGCCCTGGGGTTCCGCTATCTGCGCAGTCTGGGGATTCGCCCCATCCTGGTCGGCCAGCCGGGCTGGAGCTATGTGGATTGTTACGAGCATGCGGAGACCGGGGCGATCGCCCTGGTGGAGAACCATCCCATGCCCGAGCCATCCTTGCCGGTGATGATCAGTTTCCATAACTGTTTCGCCGATGGACGCACGTTCAAGACCATGCGACGTAGCGCCCATCTGCTCCTGCCGGTGCCTCCCCAATGGCGGGTGGTCGATGATTACAGCCCCAGTCTGGCCAAGCAGTGGGAGTTCCATCGGCAGCAGGTCGAGTCAGCCGGTCAGGCGCTGGTCAAGGGTTGGGAGGAATACCAGTCTCGGGCCGAGACCCTCTTGCAGCAACTACCGCTCTGGTGGGAACAACTGGGCTGGACCCGGCCCGCTGGACCCGGTCAGTGGCGCCTGAGTCTCTCCGGGGCCTGGCGTCTGATACGACAGTTTCGAGCCGGGGCTGTCCGTCTGAAACAGGCCCCCGCGCCCGAGGCGGTGGCGATTCCCATAGCCCATGAGGTCGCGGCGGGGATCAGGCACTTCCATCAGACCAGGGTGACGGAGCAGGGGACCCTGGCGACCAGGGGGATGCGCCTGGGTCTGTTTCTGCTGACCCTGGCGCTCGGGATCGGCGCCGCGGCCACCTTCATGGAGTGGTCGCTCATCCCCATGTTCTTCGCCCTGCTGCTCTTGCACGAGTTCGGCCATGCCCTGGCGATGAAGCTCAGTGGCTACTCCAATGTTTCGGTGTTTTTCGTGCCTTTTCTCGGCGCCCTGGCCACGGCGGACAAGGATGATGCCGGACCCTGGCAGAAGCTGTTCGTCTATCTGGCCGGTCCCATCCCCGGGTTGGTGCTGGGAATCCTCTGTCTCTATCTGGCGCTGTCGCTCCAAATCCAGCCGGAGTTTCTCGTCACCCTGGGCGCGATCGCCATCAGCCTCAACTATTTCAACCTGCTGCCCTTCACCCCCCTGGATGGCGGTCAGGTGGTGGAGACCTTCCTCTTTTCCCGTCTGCCCTTGGCCCGAGTGGCCTTTCTGGGTCTCAGCCTGGGTGGCCTGATCGCGCTGGGTTGGTGGCTGGATATCCCCATCCTCTATCTGATCGCCGCCATGTTCGCCCTCGGCCTGCCCGGAAGTCTGCGCCTGGCGCGCCTGCTGCGGGCGACGAGTCAACACCAGCCACAGCCGGAGGCCGCCGCCCTGGAGCGGATCTACCAAGCCCTGATCAGCCTTCCTGCCCTGGCCGGGCTCAATAGCACGCAACGCTACGCCCTGGCGAAGGCGGCGCTTCCCCATCTACTCAGTCGCCCGCCCAGGCTGATGGAAACCGTGCTGGCCATGGGGATCTACCTCGGCTGTCTCCTTGCCCCGGTGGCCCTGGCGGTACAGGTGGTATCCTGGCCGGTGCTCGCCAGCGTATTGGGCGGTATTGGTCGGGACTCTTCACCCAGGACCCCGACGTCACCGCGCCGGGATTGGGCGGACGAGTATGCCCAGGCGGAAGGGAAGGCGGACAAACGCTGGGAAATCGCTGCGGAAGCGGCCTGGGCTCATGAGGAGGATGAGCCCGAACGCTGGCGTTTTTGGCTGTCGCGGGCCTATCAGGATGCCCTGGAGGCCTTCGGGCCCGTGGATGATCGTACCCTGGAGGCTTCTATCCGCCTGATCTCGGGACAGGAGGAGAACGCCCAGGCCATGGCCGAACTGGAGGCCCTGCTCGACCTGATCCGGACCCATCGGGCCCAGGTTCCGTCCCGGGAAGCGGCGATCTACGAGGCCTTGGTGCAGCGGGGGAGCGAGCGGAGCGAGGCGATCCGCATCGGCTGGTTGCGGCGGGCGATCGAGTTGCGGGAATGGGATCTGGAGCATGATGGGGAACACAGATATTTCCTCATCGAAGACCGTCGCACCCTGGCCGTTCTGCTGGTTCGCAACGGCGATCGGGCCGGCGCCGAGTCCTTGTTGCGCCGCAATCTGGAGCCGATGTCCAGGATGACGGATGTCAACGACTACCTCCTCGCCAACAATACCCTGGATCTGGCCGCCTGGCTGTTGCTGGAGGGTCGCCTCGTGGAGATGGAACAACTCCTGGCCGCGCCCCCTTTGCCAACCCGGAAGACGACGCTGGCTCCCTTGCTGGATCTCTATGCCTCAGGCGCCGATGAACTCAGGGCCTGGAGCCATATCCAGCGAAAGGAATTCGAGCGCGCCCGAGCACTGCTGCAACGCCAGGCCGAGGCCGGCAAGGTGCCAGCTCGGCTCGATCTGATCCATGTCTGTGACCAACTGGGTGAGACTTCCTGCAGCGAAGGCTGGCTCGCCAAGCTGCGCCAGCAGACGGCACACCTGACCCGGATCGACCATCTGATCCATTCACCCTTTGCCTATGACCGGCTGGGAAACGGCTGGGAGATGCCCTGGCATGAACCCCGACGACAGATCCTGGCCAGGCTGAGGTGAGGCGCTTTTCGTTCCCGGCTTTGGCTTTGTGCCTCAAGCGCCGAGCCGGGCTTTTGCTCTATTAAAAACGAATGGATTCGTAGGGCGGCAACCCTTGGCCGACCTACCCGGCTTGGCCGGCGGTTGATAGCGTTTCCGAGTTCAGCCTAATGGAAATTGGTAGGAAGCTAACACGGAAGCCCACCCCTCCGTACCCACCACAAAACCCAAAAACACGAAACAGCTTGCGGGCGCGGGTCGGGTGAAACGCATTGTTAGGCGATTGCCGGAAAAAGAAAAATCAGAATACGCCGGCGGTTCGTTCATCTTCCAGTTTTCATGTACACATGGTGACTGCCGCTGACTCGAATGAGTTTCCATTCTCTGCTTTCAAGTAGCCGAGCAAAGGCTTTTCCTGAAATGGACCTCAAACCGCAAGCTCCAACACTTCGTCGTTTTCAGATATTTCAATATTTGTTTGCGCGACGGGGTTTGTAACCCCGTCGCTAACGTTTGATATAAAGCCGAGTAGGGCGTGCACCGCCTATCATTTCCTTGAGCTGTTCAATTTCTCGCGAGAGTAGTCGATATGTCCGCCCCGAGCGGAACGTTTGGATTATGCCAAGAATCGGTGACAAACCAAAAGCGCGGGACGGGGATGTAAACCCCGTCCCGCGAAGAGTGATGTGGGAGGGGTGATGGGCGAAATCCCGTCATCTCGATCCGATCGGGGTTGTAGAAACATGCGTACGATTAGGCTACGCTAATCGCACCTACGGCCCTCGTTACGCAGCAGTTTGAGATGTTCTAGGATGAGATTTTCAACATTGTCGGTTATGCTGGCGCTCCCAATGAATCACCTTAAATTGGCCTTGGCGTCTAACCTCTTTCATGCCAGTGAAACCAATTATGGCACTATCTAACCGTCTTTGATATAAGGTCCTCCGGTGGAGCACTTCCCTGCCGCGAATCCGTATCCGTGGTTTTGTAGGGTGGGTTAGACGCCCAATGACATCATGCCAACTATCGATTTGATCAGACTAGCGAAACGGAGCGAAACGGAGCGAGACGGTTCCTATTCTCCACCTACCGATGGCAAAATCGGGTGGTGGGTTAGGGCGCGCATCGGGTACAGTGGCGGTGTGAAGGATGTGTATGAGCGCGCCTAACCCACCCTACGCAACTTATCAGGCTGGGCAGCATTTGTAGGATGTGGTGAACGAAGTGAACCGCATCGATCGAGGCATTATTCTATTCGCGATTGATGCGGTTCGTACCTCACCGCATCTACGCACTATGAAATTCATTCTACCCAACGAGGTAAGGTCAAAGCAATGCCTTGAATTTATCGATGGAAAGTCCTGCATCCTTCACAATACCGCCCATGGTAAACGCCTTGATTGGATTATGACGGGGGATGGTGATAAGGCGCTCTCCGTCGCTCATAACAATATGCTTTCCTTGTCTGACAATTTGAAAACCAACTTTTTCAAGGGCGCGAACTGCGAGAATGTGGTTGACTCCCGCCAGCTTCGTCACAGTCAGGCCGCCACTTCAATTTCATAAGTTTCCTGATCACGGCTTAGTTCTTTTACTGCCGTTAAATACTCCTGAATAGCATCTTGAATATTCTCCAGAGCTTCCTCTTCGGTATCTCCTTCAGACCAACAACCCGGAAGCCCTGGCACTGAAACACTGATACCCTCTTCAGTGCGATGAAAGACAACGGTATATTTCATTGAATTACCTCTATCTGAAACTGTAGTGGTTGTAGGATGGGGGGCAGAGCAAATCGCATCGATCGAGACGTTTTTCATTCGCCATGAGCAAAATGATAGGAGCGAAGTA
Organism: Pseudomonadota bacterium; assembly: GCA_052035915.1. Lineage (GTDB taxonomy): Bacteria > Pseudomonadota > Gammaproteobacteria > Chromatiales > Chromatiaceae > JBPOHE01. Next base: position 75,844 of record JBPOHE010000088.1, read on the forward strand.
AGGCGCAATAGGCGTGAGCCGTATTGCGCCGAATAGGAGGGTTTGATCATGCGGCGCAATACGCTTTGCTATTGCGCCCTACGGCCCTTAATTATTGATACGGATGATAGCTTTAGCCAATCCAACAGTGCCTGATTGTAGGACTGATTTAATGTCATAGGGATCACGCTTCGCAGTTCATGGCCAATGGGCGAAAAAACTGATATAGTCATTTCTTTTAATTTAGGGGAAGGGATTGGGGTTGACTGAGAAAATAATACTTCTTCACCAGCATAGTTAATCGGTGCGCGGTTTAAATAGGATTTTAGATTAAGGTTGCTGAATAAAGCTGGTGAAAGCAACCCTCTGGATTGAAGGTCTAGAAAATCCTGGTAACTGATGCCGAGCTTGTCTAGGCCTTTGATCTTAAAATCATCAAATGGCGCAGTAATGATGCATGTAAAGCCAGCAGGCCATGTGGTGCTCATTTCACAAAGTCTTTGGAATTTCTGAGCAGTTGCTTTTGTAAGTGTCGCAAGCGCGTGTATTGTGCCTGGCGAGAAAGATCCTGGCTTAGATATTTCGCCTGCTAGAATCCGACCGAGAAGAAGCCTAATATCATCATTGGTTTTTCTTGATGCAATAGATGAGAACTCATTTAACGAGGGTGTCAACTCAACTGTGTAACCGGCATTCACACAGGCACCCTGTCAGCATACATAATCACGAACTGATTGAGCGCTTCCTTCCAATTACGTATAGGCATGGTCCATTTCTTTTCTACCCGT
>JBPOHE010000033.1:0-74721 GCA_052035915.1 Pseudomonadota bacterium
CTTGCCAGAGTCGATGACCTTCTGATCGCTTCTTACACCACGTCCGGGGACACGATCGCGAGAGACAATGCCGCCACCAAGGCTGGGCGCCCCCCGCTTGGCGGTTCGTCCGGGCCAGGGCGTTATCGCCCCGTTTTTGTTCTCAAAATGAGAACAAATAATCTTTCTATTGTCATTTTGTTCTCCAAATATGAACGAAAATTGGCCGTTTCCAGTCGATGCCCGGAACAACTCAGGCGATACATTTCTCTTGGTTGGCCTTCTCTCATCGGCGGATGAGGAAACCGGCGCCCGCATTCGCCGCCCGACCACGCGGAAGCCGAAAATGTCTTCAGAAGCCGCATCGGTCGGAGTCAATCGCGCCTATGGATCGGCTCGACATTCAGCTCAATCGACAAGCCTGGGGAGCTGACAGGTGTGGCCTAACATCAACTCGAGCATCCGTCCAGGTCATTGACAAAAAAAGAATTCTCCGACGCGCGAGGGGGGCTTCCCAGGTTATAGGAATATTAGAATTCATTGACGTAATGGAGAAACAACCTTAACATCCCGCCACGTTTTTAGGCGCAGTCGGGTGTCTGGCAGGAGCCGGGTGGCGGTTACGGGCGGTTTGCACATGGGGTGTAAGGTGCTGGGGCATAAGGGGTATTCCGAGCCGGGGGCGAGGTGTATCGGCTCTATCCCAAAAGGGATAGAGGGGGCCGCTCACTACCCCCCGTTGGTGGAATATAGAGGTTGACGGCTTTGGGATACCATCCTGAGGTCTACTCATAACCCTTATTGGCTTCCCCCAAGAGTCCCCGGTATTGCCGGTGAGAGAAAACCGTACCCATCGTTGCCACTGACGACCGGACGTGTCGGCAGGACAGGGCGACCTAACCGGACAGGCTACAACCTACCTTCAGGAGATTGAGCACCATGGCGATCAATAAACACGACACCCCCATGATTGACCAGTTGGAAGATGGGCCCTGGCCATCTTTTATCTCTGGTATCAAGCGTCTGCGCGACCAGCACCCGAATGAGCGTATCAATAAGGTCACCAATGATCTGCTGGGCCAGCTGGAGCATTCCTACGAGACCAGGAAGGGCTATTGGAAGGGCGGCACCGTCTCCGTCTATGGCTACGGCGGCGGCATCATCCCCAGGTTTTCGGAGGTCGGTAAGGCCTTTCCCGAATCCAAGGAGTTCCATACCCTCAGAGTACAACCGCCGGCGGGTAACCATTACTCGACCAAAATGCTGCGCCAATTGGCGGACAGTTGGGAAAAGCACGGCTCGGGTCTGGTGACCTTCCACGGTCAGACTGGCAACATCATGTTTATCGGTGCCAACACCGAGAACACCCAGCACTTTTTCGACGAGATCAACGACTATGGTTGGGATCTCGGTGGTGCCGGCCCCTGCGTGCGCACCGCCATGTCCTGTGTCGGTGCCGCCCGTTGCGAGATGTCCTGCACCAACGAACAGAAAGCGCATCGCTTGTTGGTAAACAACTTCGTCGACGATGTGCATCGTCCGGCCCTGCCTTACAAGTTCAAGTTCAAGATTTCCGGTTGCCCGAACGATTGCCAGAATGCCATCGAGCGCGCTGATTTTGCCGTTATCGGCACTTGGCGCGACGATATGAAGGTCGACCAGGCGGAAGTCAAGGCGGCCGTTGCCAAGAAAGGTCGGCAATACATCATCGACAACGTCATCACCAGATGCCCGACCAAGGCGTTGTCCCTGGCCGATGACGACTCCCTGATCGTCAATAACAAGGACTGCGTGCGTTGCATGCACTGCCTGAACGTGATGCCGAAGGCCCTGCATCCGGGTGACGACAAGGGCGTCACCATCCTGATCGGCGGCAAGCGTACCCTGAAGATCGGTGATCTGATGGGAACCGTCATTATTCCCTTCAAGAAGCTCGAAACCCAGGAGGATTGGGACTCTTTGGTCGAGCTGGCCGAGACTATCATCGACTTTTGGGCCGAGAACGCCCTTGAGCATGAGCGTTGCGGCGAAATGATCGAGCGGATCGGCTTGGTGAATTTTCTTGAAGGTATTGGTGTGGAGCCGGATCCCAACATGGTCAACTATCCGCGCCAGAGTTCCTATGTGCGGATGGATGATTGGGACGAAGCCGCCGAGGCTTGGTTCGAGCGTAAAGCCGAAGCCGGTTAACCAGAAAGCCCCTTCAGTCTCTAGTGCGTGGTCGGGCGGTGTCGCCCGGCCCGGTGCGGAATAAGTCGAGACCAGTTTGCAGTAGATTGTGGAGATAGCGATGGCTAAAGTCGAAATGCGAGAGCCGATCGAGTCTGGATGCCCGGATCCCTTCCAGTACATGCATCCCTTGATGCGGAAAAATTTCGGGATGTGGAAATATCATGAGCACCCACGGCCTGGGGTACTCAAACACGTCGCTTACAGCGGCGATACCATCTGGACGGTCAAGGCCGGTACCCAGCGTATTCTGGATGTCTTCACGTTGCGGAAACTCTGCGACATCGGCGATCACTATGCCGATGGCTATGTGCATTTCACCCTGCGCAGCAATATCGAGTTCATGGTGGCGAAGGAAGAAAGGGTAGCCCCTCTGATCGAGGCCATCGAAAGTGCCGGTTTCATCGTCGGAGGCACCCAGAATTCGGTCACCATGATCTCGCATACCCAGGGGTGGCTGCATTGCGACATCCCGGGAACGGATGCTTCCGGCGTGGTCAAGGCCATGATGGACGAGCTCATCGATGAGTTCAGAAACGCCAACATGCCGAATCGTGTTCACATCACCACCTCCTGCTGCCAGATCAACTGTGGCGGCCAGGGCGATATCGCCATCAACGTTCAGCACACCAAGCCGCCGAAGATCAATCATGATCTGGTGGCGAATATCTGCGAGCGGCCTTCGGTAGTGGCTCGTTGCCCGGTGGCGGCGATCCGTCCGGCGATGGTGAACGGCAAGCCTTCGCTTGAAGTGGACGAGAAAAAATGTATCTGCTGCGGTGCTTGCTATCCGCCTTGTCCGCCGATGCAGATCAATGACGCGGAACATACCAAACTGTCGATCTGGGTGGGGGGCAATCACTCCAATGCCCGGGGTAAGCCGACCTTCCAGAAACTGGTGGCTTCGGGTATCCCCAACAATCCTCCCCGCTGGCCGGAAGCGACGGCTATCGTCAAGCGTATCCTCAAGGCCTATAAGGCCGGGGCGAGGGATTGGGAACGCATCAACGAGTGGATCGAACGGATCGGTTGGCCGCGTTTCTTCGAAGAAGTGGAGCTGCCCTTCACCAAGTATCACATCGATAATTGGCGGGGATCGCGAGCCAGTCTGAATGCCTCCGCGCATATTCGGTTTTAGGGCTCTGACCAACGGAGCTTAACGATGAAGTTCACGATCCAGGTCAACGAGGGTCCCTATCAGCATCAATCTTCCGACTCGGCCTACCATTTCGCCAAGTCGGTGCTGGAAAAGGGACATGAGATCTTCCGTATCTTTTTCTATCACGATGGGGTAAACAACGGCACCCGCCTGACCACCCCGCCGCAGGATGATCGCAACATCGTCAACCGCTGGAGCGACTTGGCGCAGCAACACAATCTCGATTTGGTGGTGTGCGTTGCTGCGGCGCAAAGGCGGGGTATCGTCGATGAGGGTGAGGCTAAGCGCAATAAGAAGGATGCCACCAATATCGCCCAGGGGTTCCGTATCTCGGGTCTGGGGCAATTGGTTGAAGGCGCGATCCAGAGCGACCGTCTGGTCGTCTTCGGGGATTAGGGGAGGCGGCGATGTCACAAACGAAAAAGTTCTTGTATGTCAATCGCAAGGCGCCCTACGGCACCATCTATGCCTGGGAGTCCTTGGAGGTTGTACTTATCGGTGCCGCCTTCGAACAGGATGTCAGTTTGGCCTTCATCGACGACGGGGTCTATCAGCTGGTGAAAGGGCAGGATACCTCGGGGATCGGGATGAAGAATTTTTCGCCCACCTACGCGGCCTTGGGTGATTACGAGGTGAGAAAGATCTATGTAGAGAAGGAATCTCTAGAGGCCCGTGGTCTCAGCCTCGACGATCTCCAGCACCTCGTTTACGAGGATGAAGAGGAAGACTGGGCGGAGAAGGATTCCATCATGCTCGTCAGCCGTGCCGAAATGGCCGAGGTGATGGCCGAGCAGGACGTGCTGTTCAACTTTTAGGGGTGAGTCGGAATGTCCATCTTGCATCTGGTCAACAAGTCCCCTTACGAGCGCCCGAGTCTGGAAACCTGTCTGGCCTATTATCAGGCGGGTGACGCCATTCTCCTCATCGAGGATGGTGTCTATGCCGCCGTCAATGGCGGTCGGGCGGCCTCTGGTTTACAAGGGTTGGATGTCGCGGTTTTGGGACCGGATCTTGCCGCCCGAGGCATTCGCCAGGAAAAACTCATCGACGGTGTGAAGGTTGTTGACTACGGCGGTTTCGTAGACCTTACCGTCGCCAAGGATAAGATACAATCTTGGCTGTAAACGAAGTGATATGTTTCGATAATCGAGGAGAGACTCAATGCCAATCGAAGTCAACGGTAAATCCCTGGAAACCGACGAAGAAGGTTACCTGGCTAATATCAACGAGTGGGTGCCCGAGGTCGCTGAGGTCATGGCACAACAGGATGATCTTGCCCTGACCAGCGACCACTGGGAGATCATTCGCTTCCTTCGCGAATACTATGAGGAATATCAGATCGCGCCAGCGGTTCGTGTGCTGACCAAGGCGGTAGCAAAAAAACTCGGGGCCGATAAGGGCAACAGTAAATATTTGTATGCCCTCTTCCCCTATGGGCCAGGCAAGCAGGCCTGCCGCTATGCCGGGTTGCCCAAGCCGACCGGTTGCGTCTGATCGGGTCTATCTTTCGGGTGAGGCCCGGGAGGTTGCGAAACACCTCTCGGGCATGTAAGACAAGTCTCGCAAGGGTGGCGGAAGCATGTCGTTCCTGACGATTCTCTTTGCCCTATCGTTTTATGTGGCTGCAGCGCTCTTTGTTGGTGGTCTGGCCTATAAAATTTATAGGTTTGCCGCCTCGCCGGCGCCGTTAAAGATCCCAACCACCCCGGCCCCTGTGACTCAGTTCGGTGTGGTGCTGAGAATGTTTCGCGAAGTCGTGTTTTTTGAGAGCCTGTTCAAGGGTACCAAGTGGACATGGATGTTTTCCTGGATGTTCCATGTCGGGCTTTTTCTCGTTCTAGCCCGGCATCTGCGTTATTTCACCAACCCGGTCTGGGCGCCGGTCGAGTTCATCCAATTCTTTGGCACCTATGGTTCCTTCCTGATGGTGATGGGTTTGGCGGGTTTGTGGGCACGGCGTTTCTTGGTCGACCGGGTGCATTATATCTCGGCTCCCTCCGATCATCTCATGTTGATCCTCCTGCTGTTGATCGGGATCAGCGGCATGCTCACCACCTTCGTCTTCCATACCGATATCGTGGCCTTGAAGTCCTTTATCCTGGGGGTGATGACGTTCGACTGGAAACCTTTGCCGGATGATCCATTACTGGTACTGCATCTCAGCCTTGTCATTCTGCTGATGATGATTTTCCCCTTCAGCAAGCTACTGCATGCACCTGGCATCTTTTTCAGTCCGACGCGAAATCAGATCGATAATCCCCGGGAAAGGCGGCATATCGCGGCTTGGGCGCGTAAACTCGAGGAATCCTCCTGATGGCGGTTTTCCCTTTTTGATTCAAAGGATTATTTCTGCATCCTTGAGGGGAGCGTTCCATGGCTAAAGCAGATTTCTCAGTCCCGGAGATCGGTGAGCACATCGAGGTGCCCTTACTGGTCGATGGCACCATGGCTCATAGCAAGCCGTATGTCGCCAAGGCGGATTTCCAGACACCGCTCGGCTATCCTGGCGAGCTGGTGGAGAACTGGCAGCAGAAGGCTATCGACAAGATGGGCGAGCTGCTGGGGAAATATCGCTCCCTTCGAGTCTATCTGGATTCTTGCGTCAAATGCGGAGCCTGCACCGATAAATGCCACTATTTCATCGGTACCAAGGACCCCAAGAATATGCCGGTAGCTCGGCAAGATCTATTACGTAAGGTCTATCGGCGTTATTTTACCTTCGCGGGCAAATATTTTCCCAAGTTGGTGGGCGCCGAAGATCTCACCAAAGAAGTGCTCGATGACTGGTACAGCTATTTCCATCAATGTTCCCAGTGTCGTCGGTGCTCGGTGTTTTGTCCTTACGGAATAGATACCGCCGAGATCTCCATGGCCGCCCGCGAGATTATGGATAGCATTGGTGTTGGTCAGAAGTATTGTAATGAGATCATTGGCAAGGTCTTTCGTATAGGTAACAACCTCGGCCTGACTAAGGGGGCGTTGCGAGATACTTTGGAAGGGCTGGAGGAGGATGTCCTCGCCGATACGGGCGTCGAGGTGAAATATCCCCTCGACCAAAAGGGTGCCGAGATTCTCTTGGTCACGCCTTCGGCGGATTTCTTCGCTGAACCCCATGTCGACGGTCTCATCGGTTACGGCAAGGTGTTCCATGCGGCCGGGGCAAGCTGGACAATGAGTTCCAAGGCCTCCGAGGCGGGCAACTTCGGCATGTTCATCGGCAGCTATGAGAACATGCGGCGCATCTCCATGCGTATTCGCGAGGCGGCCCTGGAATTGGGCGTCAAACGTATCATCTTCGGCGAATGCGGACATGCCTGGCGGGTGGCTTACAGCTTTCTCAATACCCTAGCCGGGCCCTTCGATTTTCTCGATCCCAAGTATCCGGTGCCCCAGCACATCCTGGAGTTCACCTACAACGAAATTCAAAAGGGGACGCTGAAATTCGACAAGTCCCAGAATGATCACATGGTGGTGACCTTTCATGATTCCTGTAACGTAGCCAGAGCCAGCCGCATGGGTCCCAACCCTGGCGGTCAGTTCGAGATCCCACGCGCCGTGATCAAGGCGGTTTGCAATCACTTCGTGGACATGGATCCGGACACCATCCATGAAAAGACCTTTTGCTGCGGCGGGGGCGGTGGTCTGCTTACCGACGACCTCATGGAGCTCCGTGTCAAGGGGGCGGTGCCGCGGGTGACGGCACTCAAACAGGTGATCAAGGACCATGGGGTCACCCATATGGCGGCGATCTGCGCCATCTGTAAGAGCCAATTTACCAAGGTTCTCCCTTACTACGGGCTCGAGATGGGGCAGATAGTAAGTTTGCACCAATTGGTGAGCAACGCGATCGTCCTTTCCGGGGCTCAAGAAACCCGGGACGAGGACGATGATTAGGCGCGGGATGTCCTCAGAACATCCGTGTCGACGGCTTCAGAACCTATTCAATTATTCAGTTATATCGGTTGAGGAGAGTGACAATGGCGACTCCTGGCGGTGAAGTGGAAACCAAGCTCACTTGGCGGCGATTCAAAGACGGGGATCACGATTGGGAAAGCTGGCATGACAAAATCTTCGTCCAGGATACCTCCCATAAATGCCCGACCTATGTGCATAAAACACCGCCTTGTCAGGGTAGTTGCCCTTCGGGTGAGGACATCCGTGGTTGGCTGGCCATCGTCCGGCAGCAGGAAAAACCGCCGGTAGGGATGGAGTGGCAGGAATATGCTTTTCGTCGCAGCACCGATGCCAATCCCTTTCCCGCCATGATGGGGAGGGTCTGTCCGGCCCCCTGTCAGGATGGTTGCAATCGTAACGAGGTCGAAGACTTCGTGGGTATCAACTCGGTGGAGCAATTCATCGGCGATACCGCGATCGACAAGGGCTATAAATTTACCCCGGGCGGGGCCACGGGAAAGCGTATTGCCATCGTCGGTGGTGGGCCGGCTGGTCTGGCGGCCGCCTACCAGCTCAGGCGCAAAGGTCATGGAGTGACCATCTTCGAAATGAACGATGGTCTTGGCGGCATGTTCCGCTACGGCATTCCTGGCTACCGGGTACCGCGTGACCGACTGGATGCGGAGATCAATCGCATCATCGACATGGGGGTCGAGGTTCGCACCAAGATCCGGGTGGGTAAGGACATCCCGGTCGGGCAACTGGAACAGGAGTTCGACGCCATCCTCTGGGCGCTGGGTTGCCAATCGGGCCGAGGTCTGCCCCTGGCCGGCTGGGAGGGTACCCCCAACTGCGTGAATGGCGTGGCCTTCCTCAAGGCCTTCAACGAGGGCCGCATGAAGGTCACCGCCTCCAAGGTGGTCTGTGTGGGTGGTGGCGATACCTCCATCGACGTGGTGTCTGTAGCCAGACGCATCGGTCACATCGAGCAGAGCCACCCCACCGACCGGCCGGAGTTGGTCATCCGCGACGGCTATGTCGCCCACGATGCGGCGGTAACAGCGGCCCGTCAGGGGGCCCAGGTCACCTTGACCTCGCTTTTTCCCCGCAGCCAGATGACCGCGGCCGAACATGAGGTCCATGATGCCCTCAAGGAAGGAGTGACCATCCATGACGGTGTGATGCCCATTGAGTTGGTAAAGAATGATCAGGGGCGCGCCATTGGTCTCAAGGTGGTTGCCTGTCGCATGGAAGGTCCTCGTCCGATACGGATCGAAGGTGCGCCAGAGTTATTTATCGAGGCCGATCTCATCGTCTCTGCTATCGGCCAGGGTGGCGATCTTTCCGGGTTGGAACAATTCGATAATGGCCGCGGCCTGATCAACGCCGACAAGTTCTATCAGGTACCTGGCAAGCCTGGACATTTCGTCGCCGGCGACATCATCCGTCCCCATCTCTTAACCACGGCCATTGGCCAAGCCTCTATCGCTGCCGACAGTATCGACAGCTATCTGCGCCGTGAGGAAGTGAGAAAGCGCCCGAAGGTGGATGTGCATCACTTCGATCTGCTGCGCAAGATGGAGGAGGCCAGGCTGGCGCCTCAGGTGTTCAAGCCCGAAGAACGCGGCGATATGCGCGGCACCTCGATGGGGAATTGGGCGGTGCACAATTATGAGGACCGTTCCTCCCAGGAGATCATCCCATCAACCGAGCTGTATCTCGCCCACTTTGGTTATACCCCCAGGGTCAAGCGGGGCGAAGAGGTTCCGGATGCCGAGGAGGTTCTGGGCCATTTCCATGAGCGGCTGATCGGTCTCTCGACCGAACAGGCCGTCATCGAGGCCAAACGCTGCATGAGTTGCGGCATGTGCTTCGAGTGCGACAACTGCGTGATTTTCTGTCCCCAGACCGCGGTCTATCGGGTGCCGAAAAAAGAGTCCACGACCGGACGCTATGTGGCGACCGATTACGCCAAGTGTATCGGCTGTCATATCTGCGCCGATGTCTGTCCTACGGGTTACATCAAGATGGGTCTCGGTGAGTAGTAGGTAGCGCCATGCAAAAGGCGAGTTTCGGCATGGCCGGCTTGGTCGCGGCCTTTCTTGCCGGTGTGTTGCTGGTTCTGGCCCAGAGCGTCATGGGTGATCCCGGTGTCACGCCGGGTTCCCGGGCGGCAAAGCTCGATGCCTGTGTGCGCTCTACCCCGGATATGCGCCGCAACCACATGAAGTATCTCAAGCACGAGCGGGATGAAACGGTGCACAAAGGGATACGGGAGCGCGATCTCAGTCTCGCCGGTTGTGTCGGTTGTCATGCGGCTACCGATACCCTCGGCCAGGCGGTGCCGGTCAATGTCAAGGGGCAGTTTTGCCAGTCCTGCCATGAATTCGCGGCGGTGCATATCGATTGCTTCGGGTGCCATCGCAATACTCCCCAGCAGGCAAGGCCCGAGTTCATCCCAGGGTTCAGCGAAAACACCCCGGATTCGCAACGGACGTTTGTTTCCCAGCACACCTTGATGAACGATGTCTCGGCCGACGGACAGCCGTTGGCCATGCAGAATCACGATGCCGCATCACAGGGGAGGGCACATGACTGAGGTCACCGAGCGTCCGGACATGGATCGTCGTCGGCTTGTTTCCATCACCGCGGCGACATTGGCGGGGGTGACGATCGCCCCCGGAGTCGTGCTACAGTCCCTGGCCGGGGGGAAGACCCCGAACCAGGGGGTTTCATCCCAGGTTCGCTGGGGAATGCTCATCGATACAAATAAGTGTGCCGACGGCTGTTCCGCCTGTGTCGAGGCCTGCAACCGGGAGAATGCCATCCCCAGTCACGGCAGGCCGGCCACGGATCCACAATGGATCCGGAAGGTCAAATTGCGCGACAAGATGACGGGTCGAGTCGCGAATCTGCCTATGATGTGTCAGCACTGTGAATTTCCACCCTGTGTGGATGTTTGTCCTACCGGCGCTTCCTTCAGGCGGGCCGATGGTATCGTGATGGTTGATCGTCATACCTGTATCGGTTGCCGCTATTGCATGATGGCCTGTCCCTACAAAGCGCGCTCATTTATTCACGAGAATATCGAAGAGCATTCCGTAGTCGCCCCCAGGGGTAAGGGATGCGTGGAAAGTTGTAACTTCTGCGCCTATTGGCTCGATCGTGGTGCCAAAACCACGGCCTGTGCCCAGGCCTGTGCCAAGGCCGGCCACCAGGCGATCATTTTCGGAGACCTCAATGATCCCGAGAGTGCCATCGCCAAGCGGTTGCGTGAACTGCCGACCCGGCAGATACGTAGCGAGTTGGAACTCAACACCGGTGTTCGTTACGCGGGCGTCTAGCTGAGAAGGGGCCAGTACGATGAAGGAGATGCAGTTTCGTGAGCTTTATTGTCCGCCTGCCCGTTATTGGACGGGTCTGACCGGGCTTGCCATCCTGATGGCCATGAGCTTTGGCACCTTTCTCTATCTTGAACACGAGGGCCATTGGGTCACCGGCATGAACAACCAGGTCATCTGGGGGTTGCCACATGTCTTCGCCATTTTTCTCATCGTGGCCGCCTCCGGGGCCTTGAATGTGGCTTCCATCGGCTCGGTGTTCGGCGGTCCACTCTACAAGCCTCTTGGCCGTTATTCGGGGTTGTTGGCCATCTCCCTGCTGATCGGCGGTCTGTTGGTACTGGTGCTCGATCTGGGGCGTCCGGAGCGGCTGATCGTCGCCATGACCACCTATAACTTCAAGTCGATCTTTGCCTGGAACATCTTTTTGTATACTGGCTTTATCGTCATTACCCTGGTCTATCTCTGGGCCATGATGGAACGCCAGGCCAAGACGCTCACCCGGCCCATCGGCTTTGTCGCCTTCTTTTGGCGGTTGTTGCTGACGACAGGTACCGGTTCCATCTTCGGTTTTATCGTTGCCCGGGATGCCTACAATTCAGCCGTTCTAGCGCCCATGTTCATCATCATGTCCTTCAGCTATGGACTGGCCTTTTTTATCATCACCCTGATGTCCGCCTATCTCTGGGGGGACCGTAAGCTTGGTGATCTGCGGCTGGCCAAACTGAAAAATCTGCTGGGTGTCTTTGTCGGCGCTGTATTGTTCTTCAATCTGGTCTATCACCTGACCAATCTTTATATCGCCCAGCAACATGGTATCGAGCGTTTCATTCTCCTGGATGGTGGTCCCTATACGGCTATGTTCTGGTTGGGGCAGATCCTGATCGGCAGCATTTTCCCCCTGGTGTTGATCTACGCCCCCAAATATCAGCAATCCCGTTACGCGATAGCCACCGCTTCCATGTTGATCCTGGTGGGCGGCTTCTGCCAGATCTATGTTCTCCTCATCGGCGGTCAGGCCTATCCCCTCAGCCTCTTCCCCGGATATGAAGTGCTACAGAGTAGTTTCTATGACGGTGTGGTCGCCGCTTATAGCCCAAGTTTCTGGGAGGCCATGCTTGGTGTAGGTGGAATTGCCGTCGCTCTGGCATTGGTGTCTATCGGCGCCCGTATGCTGAAAGTCTTTCCGGAAAGTCTGGAAGACCCGGATAGCCTCGGGCCGGCGCACTGATTTTTTGTCAAGATTCGAGGTCCATCAGGAACTCCTGATGGACCTCTTCGCTATTTCCCGCTGACTCCCCATTATGGCCCACCTCTATATCTCGGCGGCCCATCGCTCTTCTGGGAAGACCACCCTGAGCATTGGGCTCTGCGCCGCCCTACAAGAGCGGGGGCTCCAAGTCAGACCCTTCAAGAAAGGACCGGATTATATCGATCCTTTGTGGCTGTCCGCCGCGGCCGGCTATCCCTGTCTGAATCTCGATTTTCATACCATGGGCCGTGACGAGATCCTCGACGGCTTCGGTCGTGCCCTGGGATCGGGAGATATCGGGCTGATCGAGGGCAACAAGGGGCTCTATGACGGCATGGATCTCGAAGGTACGGACAGCAACGCGGCCATGGCCAAGTTGCTGGCCGCCCCGGTGGTACTGATCCTAGATACCCGGGGTATGACCAGGGGTGTGGCCCCTTTGCTCCAGGGTTACCAGAGGTTCGACACCGAGGTCGCTATTGTCGGCGTCATTCTCAACAAGGTCGGTGGGGCACGTCATGAGGCGAAATTGCGACGGGTCATCGAGCATTACACCGATCTGCCGGTGTTGGGGGTTGTGCACCAGTCTCCGGAATTAGAGATCAGCGAGCGTCACCTCGGGCTGATCCCCAGTACCGAGGAACGCGCCGCCACCGCCATCATCCAACGTCTGACCAGGGCCGTCAGGAACCAAGTCGATATAGACCGGCTACTGACCTTGGCGGCGTCCGCCCCCAAGCCGAAGGAAAGCCGTGGATTGGAAGACCCTCCCCATCCCGCGGATGTGCGCATCGGTTACCCCAGAGATCGGGCCTTTGCCTTTTACTATCCGGGTGACTTGGCCGCCCTGGAGGCGGCTGGGGCCGAGCTGGTGCCTTTCGATACCCTGATCGACAGCGGCCTTCCCGAGGTGGATGGCCTTTTCATCGGTGGAGGATTTCCCGAGATGGTCATGGAAGAGCTCAACGCCAACCTGTCCATGCGTCAGGCGGTCAGGGCCTTCATCGAAGAGAACGGACCCGTGTACGCCGAATGCGGCGGACTCATGTATCTGGCGCGAAGCATCGCCTTCCGGGGCAGGAGCTGTGAAATGGTGGGGGTCATCCCGGGGGAGGTGGTCATGCATGCCCAACCCCCCGGGCGTGGCTATGTGCGATTGCGCGAGACCCCAGAGCATCCCTGGCCGGATGGTTCGGTCTCTTCGCCAGCCGAGATCAATGGCCATGAATTCCACTATTCCAGCCTGGAGGCGCTGGACGGGGAACCCAGGTATGCCTATGAGGTCGTCCGTGGAACCGGTATCGATGGCGGCCATGATGGTTATATCTATCGCAACCTGCTGGCCTGTTACTCCCATCAGCGCAATACCGGGAGCAACGCCTGGGCGAAACGTTTTGTCGAGCATGTCAGGCGGTGCCGGCGCTGAGAGGGTCCACTTCCGGGTTATCACCCGAGTCATCCAAGACTAGGTACAGACAGAGCAACCCAAAAGGAGCCGTCATGTTCAAACTCACAACCGCGGCCGCTGAGCAGGTCCGCGCCGCCGCTCATCAGAGCGGTCTCGATGGCTTGGCGCTACGGCTGGCCGCTTCCCGTGCTGCCGATGGGTCCATCAGCTATCGGATGGGATTCGATGAGGTCAAGGAGGATGACATCCTGCTTACCACGGAAGGGGTGCGTGTCATTATGGAACCGGAGTCCGTGCCCCTGCTCGACGAGGCGGTCATGGACTTCGTCGAGCTCGAACCGGGCCGTTTCCAGTTCATCTTTCTCAATCCCCGGGACTCCAATTACGTCCCCCCACAGCAGGAATGATCCCGAGACCGAGGGACTGAGAAATGGAATTGTCCCCCGAGGATAGCCTGCGGCTCAACGTGCTCCTGGCGAGTCAACCCCTGGCTATCCGCATCGATGAATCCTCCATGAGCGTCCATGGTCTGACCGAGACCGGCGAGGCCAGAATCCGATTGAATCCGGTGGGGCGTCACGAGAGCTATCTGCGTCGGGTGCGGGAATTGTTTTCCGGCCAGGTGCTGGGGTCCCCGGGTGGTTATCCGGTCTATCTGCAACGTTGGACCAGGATGGGGCAGATGCGGGACGAGAGTTTGGCGCAATTGCTCCTGCTGGGTGAACCCGAGGCCGTGGTGGCCGCCGTATGTGCCCCGGGGTTGACCGCCGAGCTGGCGCGTCGGGCCTGGTGGGCGATGCCGGATGCCCATAATGCCCGCCGCATGCTGGCCAATCCTCGGGTCGCCGAAGATCTCTTGGGCCGGGAATTGGCCGCCTTTCTCATCGAGTATCTGCCCTTCGAGACCGAAGCCGAGGCGATGATCGAAACCATCCGCCTGGTGTTGCAACCCGGGCTTTTGGCCGAAAAGGCCAAGCAGGATTTATGGAATAAGGCCAGACATAAGAATATATTTTATGTCGGTTTTCTTTCCTCCATCCCTGACGCCCTACCACTGACTCGACCGGCCCGTGCCGACATGGTCGCTCTCCAAAGCCAACTGGAGCCGCTCGCCCAGTGCGGCAATCCCATCGCCGCACTCTTGGAAAAACTCCTGTCGGCCTCCGGTCAGACCTATCTGGAGACCCTGATCCGTGTTCTCGCCACGCCGTCCACCCAGGAGATGGTTACCACGACCCTTGAGCTGATCGGAACCCATTTTCGCTCCCTGCGTCCGGAGGGAGATCCGGGATTGAGCCTGAGCGAACTCCAGGGCGAGGCGGCGGATTTCGCCCTCCACTCGCCTCTCCCCCAGGTAGAGGAGATCCGTACCCTGGCCGAGGGGAGCATGCTGGCGGAACTCCAGGCTTTGCGGCTTCTCTCCGGCCTGGGCTATGGAGTGATACGCCCAGTCCTCAAGGAGAGCACCGCCACGGGGAGTCTCATGAGACGCAAACTGGAACCCGTGTTGACCCCCATCATCCAGCAATTGGAAATCCTGCGCGGTCCCCAGGCTCGGAGCGGCTGAGAAAGTGTTGGGAAAGTCTCTCACGGCGAGGGCCTGGCTCCCGGTTTCGAGCTTGCAGGCCCCGGGCATCGATCCGAAAGGCCCAATTTGTGTTCTTATTTCAAGAACAAATAAAGAAAAAAAGAACAGATTGTTCTCTTAATAAGAACAATATGGGCCAAAATAGACCTTGGCCCGGAGGCCGTTTGGAACGGCTGGAACCACGCCTGTCGCGGCCCATCGGCTCGGTGGTGGCCGCGGCACCCCGGCCTCTCGGACGACTTGCCCTGGGATGGTTCCGACCCAATCTCCGAGTTGTCGCATCCCAATCCAGGAATACCTATGTCGAGCCACGAGCCAACAACCATCCGTCTGCAGGACTATCACCCACCCGCTTTTCTTATCGATCAGGTGGAATTGTCGTTCGAGCTGGACGAGTCCCAGACCCTGGTGCGCTCCCGTCTAGCGGTGCGGCGGAATCCATCCGCCCTGGAAGGCACGGCGGACCTGCATCTCAATGGGGAGGATCTCGAACTTCTGGAGCTTCGCCTCGATGGCCGGGAATTAGCGCCCACGGCCTTCAGCTTGGAGTCGGACGGACTCGGCCTGTTCGATGTGCCCGAGGCGTTCAGTCTGGAGACCCTGGTGCGCATCCATCCGGAACAGAACACCAGGCTGGAGGGACTCTATCGCTCGGGGGCCATGTTCTGCACCCAGTGCGAGGCCGAGGGCTTCCGTCGCATCACCTATTTCCTCGATCGTCCCGATGTGATGGCGCGCTTTCGCACCCGGGTTGTCGCCGGGTCTGGGTATCCGGTGTTGTTGTCGAACGGCAATCCGCTGGGGGAGGGGATGTTGGCGGACGGTCGATTCTACGCCGAATGGGAGGACCCTTTCCCCAAGCCCTGTTATCTCTTCGCCCTGGTGGCGGGAGATCTGCGCTGGATCGAGGATAGGTTCCTTACCTGCTCGGGACGAGCGGTGCGACTGCGGATCTTTGTCGAACCGGAGAATATCGACCGTTGCGATCACGCCATGGCCTCGCTGAAAAAAGCCATGGCCTGGGATGAGAAGCAGTTTGGTCGAGAATATGACCTCGATGTCTACAACATCGTCGCGGTCAATGACTTCAACCTGGGGGCGATGGAGAACAAGGGACTGAATGTCTTCAATGCCAAGTACGTGCTGGCGCTGCCGGAAACGGCCACCGATAAGGATTATCTCGACATCGAAGGGGTAATCGCCCATGAGTATTTCCACAACTGGACGGGGAACCGCATCACCTGCCGCGACTGGTTCCAGCTCAGCCTCAAGGAAGGGTTGACGGTGTTTCGGGATCAGGAATTCTCCGCCGATGTCGGGGTGCGCAACGTCAAACGCATCGCCGACGTGCGTCTGTTGCGCGCCCACCAATTCACCGAGGACGCCGGACCCATGGCCCATCCGGTGCGGCCCAGCTCCTATATCGAGATCAACAACTTCTACACCATGACGGTCTACCAGAAAGGCGCCGAGGTGGTGCGGATGCAGGCCAATCTGCTGGGGCCGGAGATGTTTCGCCAGGCCATGGACCTCTACTTCGCCCGCCATGACGGTCAGGCGGTGACCACCGAGGAGTTCGTGCGCTGCATGGAGGATGCCGGCCAGCGCGATTTGGGACAGTTTCGCCGCTGGTACGATCTGGCCGGGACCCCGGAGCTGAGTATCCGCGGCGAGCACGACCCGGGTAGCGGACGTTTCAGTCTGTACGTCCACCAACAGTGCCCGGACACGCCCGGACAAGTGGACAAACCGCCGTTTCACCTCCCGCTGGCCCTGGGGCTGCTGGACCCGGACGGCGCCGATCTGCCGCTTCCTTTGCTGGGCGAATCTGAGCCCGGTCCCAGCACCCGCGTCCTGGAGCTGCGTGAGAAGGAGCAGGTCTTTGTGTTCGAAGGGATAGTCCAGCCGCCGCGGATGTCCCTGTTGCGGGGCTTCTCGGCGCCGGTCAAGTTGCGGGTAGAAGAGAACGACGAGGATCTGATGTTCCTCATGGCCCGGGATAGTGACGACTTCTGTCGCTGGGACGCCGCCCAACGATTGGCCGGGAAGCTGGTGCGACAACTGGTGGTGGCGCGCCAAGCCGATCAGCCGATGTCGATCCCCGCTGGTTTCATCGACGCATTCCGCACGGCCCTGCTCGATCCCAGGGCGGACCAAGCCCTTCTGGCCGAGGTTTTGACCCTGCCGTCCGAACTCGATCTGGGTGAACAGATGGAGGTCATCGACATGGAGGCCATCCATTGGGCCAGGGAAGGGTTGAAATCCATGCTGGCCAAGGAATTGCGGGAAGAACTCCAGCAGACCTATAGCCTGAACCAGGAAATCGGGCCCTATGAGATCTCTCCCGCGGCTATCGGTCGGCGGGCGCTGAAAAACCTGTGTTTGGATTATCTGCTGCAACTGGAAGAGGAAGGGAGTTATGCCCTGGCGTTGAGGCAGTTGGAGCACAGCCACAATATGACCGATACCCTGGCGGCCTTGTCCGGGCTGGCCAATTCCAACTGCGGTCAACGGGAATCGGCCTTGGAGTCCTTTGCCTCCCACTGGCGGTCTGATCCCCTGGTGATGGACAAGTGGTTCGCACTCCAGGCCACCGCCAAGCACCCCGGGACCCTGGACCGGGTCAAGCGGCTCATGGGACATCCCTGTTTCCATCGGGCCAACCCCAACCGGGTGCGAAGTCTTATCGGCGCCTTTGTCACGGCCAATCCCTTCCACTTCCATGCCCCAGACGGGGCCGGATACGCCTTCCTCGTCGATCAGGTGTTGGCGATCGATCCAATCAACCCGCAGATCGCCGCCCGCTTGCTGCGGGGGATGAGTCGCTGGCGACGCTATGATCCCGCGCGTCAAGCCTTGATGCAGGGGTTGTTACAACGGGTGTTGGAGGCCCCGGGTCTCTCCGGGGATGTCTACGAGATCGCCACCAGAAGTCTGGAACCAGTCTGAGAACCGGAAAAAAACCTGCGGCTGGCCCGCCTTGCCGTCAGCAGGAAGAAAGCTCCTGAAAAGAATAGGGAATTTCGGTTTCTGTCGCCGAAATGTAATCTTTTTCGGTTAGCATCAAAAAATCCTATCCCTATTCAACCAAGGTGGAATATGAATACGGCACAGAGGTACTTCGGTTTATCCCCTGAACCA
Source organism: Pseudomonadota bacterium (assembly GCA_052035915.1). GTDB lineage: Bacteria > Pseudomonadota > Gammaproteobacteria > Chromatiales > Chromatiaceae > JBPOHE01. The sequence continues at coordinate 17,992 of JBPOHE010000033.1, forward strand.
GGGCTGGATACCATCAAGATCAGGCTGGTCGAGGCCATCGGTGGGCCGATGGAAAGGGCGCAAGTGGAGACCCGGATCTACTACGACAGTTTCGACTGGCGGCTGTTTCGTGCCGGTCTGCGGCTGCTGACCCGGCTCCCGGAATCTGGTGCCCCGCAACTCATACTGGCCAATGCCGAGGGGGAATACCTGCTCGATAGCGGCATCTCGGCCCAGTTACGTTTTGTGGAGGATCTCGATCCCCAGATGCGGGAGATCCTGGGGGGCATCCTGGAGTCACGGATCCTGCTGCCTCAGGTGCAGGTGCGGGTCCGTAGCGAGACCTTCCCCGTGCGCGACAGCGATGACCAGGTAGTCGCCCGGGTGGGCTTCGAGAAGGGGATGGCCGTGGATCCGGGAAGCGGACGTACCGTCGGCCTGCCTGGAGCGATCTGCATTACGCCCACCCCTGGCTACACGCGGGCCGCTCGTCGGCTCAGTCGCCGCCTGCGCAAGTACAATGGCTGTCACGCCCAGAGATGCGATTGGTTGACCAAAGGCTTGTCCGCGCTGGGGCGACGTCCGGCAGATTATTCGGATCAGGCCACTTACAGCTTTGCCGCCAAGACCTCGGCCGGCCAGGCTGCGCGGGAGATCCATCTGCGCCTGTTCGAGATCCTGGAGGCCAACCTGATCGGCACCCGGATGGAACTCGACTCCGAATTCCTCCACGACCTGCGCGTCAGCCTGCGGCGCATCCGGTCCGCCTTGTCCCAGTTGCCCGGGGTCTTTCCACCGCCTGAGCTCAAGCGTTTCCGGGCTGGCTTCGCCCTCCTGGGCGATCTCACCGGTCCCGCCCGGGATCTGGATGTCTATCTCCAGCATCTCCCCGGCTATCGCGCCAGTCTGCCCGAATCGCAACAGGCGGATCTGGATCCCTTGTTCGAGTATCTCCGGGCTCAGCAGCGCATCGAGCATCAGCGCCTGACCGCCCATCTGGACAGCGAGGGCTTCCGCAAGCTCTGCGCAGACTGGCATGCCTTCCTGGAGCATCCGGAGTTGCCCCGTGCCACGGCGCCCAAGGCCTATGAGGCCATTGTCAAGCTGGCCCGGCGTCGCATCAATCGCCTCTTGGACAGGGTACTGGTCAATGGCAGCCGCATTAAACCGAGCACCTCCGCCTCGGTGGTGCATGAACTGCGCAAGGAGTGCAAACTTCTGCGTTACCTGACCGAATTCTTCCAGCACCTCTTTCCTCAAACGGGCCTCGCTCTCTTGATCCAGACCCTCAAGCCGTTGCAGGAGACCCTGGGGGTGTTTCAGGATGGCGAGGTGCAGGCGACCACCTTGGAGACCTACAAAAAGCGGATGGCGGTGGACAGCCGGGTATCGGCGCCAACCTTGGCGGCCATGGACAGCCTCATCACCGCTTTGCGCCAAAGACAACAGGAGGCTCGGGAAGAGTTTGCCGATCGCTTTGGCCGTCTGCTCGCACTGGGTCAGGACAGGAGCTTCCGTAAGGGTCTGTTCACCGCCGGCAGGGGGCTCAAGCCGGTCGGGGTCCACTGATCCATCCCGGGTTGCCGGGTCGTCCGCGGCCCTGCCATCCCTTATCCTCTTTCTCTACGTCGGTTGTCGGTCGGACAGCCATTCTGTCCGACCGAGTCGTGCTTTCTGGCGACGCTTAGGCTCATCCCGTTCTGAATACCTTCTGGGCGCTCGACTGATCGGGCTCGGGCGTCGAAGCCGAATCCGCTGCCGAGAGTACAGACCCATCAGGAAGCGGCCTGGGCGCTCGGTTGTTCCGGGCCTGGACTGGAAACGGCGGTTTTTCGTTCTTTTATGGAGAACAATTGATGAATAAAAAAAGGAATTGTTCTCTATGGGAGAATGAAAAACCGAGAGAAAAAGCCCATGCCCGGGAGCGGTCCAGCCGCCTAGGCTAGGCACCGCATAGCATTTTCAGCATTCGCTAATCGACAAGGGGCACATCCAGAGGCAAGGTACGCGATGCCTAACTCACCTGGCGGCGAGTCCAGGAAGCGCGTATCCGCGGTGCTCGTCTCCGATCTATTCGGACAGGTCAAGATTCAGATCCAGTTCCTTGTCCTTTTTCCGCAGTCGACGTACCAGGATGCGCAGCAGGTTGTGATACAGGATCTTTCCCAGGCGATCCTGGGAGGCGGCGATCAGGGCTTGGAAGGCGTGGCGCGTGATGACAAGTATCTCGGCCGCTTCGCTGACGATGACCGAGGCCGAAGCGGGTTGCGCGTCGATCAGGGAATACTCGCCAAAACAGTCCCCCGGTCTCAGGGTGTTGAGGTGGATGTCGCTGAATCTGTTGTCGTTGCGACCCCGGTTCGCCTTCAGCAGGCTGACGTCCAATTGGCCGCTCAACAGGATATGCAAGGCGTCACCGATCTGTCCCTCAGCGATGAGGGTCGTGCCCGAAGGCCGGTTGATCACCTGAGAGTGGGCGATCAGCGCCTCGAGATCGTCCGTCTCCAAGCCTTGAGTGATCGGCGCCGTTGTCAGAATGGCCAAGATGTCTTGATGTCGCATGCTGTGTGACTCCCGGGCTGGCAGAAATCTTCGAGGCGTCCATTATGGAAGCAATCCGCCAGATCCTGAAGCGGTGGCGCATGGCTTGGCGGTCGGCTTCGGCAGGCGCTGTCTCAAGCTGAAGGAATCAGCAGCCGGGGCAGGATCTGGGCGGCGGTACCCCGCAGGCTGAGGTCGGCACGGTCGCTGAGGGGCGTGGGATCGGGATTGATCTCCACTATCTTGGCCCCATGGCGTCGGGCGATGTCCGGCAGGGCTGCGGCCGGATAGACCAGGCCCGAGGTCCCCACCACCAGCATGAGGTCGCCCTGTTCGGCGGCGCTCCAGGCCATCTCCAGGGCCGTACGGGGCAGATCCTCACCGAACCAGACCACCCCCGGACGCAACATCCCGCCACAAGGGCAACGGGGTGGGAGTTGGGGTAACGGGGTCTCCAGGTTCAGGCTTTCCGTGCCGCAGGCGGTGCAGCGAAGTTTCCAGATGTTGCCGTGCAGCTCGATCACCCGTTGCGACCCGGCCCTTTGGTGCAGCCCGTCGACATTCTGGGTGATGAGATGGAAGTGACCCTGGCGTTGTTCCATCTCCACCAGGGCCAGATGACCGGCATTGGGCGTCGCCTGGGCGATGAGCCCTCGGCGCCAGTCGTACCATTCCCACACCAGCTTGGGATTGTGTCGAAAGGCTTCTGGGGTCGCCAGATCTTCCGCTCGAAAGCGACGCCAGAGACCGCCGGGGCCGCGAAAGGTGGGGATGCCGCTCTCGGCGGAGATACCAGCGCCGGTGGTGACGAGGAGTCGGGGTGCCGCGGCGAGCCAGGCACGCACCTGATCCATGGCGGCGGGATCGGGTTCGGAGTGGATAGGGGCGGTCATTGGCTGGGTTCCGGGGTCTGGCCCTCAAAGGGCGCCAGGAGCTGGGTCAGGAGTTGGTCGAGTCGCTCCCGCTCGGCGTTGGTCAAGGGGGCGAGGAAGCGGTGTTGGTGGTCGAGCGTGACCCGAGCGGCCCGCTCGACCAGATCCCGTCCGTGAGTCGTCAAGCGCACGAACTGACGGCGCTTGTCGGTCGGACAGGTCTCGCGCTCGATGAAACCAAGCTGTTCCAAGCGCCGCAACACCTTGGTGAGCCCGCCCGAGCTGAGAAAGAGGGTGCGGTAGAGCACCGTCGGACTGAGCTGGAAGGGTGGTGGCTGGCCGCGCAAGGTGGCCAGCAAATCGAAATCCCCGGGCTGCAGGCCAAGGGGGCGGAGCACGGCGACGAGATCCGCATAGAGATACTCCTGGGCGCGGTACAGACGTAGCACGGCGGGCGAGATCTCCCGGCCCAGTTCCGGCCAGTTTTGCGCCAGTCCGCCCAGCAACTCCGTCACCTTGATTTTGTCTACATCCACAACGGCCAATCCCCCGTAGGTTCCAGGCATGAAATATCTTGCTGGAAAGATACTTCAAGGCTAGTCTGTCGAATAGTGCGGCGGACTCTCGATGGATAACGATCACTTATGTTCAAGCGAATGTTTTTCATGCTGTTGGTGGTGGGGTTGTTGTTCGGCGCCATCGCCTATTGGAAACAACAGCAGATGCAGGCCAACGCCGCCCGCATGAGTCAACCGCCGCCACCCGCCACGGTGGCGACCACCGAGGTTCAGGTGGAGACCTGGCAGCCGCGCTTGGCGACCGTCGGCAGCCTGATGGCGGTCCAGGGCATCTCCGTCACCACCGAGGTGGCGGGCACGGTGCGGGAGATCCTGTTTCAATCCGGCCATGCCACCCAGGAGGGAGAGGTACTGGTCAAGTTGGACGACAGTGTCGATCAGGCGGAACTCAAAGGCTTGCTGGCGACCCGGGAGCTGGCCGCCCTCAAGTATCATCGTCTGTCCCGCCTGCTGAGCGACAAGTCCATCTCCCAGGCCGATGTGGACGAGGCCAAGGCCCAGCTCGAAAGCACCGAGGCCCAGGTGGCGTCGAAAAGGGCGGTCATCGCCAAGAAAACCATCCGTTCTCCTTTCAGCGGGCTGCTCGGCATCCGTCAAGCGGATATCGGCGAGTATCTGGCCCCAGGCGCCAAGATCGTGCCCCTGGAGTCCCTCAACCCCATCCATGTGGATTTCTCCCTCCCCGAGCGCCAATTTTCCAGCTTGAAACTCAATCAGGCGATGCTGGTCAGGGTCGCTGCCTATCCCGGGCGGGAGTTCCAGGGCAAGATCAGCGCCATCAATCCAGGGATAGACATCGCCACCCGCAACCTCCAGCTCCGCGCCACCCTGGACAATCCAGAGCGCCTGTTGCGTCCGGGCATGTTCGCCGATGTGGAGGTTCTCCTGCCCGCCCAGGACAAGGTGTTGACCATCCCGCGCTTGGCGATCACCTACAACCCTTATGGCGATTCGGTGTTCGTCATCGAGGAGAAAGACGGCAAGACCCTCGCCCAACGCCGCCAGATCAGCACCGGCGGGGTACAGAAGGGGAGGGTGGAAGTGCTCAAGGGCCTGGAAGCCGGGACCCGGGTGGTCTTGGCCGGGCAGGTGAAGCTGCGCAATGGCCAGGCGGTGCGCATCGACAATTCCGTGGTGCCCCAGGAGGGGGCGGTGCTCGGCGCGGCCGGCAAATAGCCGTAGGGTGCGCATGGCGCACCATGATCGGCGGGCGATGCTCACCCTACCAAACTACCGAGAAATGGAATGAAGTTCACCGATCTTTTCATCAAGCGTCCGGTCCTGGCCAGCGTGGTCAGCCTCTTGATCCTGGTGGTGGGCTTGCGGGCCATCTTCAGTCTCGAGGTGCGCCAGTACCCGGAGACCAAGGACACGGTGGTGACCATCACCACCAACTATCCGGGCGCCAGCAGCGCCATGGTCAAGAGCTTCATCACCACCCCCGTCCAACAGTCCGTGGCCGAGGCCGACGGCATCGACTATCTCTTTTCCACCTCGGTGCAGGGCAAATCCACCATCGAGGCGCGGATGCGGCTCAACTATGACCCCAAGGCGGCGGTGGCGGAGATCCAGGCCAAGGTGGCGAGCCAACGCCGGGTGCTGCCGGCGGAGGCGGAAGATCCCATCATCGACTCCCGCACCGGCGATCCCACCGCGCTCATGTACATGGCCTATTACAGCGAGGCCATGAGCCTGTCCCAGATCACCGACTATCTGCTGCGGGTCGTCCAGCCCCAGCTCCAGGCCATCCCCGGCGTCGCCAAGGCCCAGCTCATCGGCAACAAGACCTTCGCCATGCGGGTCTGGCTGGATCCCAAACGCCTCTCGGCGCTGGGGGTCAGCGCCAACGACGTACAGGCGGTGTTGCTGCGCAACAACTACCTCTCCGGGGCCGGCAAGACCAAAGGGGAGTATGTCACCATGGATCTGGCGGCGAATACGGATCTGAGCCGGGTGGAAGACTTTCGCAACATGGTCGTGGCCAGCCGCAACGGCATCATGGTGCGGCTGCGGGATATCGCCGAGGTCGAGCTGGGGGCCGAGGACTATGACACCCTGACCATGTACAAGGGCATCCCTTCCATCTTCGTCGGCATTGAACCGGCGCCGGGTGAAAATCCGCTCGAGGTCGCCAAGCGGGTACATGAAGTGATGCCGGACATCGAGAGCCAGCTCCCCGCCGGGCTCAAGGTGAGAATCCCTTATGACGCCAGCCTCTTCATCAGCGACTCGATCGCCGAGGTGTTCCGAACCCTGATCGAGGCGGTGCTCATCGTGTTGGCGGTCATCTTCCTCTCCCTCGGTTCCATGCGCGCGGCCCTCGTGCCCGCGGTGGCGGTGCCGCTGTCCCTCATCGGCGGCGCGGCGCTCATGTTGTGGCTGGGGTTCTCCATCAACCTGCTTACCCTGCTCGCCATGGTGCTTTCCATCGGGCTGGTGGTGGATGACGCCATCGTGGTGGTGGAGAACGTCCACCGTCACATCGAGGAAGGGGTGCCCAGGACCCAGGCGGCGCTCCATGGCGCACGGGAGCTGGCGTTGCCCATCATCGCCATGACCACCACCCTGGTGGCGGTCTATGCCCCGATCGGCTTCATGGGTGGGCTGATCGGCACCCTCTTCACCGAGTTCGCCTTCTCCCTGGCGGCGGCGGTGCTTATCTCCGGGGTGGTGGCCCTCACCCTGTCGCCCATGATGAGCGGCAAGGTATTGAAGGACTCCAGCCAACCCGGACGCTTCGAGGCCCTGGTGGAGCGCTTCTTCCGCTGGCTGGCCAACGCCTATCGCCGCAGCCTGCACGGGATGCTGGAGCATGTCTCGGTGGTGCTGGTGTTCGGGCTGCTGGTGCTGGTCAGCATCTATTTCATGTTCGTCACCACCAAGAAGGAACTGGCCCCCACCGAGGACCAGAGCATGCTTTTCTTCCGCGCCGTGGCGCCCCAGACCGCCACCGCCGACTACAACGAGATCTATGCCAAACAGGTGCTGAAACTCTTCGAGACCGTTCCCGAATACAGGGAAAGCTTCCTGGTGGTGGGTTTTCAGGGCGATCCCAGCATCACCTTCGGCGGTTTCCGCATGCCGCCGGTCAGCGAGCGCAAGCGCTCGCAGATGCAGGTCCAACCCGAGGTGCAGACCAAATTGCAGCAGGTCGCCGGTTTTGATCTCGCCATCTTTCCGCGACCCAGCCTGCCGGGCAGCGGGCGGGGTCTGCCGATGCAATTCGTCATCATCTCGGATGCGGATTACAAGGAGATGGACCAGGTGACGGGCAGTCTCATCGGTCGCGCCATGGGGAGCGGCAAGTTCATGTTCCTGCGCAAGGCCATCGACTTCACCCGCCCCAAGACCACGGTGATGATCGACCGCGACCGCGCCTGGGCCCTCGACATCAGCATGCGCGACATCGGCACCAGCCTGGCGACCCTGCTGGGGGACGGCTATGTCAACCGCTTCAACCTGGCCGAGCGCAGCTACAAGGTGATGCCCCAGGTGGCGCGGGAGTTTCGCAACGATTACCTGATGCTGGACAACTACTATGTCCGCTCCGGTAGCGGTGAACTGGTGCCGCTCAGCGCCCTGGTGCATTTCGAGACCAGCGTCGAGCCGAGCGCCCGTACTCAGTTCCAGCAGCTCAATACCATCGTCGTCGAGGGCCTGATGACGCCCGGGGTGCCCCTGGGCGAGGCCATGTCGACCCTCGAAACCCTGGCCAAGGAGGTCTTTCCCAGCAACTTCCACTGGGATTACACCGGCGAGTCGCGCCAGTACGCTCAACAGGGCAGCGCCCTGGTGCTGACCTTCTTCATGTCGCTGTTGGTGATCTATCTGGTGCTGGCGGCCCAGTTCGAGAGCTGGCGCGATCCGCTGATCATTCTGGTGTCGGTGCCCATGTCCATCGCCGGCGCCCTGGCCTTTCTCACCCTCGGCTTCGCCAGCATCAACATCTACACCCAGGTGGGTCTGATCACCCTCATCGGGCTGATCGCCAAGAACGGCATCCTCATCGTCGAGTTCGCCAACCAGCTCCAGTTGCGGGAGGGGCTGAGCAAGCGCGAGGCGGTCGAGCGGGCCGGGGCCATCCGCCTGCGCCCCATCCTCATGACCACCGTCTCCATGGTGGTCGCCATGGTCCCCCTGCTCACCGCGAGCGGACCCGGGGCCATGAGCCGCTTCGACATCGGTTTGGTCATCGCCACCGGGCTCGGAATAGGCACCCTGTTCACCCTCTATGTGGTGCCGGCGGTCTATGTGCTGCTGGCCCGGACCCATGGGGGGATCCCCCTGGAAGAGGTCGACCACCAGCCGATTCCCGAGACCCAGCCCCTCGTTCCGGTGATGGAGGGGGAAGCCGTTTAGGCGAACAAGTATTGTGGAAGGCGATGGACGGCTAGGCCGCGTCATGGAAACCCAAATTGTAGGAGGCTCAATGTGGATTCCGGACAGTTCGCCTTATTACGCCACTAGCAGTTCCAAGAGGGGTTTGAGCAACCCTTTACCACGGATGCGGGCGTTATGCACGAACTGAAAGAAGCCCAGGTACAGCGGCAGTTTTTCTTGCGAGATCCCCCGATGGGGTCGCAACCAGGAACGCAGCCGTGACCAGAAACCCTCGGCGGTGTTGACATGAATTTCATGGAGGCCATCGCCGTCTTCGTCGCGGGCGTATTCGCCCCGGCTGTGGCACACGGTGTGATGGTCAAAGCCCCATTCCGGTAACCGGTTATAGATATCGTATTCATCGGTATGCACCCGGGTTCCCGTGGCGATGAACCGCTCGATGAGCGGGCGGATCGTCGCTTGCTGGACATTTTCCAACATCCGAACCACCACCGCACCGCCCCGCTGGATCATCCCGAAGATCGGGGGCTTTTCCTTCTCCAGAGTCCCTCGTCCCCGCGCGCCCTTCAGCCGGCGCCGACGTCCTCGCCGGCCTTTTTTTCACCGCGTCCGGATGCCCCTTGTGACCAGCCACCACGTACACCTCGTCGCATTCCACCTCCCCCAACAGGACCGGTTCGGGTTGGCGGGCAACGATCCCTTCCCGGAGCTGTTCTGTCATCCGCTGTACATCGTTCGAATTCAAGCCCAGTTCGTGGGCAATCTGGGCGTTAGACAGATTCAACCCCATGAAATACAGACACAAGATCCACACCCGGAGCGGTTGATGATGCCCCGCCAACACCGTACCCGTGAGATCGTCAAAGTGGCGATGGCAACCTTCACAACGATATTTCTGCCGCGCCGGTTGGGTGGTATCCCGTCCCTGCTTGGTGATCGTCGCCACGCCACAGTGCGGGCAACGGACCCCTTCGGGCCAGCGCAACTGACGGACGGTTTCGTAGCACTTGGCATCGTCCAACAGGGTCTCAAGGTTGATCATCGTCGGGCCGCCCTTCGATCGTATCGGTTTGGAATCTGTTCAGTGTAGCTCCTTACCTCGGTCAGAGCGCCCCAGTTTCACCTGTCCGGAATCCATATTGAGCCTTGTAGGAATATTCCTACATAAAATGAGCGGATTTCCTACAGATTTCCCATTAGGTTCTGAGGTAATATCGCCTTGTCTAGGTAGACTATGGAGACGGCTAAACGAGAATAAAGCTTGAATTGATGCGCGTGAAATATGCGTGATTTCGGGTGCTGAGAGAGAAATTCTTGCGCCATCACTGGATATCACGCCGCCTGAAGAAAGTTCGATGATGGAATCCACTACCAAGCCAGAAAGCTGTATGACTAAGTCAAGCAAGAACACTTTGTATCGTGGAGCATAGTGTATATCCCTCAATCTATTCCAGATCGGGCCTCGCTGTTTAATGTTTGAGGGACGTTTCTCATTTTTTCGATTTGTTAATCACTGGGAATACATCTGCCCTGCCTGTCTCACAGTATTTGTTGCTAGTAATGCAAATCTACATAATCATAAAACTCAAGAGGAAAGACTTATGGCTATCAAGATAATCCATATCTCAGACACGCATATTGGTTCCGTTGAGTCTGCCTATGAGGGCAAGGATTGTGAACAAGTGTTCCGAGAGACCGTAAAGAAAATAATTGATTTCAAGAACAAGGATCAACTTGATCCCAGTCAAATAGGGATGAAGTATGTGGTTGTACATACCGGGGATATTGTTGATAACGCAAATGATGATAAGTACCCTGTTGCTCAAGAGATTCTGCAAGGGTTAGTCGATGAGGGCTTTGAGCTGTTTATTGTGAATGGAAATCATGACCTTGGAAGTGGAACAAAAGGTGATTATGAGTTTGTTCGGAAATTCTGGAATGCTTTTATGGTAAGGTTTGTTAAAGTGAAGGATTCAATACCCACATTTCCAGTTCTAAAATTAGTTGATAATGTGGCATTTGTTGGACTGAACTCTATGGAGGGTGAATTTCATGACAATGGAGGATCTACTTTAGCAGACGGAAGCCTGGGAGATCTCCAAAGAGATAGACTAGAAGAAATGTTGTCCGATCTTCAGGTGAGGAAAAATCAGGGAGAGATAGATCATATCGTTGTTTGCTTGCATCATCATCCTTTTGAAACATGGCTTAACTTTGGGCATGCCCTTAATGATAGATCGAAACTCGAGAAAATACTAGAAAAGTATGATGTAAGGGTTTTGCTGTTTGGCCATAAACATGAGGGTTACAAGAGTGGTAATTACAAAAAATGGAATATTCCATATTGCTATGACGGCAGTTCAACCACGGGGAAAAGGGAGCCGTATGCCACGCCTCCCCGAGTGATTGATCTTTCGGTAATCTTTTCCGCCAGCAAGATTATCTGAGCACTTCAGCCTTCTGATGACGCAATCAGATCAGAGAAACAGACAGTTCCAGCTACTGATTTGATATGCGAACATACGCTTATGGTCTTCCGCTAGACGTGGTTGCTAGAAGTAACCCTGAGGAATGAGGAAGTAGGAGATCGGAATCATGAACTTGACTAGAAAAGATATCGTTCGCTTGGAGTTTGACCCCACACTCGACAACTTGGATAAAGACAAAAAAATTCGGGATGGCTTGTCCGTTGTGACGCAGATCGGGAATACTCTCTGGGTCGCCAATGATGAAGCTATTAGTCTGGAACGGCTTTCCAATGCCCAAGACGATAGTAATGGTAACTACCACCATTATAGCCAACACAAACAGTTCCGTCTCGACACGTATATCAATCTTCCGGTGCCGCCGCCAACGAATTCCATGAACTTTGAGGAAGCGGATATAGAAGGATTAGACTATGAAAACGGCTACCTATGGTTGGTAGGTTCGCACAGTCTTAAGCGTAAGCAACCTAAAAAATCTAAGGATGGGCTTGACAAGATCGGTAAGCAGTTAGAGAAAGTGACTAGTGACGGGAACCGCTACCTTCTGGCCCGCATCCCGATTGTAGAGAGAGAGGGAATCTATACCTTGGAAAAAGAATATACACAGAACGGGAAAACGCGCATCGCTGCTCAACTACGTGGTAACGCCAAGGGCAGCGAGTTGACTGAGGCATTGAAAGATGACGAACACCTAAAAGCTTTCCTCGGAATCCCTGGTAAGGATAATGGGTTCGATATTGAAGGGTTGGCCGTGGCTGGCGAGCGTCTTTTCATCGGGCTGCGTGGCCCTGTCCTGCGCGGTTGGGCGGTAATCCTGGAAGTGGAGTTGATGGAGGAAACCGGCAATCCATCTATTCTGAGGTTAAAGCCAACTGGAACGGAAAATTGCTTATATCGAAAGCATTTTCTCCCCTTGGGTGGTCTTGGTATCCGTGATCTCTGCTCTCATGGAACCGACCTTCTGATCTTGGCGGGTCCGACAATGGATCTTGATGGCCCGGTAAATATCTTCCGTTGGCGAAGTATATTGTTGTCGCGAGAAGAGCCTAATGTACTGGCTAACGAATTGGTACTACTTGGGCCTGTTCCTTACGGCCAAGGCGATGACCACGCCGAAGGCTTGACCCTGTTTTCGCAGATCAATGATGGCTCCGAAAAAGTACTTGTAGTTTACGATTCTGCGTCTGATGATCGCAAGAAGGGAGGAAATGACGCCATCGACGCCGATGTTTTCCTCCTACCCTAATGTTGTCTGACGTAAAATAATTCAATCTTGTAAGGAGCCCTTCATGGGAAAAGTCATCATCGGTATTCACGGTTTGAGCAACAAACCGCCACGGGACTTGCATCGGGAGGGTTGGATCAAGGCCATACGGGAGGGGCTGGCGAAGAACGGCAACCTAGTCGACGCCCAATTCGACTTCGTCGACGTCTATTGGGCTGATCTCATGTATCGATATCCACTGCACCAAGATGTCAATTTCCGCAGTGATGCCCTTTATGATACCGAGCCCTATGTGGAGGCTGCACCTGGGGCCTTGAGAGAATACAAGGATAAGTGGGTGGATAGTATGCGGGCTGATCTTTTGTCCGTTGTCGGGAGTGCCGCCGATGCGGTCAAAGGGGCATTCGGTTTCGATCGCTTTGCGGATGCCATCTTGGAGCGCCATCTGAAGGATTTGGGGGAATACTATAGCCCCCAGCGTCAAATCCGGGATCGTACAGGGGCCATCCGACCTGTGCGCGATGTGCTGCGGGATGAATTGAAAAACGCCATCTTACAATGTCGTGATCGGGAAATCCTGCTTATCGCCCACTCCATGGGAACCATCATAGCCTATGACGTGTTACGTGATCTGGGCCGCCAACCAGGTAGTCCCACGGTCCCCTTCCTGCTCACCATAGGATCGCCCTTGGGTCTTCCTCATGTGAAACTCAAGATCCAAGGGGAGCGCAGCTACGATCCGCACGAACCAGTGCGAACTCCGAGTTTGGTCACCAAAAGCTGGTGGAACTGCGCGGATCGGAAGGATGTAGTGGCCGTAGATACCCATCTTGCCGACGACTACGGGCCCAATGCCACTGGGGTGCAGGTGGTGGACGATCTGATCCTCAACGACTATGTGAATCCCGAGGGCAAACCCAACCATCACAAGCACTTCGGTTACCTGCGGGCACCTGAGGTATCAGGATATATCCGCGATTTTCTGCGCTGACGCCAATTCCTGTTCGGTTCTCCCTCATCGGTGGGTGAGGGGCTGCGGCATGAACCCGTTTTGCCGTTAGGGCCGTAGGGCCGTAGGTGCGATTAGCGTAGCCTAATCGCACGCATGTTATTGCAACCACCGATTCAGGCTAAGATTGGTTATCGTTACGCCCATCGTGTCAATAATCGCTGCAATTTGATGGCATGGTCGAATATCCGCTGTACCCAGCGCAGAATGTCATTAGCCATGCTGGGAGCGCCGCGCTTGACGATGCCTTGGATCATGGCGTCGATATGTGGCGGCGGGTTCTCGCTTCCGCTCCTGTTTCTCGGCGGCCACCACATCGTGTCTCATGGCTACCTGAATGCGTAACGTTTTGGCGGCCTCTCTGGCATCTGCTCATGATGCGCGGCTGCCCCACGAAGCGATAGCGGAACCGCCATACCAGAATCGCGAAGTTTTCCCGGTAACTCAGGTACAGCCCGTCGCCGTCGCCTTTCAGCTCGAATCGTTCTCCAGCCTTGATCCAGTTACGAATATACAGGTCCGTCATGGTGCCCATGCCGTGCTCCAGGGTTGGCGCCACCAAAACCCGGCCTTCCGGATCGATTGGTGCACCTGGTGGTGCACGCCGAGCAGGCGCTTCAGTGACACGACAAGCAACGCCAAGAAACAAAAAAGCCGCGTGGTTGGCGGCTTTACATGGGGTATTTCGATCTGGCGCAACGGGGTGAATGGTTATTCCACGTTCTGTATCTGTTCCCGCATCTGCTCGATCATCACCTTCATCTCCACCGCGGTGCGGGTGAGCTCGAAGTCGACGGATTTGGAAGAAAGGGTGTTGGCCTCCCGGTTGAGTTCCTGCATGAGGAAATCCAGGCGACGGCCGACCGGCTCGCGATGGCGCAGCACCTGTTCGACCTCGCCCAGGTGGGAGGTCAGTCGGTCCATCTCTTCGTCGACATCCATGCGTTGGGCGAGTAAGGCGATCTCTTGTTCCAACCGGGTCTCATCGAGTTCGCTCAGGAGTTCCTGCAGACGGTTGCGCAGCCGCAGGCGTTGATCGGCGATGACCTGGGGCATCCTGACCCTGGCCTGGGCTACCAGGACCCGCATATTGGCGCAACGCTGGGCGATGACCTCGACCAGACGTTGACCCTCCCGCCGTCGTCCGGTCACCAGTTGATCGATGGCCTCTTCGAGCAGATCGGTGGCCTGGGCCTGTACCGGGGTGAGATCCCGTTCCTGTACCTCGATGACCCCGGGCCAGCGGAGTACGTCCCAAGGCGACGGCTGTTCCAGGCTGGTCATCATCTCGGCCAGACGCTGACTGGCACCGAGGAGTTGGTTGGCCAATCGCTCATTGATGGTGACATGACCGAGGGCGTCCAGCTTCGGCTTGTAACGCAGGGCGCAGTCGATCTTGCCCCGACTGAGACGGGCGGCGAGTCGCTCGCGTACCAGGGGCTCCAGGGAGCGCAGTTCTTCCGGCAGGCGTACCCCCACCTCGAGGTAGCGGTGATTCACGGACCGGATTTCCCAAGCCAGTTCGCCCAATTCCCCCCGATATTCACAGCGGGCGAAGGCCGTCATGCTGCAGATCATTGTTTTCAACTCGTGCCTTGAAGGATCCTTACAGCGCATCCCAACCATTTTTTGGCCCAGACGCGTAAGGAATAGATGCGAAGTCTCTCTATGTTTGTATCATAACCGCGACCTTTTCCTGTTGCAGCCGAGACTTCATTCAACCGCGTCCACCATGGAACCGCTCCGTAGCAGTTTGCCCCCAGGCACCTGGGTGGGGCCATTCGAACTCAAGCGGCTGATCGCCAGCGGGGGGTTCAGTCTGATCTATCTGGCCGAGGAGCTGGACACCCAGGAGGAGGTGGTGGTCAAGGAATTTCTCCCCGGCAAGTTGGCCCGTCGGGAGGAGAGCATGACGGATGTACTGCCCATCAGCGAGGAGAAATACGATCTCTACTATCAAACCATCAAGTTGTTTTATCAGGAGATCAAGACCCTGGCCTCGTTGCGCCACCCAAACATCGTGCGGGTGCGCGACTGCCTGGTCGCCCACAACACGGCCTATCTGGTGATGGACTACGAGCGTGGCCAGAACCTCGCCAGTTATATCCGCAAACATCAAGGGGGAATGAGCCTGCAATTCATGCTGACGGTCTTCCTGCCCTTGCTCGACGCTCTCAGGCTGATTCATTCCCATTCACTGCTTCATCTGGACATCAAGCCCAACAACATCCACCTGCGTCCGGGTGGCAATCCGCTGTTGTTGGATTTCGGTGCCGTGCATCATTTTGCCACCTCGCGCCATTCCACCGCCGGGCAGGTGGTGACAGCGGGTTTCTCCCCGTTGGAGCAGTATTACAATGTGGGCTTCGTCGGTCCCTGGAGCGATGTCTACGCGGTCGGCGCCAGCATGCGGGCCTGCCTCGATGGCAAACCGCCACCATCGGCGATCGCCCGCCATGCTAGCGATACCCTGACGCCGTCGGTTCAGCAGTACAAACGCCGCTACCCGGCCTTCCTGCTGGAGGCCATCGATTGGGCTATGGAACTGGACCCTTTGTTGCGACCGCAAAGCGTCCAGGAACTCCTGGAGGCCCTGAGCAAGGAAACGGGCCGGCCGAGTGAGGAGACGGGTACGTCCAAAAGCGGTCTGGGCGTTTTCAAACTGTTCCGTCTGTGGAACAGCGAGAGCTGATCAGGAACCCCCATGACCCCATCCGAGTATGAAGTGGCCGAGGTGTCCCGGCTGGGAAACCGCAAGATCAACCAGGATCGCTGCCTGGCCCTGGAGAGCGAAGGGAGTCTACTGCTGGTCCTGGGAGATGGCCTGGGTGGTCATCCCAAGGGGGAGGTGGCGGCCGACATTCTGGTGGAGACCTGCACCAAGATCTTTCGCATCACCCCGAAGCCGATCAGGAATCCGTTGCTTTTTCTCAACATACTGGTCCGCCGGGCGCATACCAATATCCTTACCTTCGGTCAGGGGCAGAGCCCGCCCATCGAGCCGCGCACCACCGCCGTCCTCGCCCTGGTGCAGCAGCAATGGGTCTATTGGTGCCATGTCGGGGACAGCCGTTTCTATGCCTTGCGTCGCGGTCGGGTGATGGTCCGTACCCAGGACCATTCCTATGTCCAGGGACTCATCGAGGAGGGCTTGATCTCCCCCCGGGACACCACCCATCACCCCTTGCGCCATTATGTAACCCGCTGCGTCGGCGGTACCGGCGATCCCCCCGAACTGAGTTGCGCCACTCCGCTCGAACTGGAGGCCGGCGACGGCATTCTGCTTTGTTCCGATGGGCTCTGGGCCAATCTGACCGAGGGCCAACTGGCGTCCTTGACGAACAGACCGGATCCCCTGCAACTCAGCCTCGATCGCCTGGCGAATCAGGCCGAGGCCGCGGCCCATCCCTTTGCCGACAACATCTCCGCCCTGGCCATGCGCATCTTGCCTCCGGGCATGGCAAAATGAGTCTTTTCCGCCCTTTTGGGCGCCAGCTCCCACCCAAGATTCCGACTGACTCAGCGATGAGGAACCCAGCTTCATGAGACCATCCGGCAGACGACCGGACGAATTGCGCCCCCTGAGCTTCGTCCGCCATTTCACCTCCCAGGCCGAGGGCTCGGTGCTCGTGACCATGGGGGAGACCCGGGTCCTCTGTACCCTAAGCGTCGAAAACCGGGTGCCGGCCTTTTTGCTCGGCCAAAAGAAAGGCTGGATCACCGCCGAGTACGGGATGCTGCCCCGCGCCACCCAGGAGCGTACCCCTCGGGAGGCGGCGAAAGGCAAGCAGAGTGGACGCACCCTGGAGATCCAACGTCTGATCGGTCGTTCCCTGCGGGCGGCGGTCGATCTCGGTGCTCTGGGCGAGCGCAGTCTCTTGGTGGATTGCGATGTATTGCAGGCCGACGGCGGCACCCGCACCGCGGCTATCAACGGTGCCTGGGTGGCGTTGCAGGAGGCCGTCCATACCCTGCTCTCCAGCGGTCAGCTGACGATCAACCCCATCAAGACCCAGGTGGCCGCGGTCTCCGTGGGTATTTGTGGTGGGATCCCGGTTCTCGATCTCGATTACGCCGAGGACTCAGGGGCGGCAAC
The DNA here is from genome assembly GCA_052035915.1 of Pseudomonadota bacterium. Lineage (GTDB taxonomy): Bacteria > Pseudomonadota > Gammaproteobacteria > Chromatiales > Chromatiaceae > JBPOHE01. The sequence goes on from JBPOHE010000033.1 coordinate 35,119, forward strand.
CGATATGAACGTGGTGATGAACGATCAAGGGGCTTTCATCGAGATCCAGGGCACCGCGGAAGGTCATCCCTTCCAGCGCCAGGAGCTGACGCGCCTGCTGGATCTGGCCGAGGTCGGGATCGGCCGCATCCTGAGCGCCCAGCGCGCCGCCCTGGCGGAATGAGGGACTGGATGATGCAGGGCCACCATCAGGGCGAACGCATTCTCCTGGCCAGCAACAATGCCGGTAAGGTCAGGGAGATCAATCAGTTGTTGGCCAGCCAGAACATTTCGGTGATCCCCCAGTCCGATCTCGGTGTCCCCGAGGTGGCGGAGACGGGTCTGAGCTTCGTCGAGAACGCCATCATCAAGGCCCGTCACGCCGCCCTTCATGGTCACATGGCCGCCATCGCCGATGATTCCGGGCTGGAGGTCGATGCCCTGGAGGGGGCTCCGGGCGTCCATTCGGCCCGTTATGCCGGGCCCGGCGCCACCGATAGGGAGAATCTGGACAAGCTTTTGAAGGCTATGGCGGCTGTTCCTGCCCCGTTGCGGACGGCCCGCTTCCAGTGCGTCCTGGTCTACATGAGATATGCCGCCGACCCGACGCCGATCATCTGTCAGGGCACCTGGGAAGGGGAGATCGCCTTGGCGCCCCAGGGCGAGCGCGGCTTCGGCTATGACCCCCTGTTTTTCGTCCCCAGCCATGGCTGTACCGCGGCAGAACTCGGTCCCGAGGTGAAGAACCGACTCAGCCACCGCGGACAGGCCCTGCGTCAATTACTGGCCAGGCTTTCCGGGGCGCCATGACGCCCAGGTCGCTGGCCTTCGCCTTGCTCGATTATTTTCCTTACGGCGGCCAGCAACGAGATTTTCTCAAGATCGCCCAGGCGGCACTCGAGCATGGCCATCGGGTCAGGGCCTTGGTCCATACCTGGGAAGGGGAGGTCCCTGACGGCATCGAGGTGGTGAAACTCGCTGCCACGGGTCGCAGCAATCATCGTAAATTGCAGCGGTTCGCCGCCGCGGTGCAGGAGTATCGCAACCGCCAGCCCATCGACGTCCTCATCGGCTTCGTCAAGCTCCCGGGCCTGGATCTCTATTTCGCCGCCGACCCCTGTTACCTGAGCCGGGCCCTCGCCAAGCGGGGTCCCTGGGTGCGACTGCTGCCCAGATTCCGCGTCCTGAGCGCCCTGGAGCGCTCGGTGTTCACTCCGACGAGCCGGACCCGCCTCCTGGTGCTCACCGAAGCGATACAAAGGGAATATCAACTGGTCTATGGCACGCCGGGCGAGCGCTTCATCCGGCTGCCGCCCGGGGTCGAAAACATCTTTCGGCCGGTAACTGAGGCGGAACGCGAGGCCATACGCACCCGGCTCGGGTTGGAACGGCAACACCTCCTCTATCTCATGGTCGGCAGTCATTTCCGCACCAAGGGGGTCGACCGCAGCCTCCGGGCCCTCGCGGCCCTGCCGCCCGAGGCCCGGCAACAGGCCCGGCTCTGGATCGCGGGGAGCGGCCGACAGGAGGAGATGGGACAAGTCGCCGCCAGCCTCGGTCTGGCCTCCCAGGTGCGCTTTCTCGGTGGTCGTGCGGATGTGGCGGAGCTGATGCGGGCGGCGGATGTGTTATTGCAACCTTCACGCACCGAGCTGGCCGGCATGACCATCGTCGAGGCCCTGAGCTGTGAACTGCCGGTCATCGCTAGCGGCGAATGCGGTTACGCTTTTCATGTACACCGCTCCGGCGGCGGTATCGCCCTGGAGGTGCCGTTTCGACAGATGGATTTCGAGGCCGCCCTGGTCGCCAGTCTGGAGGCCGGACGGCGTCTGGGATGGCGCCGTGGGGCGGGAGACTACGCCGCCACTACCGACTTGCAGGGTCTGGCGACGACCGCCCTGAGGGTGATCGAGGCGCTCGGCCCAGAGGGGGAAGCGGCTCATCGCGCCAAGTCGGCGAACGAACCCGGAGACTAAAACTCTCCTCAGTCAGCCTTCCGGGCATGGACGGAAAACGGCCATTTTTCGTTCTTCTTTCAAGAACAATATCTATACTATAAACGGCATTGTTCTCTAATGAAGAACAAAAAATCGGCGACACAGGCCCAGGCCCGGAAGTGATGCGGGGATTGCCGTCAGGACCGGTGGCCACGGACCAAAGGGATTGAGGCGCCACCCTCTTTGCTGCCGATCAGGGATAAGCTAACGAGAATTGGTAGAACGGCATTCGCTGGTGATTGGATCTGGATGGCCCTGGGCGGAGGAGGTGGCCGGATACCACCAGGCCAAGCTGGCAGAATGTACAATAATCTCGTCATCGCTCGCGCAAAAGTTTCGCCTGGCCCGAGGGGCCGTAACCGATGCCGGAACCCTTGCCCGACCTTTAGGCGATTGCCGGACAGAAACCCATGAGTGGGCATCCTCGTCGGCAAGGGATCGGGGGCCAGGGCCAGTCGCTATGTGCTACAGAAGTCACCAAGGGTTCTTTACCCTGATGGCGTCAATTTCGAGGAGATACCCCCATGTTGCGTGTCCTGGTCCCCATCGACGGTTCCGAGAACGCCCTGCGGGCCTTGCGGTTTGCTGTCGAACGTCTGCGTCGGCTCGATCTCGAGGGGTTCGAGCTGTTCCTGCTCAATGTCCAACCGGCTATCGCCACCGGCGATGTGCGGCTGTTCGTCAGCGAGGAGAAGATCCGCCAGTATTATCAAGAAGAGGGCGAAATGGCTCTGGTGTCGGCCAAGACCATGCTCAACGACCAGCACCTCCCCTTCACCGCCCATGTCTACGCCGGTCATGTGGCGGAAAGCATCGCCGCCTTCGCCAAGGAAAGGCATTGTCACTTGATCGTTATCGGCACCCGTGGTCTGGGCACGGTCATGAATCTCATCATGGGTTCGGTGACCACCAAGGTGATCCAGCTTACGGAGCTTCCGGTGGTGTTGGTGAAATAGCCACCTCGTCCCGGGGGAAGGGCCATCTGTCCGCGTTTCGTCAGTGGGAGTCGGCATGGGAAGACCGGCTGATTGGGGAGCCTGTCCATGGCTGGCGTGGCTCGGCTGTCTGGGTTTGTTGATCGCTGGTCCAGGAGTGATCTGGGCCGCTCCTCCCGGAGACGATTCCGCCAGGATGTTGAACCGGCTCTGGACCTCGGCTGAATTGCGGGGAACGCCATCGGACAGACTCCCGCGTCGGTTGCCCAAGGTGGATCGCCGTCCCCCCGAGCGCACCCAGCCGCTCGTCTCCCTCCCACCTGTGCCGGTGGAGCGACGCCAATCGATTCGGGGTGTCAAGCCCTTCCATGGTCGCAAACTTCTGGCCATCACCTTCGATCTCTGTGAGTCGGCCCAGGAAGTCAGCGGTTATGATGCAGAGATCGTCAATGTGTTACGCACTTATCAGGTGCCCGCCACCTTCTTCGCCGGGGGGAAATGGATGCGTTCCCATCCCGAACCAAGCCTGCAACTCATGGCCGATCCGCTGTTCGAACTTGGCAACCATGGCTGGAGCCACGCCAATCCGGCCTTGTTGGATAGCCAGAGACTGGCCGAACAGGTGCTCTGGACTCAGGCCCAGTACGAGTTGTTGCGGGAAGAGTTGCAACGACGGCTGGCATCCGCCGCCATGGACCCGAGCGTGCTGGATGCCGTCCCCCGGGCTATGACCCTGTTTCGTCCGCCCTATGGTCGCTGCGGCGCCAGAACCCTGGACGCGCTGGCGGGATGGGGGTTGACCGCCATCCAATGGAACATGGTTGGCGCCGATCCGGTACCGGGCCTGTCTCCCGAGTCCTTGGCGCGCAACCTGCTCCGTCAAGCCAGACCCGGCGGTATCCTGGTATTGCATGCCAATGGCCGGGGTTATGCCACCGCCGCCGCTCTGCCGATGATCATCCGGGAGCTGCGGGCCAAGGGCTATGAAATGGTCACCGTCAACCAATTGCTGGCGAGCGGTGAGATCCTCTCCAGCCCGGAGTGTTACGAATTGAAACCGGGCGATAATCGCCGCTATGACCGGCTCGACGGCAAGGCTCACCAGCCGTGACGGTAGCGCCCTTCGCCGCCGATTTCTATCCCCTGGCCTCTGGTGGGTTGCGCCCATTGAGGGCCGAACAGGCCGAACCTATCGCACGCCAACTCGCGGCCATCGATCCCTGGCTGGCCTTGGGATTTGCCGCCGAGGCTTTGGCCACCTATTTGCTGCGTGCCGATGGAGGCCTGTATCGGTACGAAATACTGGACGCTCAAGGAGCGACAGCGGGGGTGGTGGCCGTGCGCCATCCCTGGTTGCGCGGTCCTTACCTGGAGCTGTTCGCCGTTTTCCCTCCGCATCAGGGTCGGGGGCTCGGGGGCGCGGCCTTGGAATGGTTCGAGCGGCAAGCGCGGCTGACCTCGGCCAACGCCTGGGTGTTGGTCTCAGCCTTCAACCAAGGCGCCTATGGCTTATATCGACGCTACGGTTTCGTCGAGATCGGCCCTATCCCCGATCTGATAAAACCTGGGCAGAACGAGATCCTATTGCGTAAAAGCTTGAATCAGACACCGGAGCGATAAGGCGATTGCCGGAAAAAGATATACCTGAATGCGCCGGATGTTCGTTCGCCTTCCAGGCGCGCCAGCCGGCGCCGAGCGGGCTCTGCAACGACTGGCCCCTCTTCTTCGGCGCTTTCGGGCAGGGGCGTTTTGGCTCGGTTTTTCGTTCTTAAATGGAGAACAATGACCGTTTGTATGAAGGATTGTTCTCTCAAGGAGAACGAAAACCGGCCATTTTCAGTCGATGCCCGGAACAGCTGAGTAACGTAGGATACGGTGAACGAAGTGAAGCGCCTCGATCGAGGCATTCTCTCTTCGCGATTGATGCGGTTCGTACCTCACCGCATCCCACCGCGCCGCAAGCCGAATAAGTATTCAGAAAGGGTATCATCTCCCGCTTCCCCGAACCTTTGGAGGCCTGATGCAAAAACCTCTGCCGCCGCTTCGCTACGAGTTGTTCCATCCACCCATCTTCGATTCCGAATACTTTCGCTATTTCGAGCAGGCCGCCTCCCATCCCTTTCGCCATGAGACAACCGAATTCGCGTCCGTCAACGCCTGGTGGTTGGCCGAGATCTCCCTGCTGGCCTACTGTCCACCCGAGTATGCGGTTCCCGTCTTTCGCCGCGCCGGACTGGAGCTGAGCGAAGCCGGTATCTGCATCGCCGGTCAGACCCAGTGCTATCTGGCGGCCGCGGAGTCTTGGCTGGTGGTCTGTTTCCGCGGCACCAAACCCCTGCGCCCGGATCGCTGGGATTCCCCCGAGGATCGCTGGCGCAATCTCGCCGGTACCCTGGGAGATGCTCGGACCGATGCGGATCTCTATCTGGTGGAACTGAGCCCCGGATCGGGTCGGTATGTGCATCGCGGTTTCCTGGCGGCGCTGGAACAGGTCTGGTCGGCGCTGGAGGCCCATCTGCGCGACCTGGTCCGTCGTCGTCCCGAGCGCCGGGTCTGGTTTACCGGCCATAGCCTGGGCGGGGCCCTGGCTACCCTGGCCGCCGACCGTTTCCCCGCCGCCAGTGGACTCTATACCTTCGGCTCCCCCCAGGTGGGCGACCAGTCCTTTGCCCAGGATTTCACTGTTCCCTGTTATCGCCTCGTCAACGGACGGGATCTGGTGCCCTGGTTGCCGCCAGCCGGACCCTATGCCCCTCCCAAACTGGGTCTGGCCAAGTACCGGCATGTGGGGAAGCTCAAATACCTGGACGCCCAGGGCGGGATCGGCGATGACCTCCCCCCAGCCCCTGAGATAGGACAATGGCTCAAGTCCCGACCCGGTGAGCTGCTGGACAGGCTTCGTCGGGCTCAGTCCGGCCATCCCCTCGCCCTGGCGCCGGAGGCCCTCAACGACCACTCCCCATTGCTCTACGCCGTCAAGCTGTGGAACCTTTATGACCGGGGTCTCCTGGGAGGGGAGGGGGAGGGAGCTCGACAACCGAGGTAACAGATCGTGGCGCTACTACCCGGCTCAGTCCGATGGCACCCCAAAGCCAAGAGTAACTTATTGATATATCGATGGATCTGATCGGTTTTTGCCGATGATGCGGCGGTAGTGCCGAGCCTTGGAACCGGCTTGGGAGGGATACTACAAAAGGTTGCGCGGGCTGGCCCGCGCTCAGACTCGGATAGCGAACCGCTGCAGGGGGAAAACGCGGCAGCGGCTGTTGGTTTTCAGGTTAGGATCCGGTCCGGGTCACATGGTGACCACGACCTTTTGATAGAGGCCACCAAAATAGGTCGTCTTTTCGATCTTTTGCGGTTGCAGGTCGGACGGAATCCAGTCGGCGATCTCGCCATTCCAGAGATCCATGGCAAAGGGCTCCAGGAGCTTGAGGATGGGCACCATGATGTAGCGATGAGGATGCAGCCGACTGGGACGGTGATAATCCACGAACACCACCTTGCCGCCGGGCTTGGTCACCCGCAGCACTTCACGGATGACCTTTTTCCGCACATAGTCCGGCATTTCGTGCAGGAGGAAGAAGACCACGCTTTGATCGAAGGTTTGATCATCGAAACTCAGGCGACTGGCATTCTGACAATCCGGAACCACATTCGGGCAATCGCCCAGCTTGCGCATGAGGTTTTCCAGTTGGATGGGGGCCACATCCACCACGTCCAGACGGGCGTCCGGGGCCAGGCGGGCGGCCAGGCAGGGGGTGAAATCCCCATAGACACAGGCTACCTGCAGATTGCGTCCCGGCACCTCCTGACCCATCTCATTCAGCGCGCTGTCCCTGAGCCGGGTGAAGTTTCCCCACAGGATCAGGTTGATGAGCCATTGACGTTCAAAAATGCGTATGCTGCGCGGGTGAAGGTAGGCCCACCAATAGGTATTTTCCAGATACTCCGGAATGCTCGGGGTGGTCTTGGCCAAGTGGTTGGGAGAAAAGCCCAGGGTGGATTCGGCGGTCTTGAATGAGATCGTTTTTTGCATGTTGAAGCCCTTCTAATCGTCCAATCTCTCGTTGGTCTGTCTGGAACATTGGTCTACTGCGCCTCCTCTCTCCTGTTCCTGGATCCGATGTGGTCTGGAGGCTTGCCACATTTTCTTAATCTTTGCCTTATAGAATGCCGCCACCTTTCTCGGAGGGGCGGCGTACTTCCCGCCTCATGCGAGGCGACCCGCATAGATCGTCGCAATACAGAGGATTCGGCTCCCCTTGGCCAAGGTTTCACTCCAACGTCGCCTGCAATCGACTACCGGCTTACGAACGGCTGGTCGATCTGGTGCGAAGGCTTTGGAACTTGGCCAGATGTCAAGGCTATGGACCCGAAGCTTTTGGCTCGGTAGTCTTCAAGCCGTTCCGCCCAACTCGTCCGTTGGGGGTCTTGACTTGAATGTCCGCTTGGATACGAAAACCAAACATCACTAACTCGTTCCCTCGGACAGGTGTGAATGACGGCTTGATTCCGGTTGATCGAACCCCCGATCAACCTTGCTCGCCTCGTTTACCGACGGTGGGACAACTTCCCAGCGTCGTTCACAGGCATTTACGGGACCTAAAAGCCGCCCTTATGGACGGTCGATTGTCGTTTTTTTACATCGGCCCAGTATCGTCTCTGGGCTTGCAAGGATTCAAATTTCCTGATCTAGGCACCTTGTAACATTAAACCTTTGTTGGGTCAACGCCACGTTGGCGGAAATAACACGCGCTTTGTGTCAGGTATTGGGAAGCGCTGATTCGGGTCAACCGGGGTTGTTCGGCAAAATCATGTCCACCACATCGGATACGGCATGACCTTTGACCGAGCGTACCAGAATCCGGCGACCGTTTTCCGCCTCGACTCTTCTGGCGAGTTGGGAACAGGCCATGAAGGAGGCGTCCGCCTCCATGATCGGACTGTCCACGTCGATGGCGAGGATCAGATCGGCGACCTGGCCGCAGAGAATCCCGGAGATTTCCTGATGCCCGGCGGGGGCGTTGATCAATACCAGGTCGTAACGGGGGGACAAGGTTTCTTTGAGGTAAACGAACAACCTTTCCCCATCGCAGTTCTGATACAGGTGTTCGAAGTCGATGCGCTGCCGTACCTCCACCACTTTGCCGTTATTGCCGGGCAGGAAGCTGATGAACGGCAGACCAGGGATCGGACTGATGCGATCGAGAAGATCCGGATACAGCCGTCCACGATGGAACTTGGTGAGGGGATGGCTGAGTTGTTGGACGATTTTGGGATCCCGGTCGAGAGGCGGGCCGCCCTGGGCGCTACAGAGGATCTCGTAATCCTGGATGAGGTCATAAAGATTCTTCCCTTCCCCAAACCGGGGATATGAACCGAGGAGTTGATGAAATAGCAAGGGGATCGCCCCTTGTTCATACATCACCCCATCCAGCACCAGCACGTTTTTGGTCTTTTCGGCGAGGGCCTGGGCGCATTTCACCACATAAGTGGGCTTACCAGCGCCTCGCGTCATGGTGTGGAAGGAAACGAATTTCGGGTTCATGGACCTTGCCGAGAGTGGGTTATTACCGCTTCTAGAAGGAATCGTCGGTTCTGTGAGATCCTCCGTTTCCTCCCTCCATTACAAGTCAAGCCTCTCCTCGTCCGGAAGAGGGGCTCGCCAACGGATATTTTTCATCTACAGTAGAGTAGTCGGCCTGTTTCGGCAATCTCAAAACGGTCCAGGGATATATCGAGTGATCCTTCCCAAGATGGCATCCAACAATCTCTCCGCCTCGACAGAGACGGAACTCCCGACCGATGGGGTCTCCGCCGAGTCCAAGCCCCTGCCCAAGATATCCATCGTCATCCCCGCCTTCAATGAAGCCAAGCTGATTGCCACCACCCTGGAAGCGGTGTTTCAGGCCAGGACCGCCTACCAGGGGGAGGTCGAGGTCATTGTTGTCGATAATAATTCTTCCGACGCCACCGGGGAGATCGCCGCCTCGATGGGGGCGATGGTGGTGTTCGAGCCCATCAATCAGATTGCCCGGGCGCGAAACGCCGGGGGCAAGGCGGCCACCGGCGACTACCTGATTTTTCTTGATGCCGACACTCTGATCGAGGGCGATATTCTCGCCAAGGTGGCGCGCTCGCTGGGGAGTGGCCAGGTGATCGGCGGCGGTGCCTGGGTGGAACCGGATTCTGGCTGGTTTAGTCGCCTGGTGTTCAAGTACGGCATCAACCTCATCCTGGCGATGAGAAACGTGACCGTCGGGCCATTTCTTTACTGTGACCGCCGTGCCTTTCTCGAAGTGGGGGGGTTCGACGAAGAGTTGTACGCCGCCGAGGAGTTTTCCCTCGCCAAGCGCTTAAAAGCCTTGGGAGAACGAACCCAGAAGAAATGGAAGATCATCCGATATGACGCCGGACACCGCATCGTCACTTCGGGCAGGAAGTTCGATAAATTCGGCGGATTGGAGATGGCGGCCAGAAACGCCCACTTGATCTGGATGCCGAACCGGAAGTTGCGCCAGAAAAATCAATGCAAATTCTGGTATGACGTCCGCAAGTAGACGCCGCCTCGGTCTCACCGGCCTCCTGGTCGTTTTCCCGCTCTGCACCGAATGATCGAGTCTGTGGAAGCTTCCCTGTCGACTTCAACCCAGGTCCGACTCACCTTCTTCTGCGAACTGGCGCCGGAACCTCTGGAATCCCTCTTCAGCCGACCGGCCCTGGTGGAGCAACTCCAGGCGCTGAAGGCCCAGGTGAGCCTGGGCATCATGGACTTCAGCCCGGAACGGACGGCGGTGGTGCGTCGCTTGAATGCCGCGGGTATCCCGGTGATTGCCTGGCAACTCCTACCCAAGGAACAAGGCTATTGGTATCACCTGGGCAACTGTGAAGCGGCGGTGAGGCAGTACGATGACTTCCTGGCTTGGACCCGCCGCCAGGACCTGGAATGGGCCGGGATTGGCATCGACATCGAACCCGATATCGGGGAATTCGAGTTATTGCTCACCCAGCCGTCACGCTTGGTCTCGGCCCTATGGCGACGGGGTTGCGGTAAGCAACGCCTGTGCGATGGCGCGGAGGTGTACGAGCGGCTGGTGGCCCGCATGCAAGCGGACGGCTTCCCGGTTTCCAGCTACGAATTTCCCTTCATCGTCGATGAACTCAGAACCGGTTGCACCTGGGTGAGGCGTCTGCTCGGCGTCACCTGTGTATCTTCCGACCAGATCGTCCTCATGCTCTACACCAGTTATTTCCGCCCCATAGGCACGGCGGTGCTCTGGAGTTATGCCCGGGATGCCGATTCGGTGGGGATCGGGGTCACCGGGGGCGGGGTCCAGCTCGAAGGCGTCAAGTTTCCGGCCCCCCTGACCTGGGAGGAATTTTCCCGCGATCTTCTCTTGGCCACCCAGTGGTGCCCGGACATTCACATCTTCAGCCTTGAAGGGTGCGTGGAGCAGGGATTTCTGGAACCTCTGGCCAGCTTCGATTGGAATCGGAGCCCCAAGCCGCCCCAACCCTGGGCCGCCATCGTCAAGCTATCGCGGCCCTTGTTTCGCCTGGGGCTCTGGCTGCTGGCCCGGCCCAGACTGAGCGTCGGGCTGCTGGCGGGAGGGGTGGCGTTGGCCCTGCTGTAAGGACTAACCCAGCGGGGTGAGTCGGCGCTGATGATAGCCGTCGGGCACCTCCATGAGCTTGGGATCGATGTTCTGGTGATGGATCTCGGTGAGCACACCGGGATTCCCTTTGAGCTTCACCCGGTACATCAGCGGCAGTTGATCGCCGTGGCCGAACACCGCTTCGTCCAGGGTCAGATAGCCCCGGGCCTCGGCGGCGAGGGCGCGGGAGAATCCCCCCCAGCGGCGCACCGTGGCCAGATCGGCCTCCGGCAACCCGAGCTGGGCGGCGGAGATGAGACAGATCTCGGATCTCGGCTTCTCTTTCTGCCGCAGTTGAAACAGCGCGCAGCTATGACCCGCGGCCTGGGCCCGACGATCGGTCGATTGCAGGCTGAGATATTCCCTGGGGGTCGATGAGGCTGAGCTCTGGCCCGTTATCTGCTCCATTTGCTGACGCCAGGCGGGAGGCAACATGGCCATCTGGGTATTGACCTGCTGGCTGAGGGACTCATAGGTGCGGCGCCATTCAGCGACGGTCTTTTGGTCCAGGAGGCTGAATTCCTGTTTCGCCGGGTCGATGATGATGACCGCTTGGCGAGCGGCGTCGTAGAGGAACCAGTTGCGATTTGCGTGATTGTCGAAGCGCATCCGGCCCCCGGCGATCCTCAGCACATTGGTCTGGCCGGATTCGTCGTACACCAGGCTGGTGTCGGCCAGGCCCCAAGCCGGGAGCAAGGCGCCGAGAACAGAAAAAACCCGCATCAAGCTCGCGCCCATAGGGCCGTTCCTCCAGTAGGGGTAGAGAGAAAGACTGTGTCGAGCCGGGTGGCGGTCCCCGGGGTCGTGTCGCCCAGGCCCGCTACGGCCTCAGGGAGTGAGAGATCGAATCGGCCCAGAGGTTCCCCGATCATCCCATCGAGCTTACCAGTCAGCCGTCGGCTTCCCCTTGGAGAGAGCTCGTAGGGCGGCAACCCCTTGCCGCCATTTGATGCCGACCAGGGAGTGTCGGCAAAGGATTGCCGACCTACTCTGCTGTTTGGAAATCCTCGCGTAACTTCCGAGCCTTGGGATCATGTCTATTTCTGTGGTTATTGTTCTTATTTAGAGAACAATATTGGCATTATTTCCTTATTTGTTCTTACTATGAGAACAATAATCCGGCCTTTTCGATCGATGCCCGGGGCCTTCAAACTTGTCGCCCGGGAGCAAAGGTTTCCAAACAGCTTCTTATCAGCAGAAGGGCCGGAGAACCTCTGGAGTCAGTATTTCCCCGATCGCCCGTTGATTGGTCCAGGAACTGGCGAGCCGCATGGCGGCCGGCCAGGGCAGCCAGCGATGTTCGCTGTGCTCTTCGCGTTGCAGGCGGACGAGGCGCCGCCCGCCGAGCGCCAGACTGAACCAATGTTCGCGGTTGATGCGCACCTGGGGCGCATATCTGGGCCGCCAGGCGGGCAGGATGGGAAAGCTGAGGGAATAGCGGCAATCCACCAACCTACCGGCAAGCTCTAGACCGGTTTCCTCCTTCAGCTCACGGAGCGCCGCCTGTTGCGGGGTCTCACCCCATTCCAGACTACCGGTCACCGATTGCCAGAAGTAGCGCGGATGGGTACGGCGCAGCAACAAGACCTCGCCGGCCAGGGTATGGATCACCACCAGCACCGACTCCGGTCGTTTGTAGACCCGGGAGGCGGGGAGCGGTTCGATCTCCTCCTTCCGCCCGATCTCGACTTCGATCTCGTCTTGGGCGTTCAAGCCTCGGCCTGAGGCTTGCGGAGCCGGATCGAGAGTTCCCGTAACTGTTCCTGGCCGACCTCGGAGGGCGCGCCGGTGAGCAGGCAGGCGGCGGTCTGGGTTTTGGGGAAGGCCATGACCTCACGGATGGAGGCGGCACCGGTCATGAGCATGACCAGTCGATCCAGCCCGAAGGCCATGCCGCCGTGGGGTGGGGCGCCATAGCGCAGGGCGGTCAACAGGAAACCGAATTTCTCCTCGGCCTCCTCGTCGCCGATATCGAGCAGACGAAACACCCGTTGCTGGACCTCGGGGCGATGGATGCGGATGGAACCGCCGCCGATCTCGCTGCCGTTGAGCACCATGTCATAGGCGCGGGACTTACAACCGCCAGGGTCCTGCTCCAGGAGACCCAGGTGATCATCCTTGGGCGCGGTGAAGGGATGATGCAGCGAACTCCAGCGATGATGGATCTCGTCCCACTCGAACATGGGAAAGTCCACCACCCAGAGCGGACGCCAGCCCCTGACCACCAGGTGGAGGTCTTGACCCAGCTTGAGCCGCAAGGCCCCCAGGGCCTCGTTGACGATGGTCGCCCGGTCGGCGCCAAAAAAGATGAGATCGCCGCTCTCGGCGCCGGTGCGTTGCAACAGGCTCGTCACCACCTCGTCCGGCAGGAACTTGAGGATCGGCGACTGCAAACCATCGCGGCCCTTGGCGAGATCGTTGACCTTGATGTAGGCCAGACCCTTGGCGCCATAGATGCCGACAAACTGGGTATAGTCGTCGATCGCCTTGCGGCTGAGTTCGCCGCCCTTGGGGACGCGCAAGGCCGCCACCCGTCCCTTGGGGTCCCTGGCGGGAGCGGAAAATACCTTGAATTCCACCGCCTGCATCAGATCTCCCACATCCACCAATTCCAGGGGGTTGCGCAGATCCGGGCGATCGGTGCCGAAGCGCCGCACCGCCTCGTCATAGGTCAGACGTGGGAAGGGATCCGGCAGGGCGATTTCGAGTACCTCGCGGAACAGCTCCCGGATCATGGCCTCCATGACATGCATGAACTCGTCCTCGGTCATGAAGGAGACCTCGAGGTCGAGCTGGGTGAATTCCGGCTGACGATCGGCCCGCAGATCCTCGTCGCGGAAACAGCGCACGATCTGGTAGTACCTGTCCATGCCGGACATCATCAACAACTGTTTGAACAACTGCGGCGACTGCGGCAGGGCGAAGAAATGTCCGGGATGGGTGCGACTGGGCACCAGATAGTCCCGGGCGCCCTCGGGGGTGGCCTTGGTGAGCATGGGGGTTTCGATGTCCAAAAACCCTTCGGCATCGAGAAACCGGCGCATGGTCCGCGTAACCCTGGCCCGCAGGCGCAGGCGTTCCTGCATCTGGGGTCGTCGCAGGTCGAGGTAGCGATAGCGCAGCCGGAGTTCCTCGGAAAGGTTGTCGTCGTCGAGTTGGAACGGCGGCGGCTCGGAGCGATTCAGCACCTCCAGGCTGTGGCCCAGGATCTCGATCTCCCCGGTCGGCAGATCGGTATTTTCCGTGCCCGCCGGGCGCCGACGCACCGCTCCCCGTATCCGCAGTACATACTCGCTACGCACCTGTTCGGCGGTGTGGAAGGCGGTCGGCAGTTCCGGATCACAGACGATCTGAACCAGACCGGCCTTGTCCCGCAGGTCGATGAAGATGATGCCCCCATGGTCACGCCGCCGGTGCACCCAGCCGCACAAGTCCACTTCGATCCCAACATGGGAGGCGTTCAAATCTCCACAATAGTGGCTGCGCATAACCTGGTCACCTCGAAATCAGCTTGGCCGGAAGGCCCGGGAAAAGCTTGGCATGGTAAAGACAGCCTTTACCAGGCGCAAGCCAGAGCCTGGTCCAAAAAGAAATACGCCTGTGGAGGTAGGAGGTCGATCGCGATCGCGTGTCGGATGCTTCCGGGCCTGGGCCTGTCGGCTTGGTTTATTGTTCTCATAATAAGAACGTAACTAATGATAATTAGCTAATTGTTCTCTAAAAGAGAACAAAAAGCGGCCATTTTCCGCCCATGCCCGGAACCACCAAACGCCATGCCCATTTCTTGCGGGACGTTCTTTCACTGGCGAATTCGAGGACGCCGCCTGGAGCGGCGACACTCTTCATCATTCAAAACGGGGAGTCGTCGAGTAGGGACATCAGAGGTCAATCCAGTGGTTATCGAGACGCCTAGCCGCTGCCACTTTGATTGGATCGGCGCCGGTTCCCATCGCCAAGGCGAGCGGATGGCCGCCAATCCAGAGGCCCTCCGCCTCGGCTAGGGCGCAGGCCTCCGCCAGGGGGATGAAACCGCCCCAGTCCCCTTGGGCTGAAAACCGGGCCACGCCCTGGGCGCGGGGACAGCTCACCACAAAACCTTCCCGAGTGGTGGCGATGTCGCCGCCATAACCGGCCAGGGGGTAGGGAGCGGGAATCGGGGTGAGGACCGTGCCGTTGAACAGGGCCAGCACCGGGGCGGCGGCCTTGGCCGCCAGGTCGTCGTGTTCCGCCTGAAGGGCCACGCCCAGGGTAGTCCCGTACCAGGCCAGATGACGCAGGCTCAGGCGCCTATCCATCAGCCGCCATTGCCCCAGCAATTCTCCCGTGCGGGCATCCAGGCGCGCCAAGGAAGAGTCCATGCGCTCCAGGTCGGTCTTGCGCCGCCCTGCCTCGGGTCGGGTGGGCACACCGCCATTGGCCACCATCAGCGCACCGAGGCGGATGATATCCCACCGCAATTGGTGGGGGTCGATGCCGTGGGTGGGCCATTCCGCCTGTTTTTCCAGGCTGACGGCATCCCGCACACCGATGAGACCCTGGCCGGTTTCCAGGTCCGTCTCCGCCACATACAGATGCGCTCCGTTCCGCAAGGCGTGGCCGGTGAAGGCGCGGCCTGGTTCGATCCAACGCCAGGCCAGTGCCCGGCCCCCGGGGCTGAAACGCAGCAGCCAGTCACCGGGGCGGCGCGCTACCGCCAGCAGATGGTCGTCCGTTTCCCGCAGCAGGGCATGGGCGCGGGTGGGGACCTCGATGGCGGCGATGATGCGCAGCTCCGTTCCGGCCTCCAGTATCCCTACCTGATACCCTGTCCCGGCCTGCCAAGCGGCGGCCAGGCGGGTGGACATCAGGCCGGCGCGAACCAGCGGGGGTGACCAGGCCAGGGCGGCGCAGGTGGCGAGAAAGGCGCGGCGGTGCATGGTCTCAGTCTCCGTCCGCGTCGGAAAAACCGATCACCACCTCCAGGACGGGGGCGACCTGATCCTCCACCAGGCGTTTGAGGGCGGCGAGTTCCCTGGCGGCGGCCAGCACCCGTTCGGCGTTATCCGCTTTCAATCCATTCATGGCGGCATCGGCCTGAGCTATGGCGGTGCGCAGGGCGTCGGTCGGTTTGCCCTTTTCGGTCAGGGCCGAGGTTAGGGATTCGGCGCCCAGGGCACGATCCCGCAAGGCGGCCCATTGGGCGGTCCAGGCCAAGGCGGTGGCGCCGCTGGCGCGGCGGGGGTAGTCCGGGGCCTCCCTGCCGTCGCTGGTGAGGGCGGCGCGCAGGGGCAGTTCCATCTGCGCCCAGCGCAGGCGTTCCAGCCCGGCCACCCATTGGTTCACCAGGTCGGTGAGGGCTGGCTTGGGGTGGGGGACGCTCGCCAGGGCGGCGGCTACGCGGTCAAGTTCTTCCGCCGCCTGGATGGCGTAGGCGCATTCGGGGCTGCCGGGCCCGACGGGTTTGACCCACAGCAGCCACTCCAGGGCGGGCAGGCCCTTGGCGGGGGCGCCGATGAGTTCCATGTCGGCGGGCATCTTGGGGGCCGCCTGCACCGCTTTCTCGATCAGGCGCGGGCGGGTGGGGTTGAAGTCGAGCTGACGTTGCACGCGGTGTTCCAGCACCGGCCCCAGGGCCACGGCGGAATAGCGTTCCCAGGCGGTCAGGGTGGTGAGCCAGTGTTGGCGGGGCTGGGTGAGGTCGGAGCCCGGGGCGGCGCAGTAGGTGTGCAGTGCGGCGGACAGGGCGGTGGTTGCGTGGGCGAAGTCCTGTACGGGTGTGGCGTGGGCGCTGGCGGCCAACAGCAAAGTCGCCAGGAACAGGGCTGTTCCCTCCCTCTCCCACCGGGAGAGGGCTGGGGTGAGGGAGCTGCGTTGATATGGCGCATTCGATGAAATGACCGCCGTTCCCTCACCCCCAGCCCCTCCCCCGGCGGGGGAGGGGAGAAATACGGCGGTCCTCACAGCGACTCCACGAATTTCACCAGGGCCTCCCGGTCGGCCTTCGGCAGTTTCTTCACCCCCTCGCGGCTGGCCTCGGCCTCGCCGCCGTGCCAGAGAATGGCCTCCAGCACGCCGCGCGCGCGTCCGTCGTGGAGCAGGCGCTGGTGGCCGTTCACGTCCTTGATCAGGCCCAGGCCCCAGAGCGGCGGTGTCTTCCATTGACGGCCATTGGCCTGGCCGTCCGGGCGGCCATCCGCCAGCCCTTCGCCCATGTCGTGCAGCAGCAGGTCGGTGTAGGGGTGGATGCGCTGGCCGGTGAGGGCGGGGCTGCTCAGGGTCGGGTTGGGACCGGCGGCGGCGGTGTAACTGGGCCGGTGGCAGGCGGAACACTGGGCCTCGGCAAACAGCTTCTGGCCGCGCCGCACCTGGGGATCGTGAAGGTTGCGCCGCGCGGGCGGGGCCAGGGTGGCCTGGTAGAACACCACGTCGCCCAGGGTCTTGTCGTCGATTTCCGGGGCCTTGCCTTTCGCCCCCTTGGGTGCGGCCAGGCAGTCCGCCTGCGCGGCGGTGCAGCCTTCGTTGGGGAACACGCTGGAGGTGATGCCGATGTCGCCGTTGAAGGCCCCGGCGGTCTGGTGCGCGATGCTGGCGACGTTGGCCTTCCAGCCGAAACGGCCCGTCATCATCGTGCCGGAGGGGGCATCCCACACCCGGTTGGGGACGCCCTTGATGGCGTCCTTGCGGGCGGCCTGGTCGCGCGCATTGGCCTGGATGTCGGCCTCGGCGATGGCCTCCAGCAGCCCGACGCCGATGATCTGCGGCGCGACGCGGGGGCTGACCAGCACGTCCTTGTGCATCGGGCCGTAACCCAGGTCGTGGAAGGCGTAGCGCGGGGCCAGCAGGGTGTAGGCCTCGCCGTCGGCGAAACGCCCTGGGAGTTCGGTCTGGGTGATCGTCACCTTGCCCTCGGGCTTCACCTTCTGCACCGCCTGGTTGTTGAACTGGTCGCCGTAGGTCGGTTCCGGGACCACGCCGCCATGCGCGCCGACGCCGGGGAGGGATAAGCGCAGCAACAGGCTGACCGGCTGCTCATCCGGTTTGGGCGGCTCGCCCCGCCCATCCAGGACGTGGCAGCCGCCGCAGGAACGGGCGATGAAGTGCGGCCCCAGGCCGTCGCGCGCCGTGGTGGAGGCGGGGGCCTCGACCCAGTTGCGCTTGAAGAAGGAGTTGCCGATCACGAAGCGGGTGCGCTCCGCCTCGCTCAGGTTGGCGGCGGGGAAGGAGAAGGCGTTGCGCCCGGTGGCGAACACGGTGGTCTCGCCGCCGGTCTTCTCGCCCAGGTCTTCCGCCTGGGCAGGGACGGTAAGAAGCAGGAACGGGAGCAGAACGAGGGGGATCATGGCTGCACCAGGGTGAGCTTGGTGATGCCCACGGCATGGGCGGCGGCGACCAGGTCCTTGCTCTGCTGGATCAGGCTGTTCACCGTGGCCTGGATGCGCAGGCGTCCGGGGGCGTCCTTGGCGCCGACGATCTCGCGGTCGAAGGGGGGCTGGATGGCTTGCGCCGCCGCCACGGATTGGGCGATCTGCTTCGAGGTCCGCTCCGCCAGGGCGGCGTCCTGCGCGGCGACCAGGTCGCGCGGGGAGGGCCCTTGCAGCAGCGTGCCGTCGGCGCGCCGGTAGCGGCCCAGCCAGACGTTTTCGATGCCCAGGGCGTCGGTGACAGCGTCGCGGTGGGTGTTGTCGGAGAAGCAGGAGTGCTCGTCTTCCTGGTCCTGGCTGTTGAGGGCCACTTCCAGGCGCTCGCCGGCCAGTTCACCACGCGACAGGGAGCCCAGGCCGACGAAGACCTTGCGCAGCGACTCCTGGCCGCCGGCCTCGAAGCGGGCGCGGTAGTTGATCCGGCTGCCGGGCCGCCAGGCGCGGGTGAGGCTCGTCAGGTCGTCGATCAGCAGTTCGGTCACCACGGTCAGGTACTGGCGGCGGCGATCCGCGTTGGGGGCGGTGGTGTAGTCGGTGTAAGGCCGCGCGCCGGGGCTGGTTTCGGAGAGGTCCTGGCCCCAGAGCAGGAACTCGATGGCGTGGTAGCCGGTGGCGATGTTTTCTTCGCCGCCCTGTTCGTTCTTGCCGCCGAGGCTCTCCTTGGTGATGGCGAAGTGGCGGTCGTTGATCAGGCCGGCGTCGGCGCGGCCTTCCACCTTGTCCACGTAGGACTCGTCCATTGGCCAGGCGTTGATCCGGCCTTCCGGGCCGTTCTCGTCGTCGATGGGGCCACCGTAAAAGCGGAAGGCCTCGCTCTGGCCGTAGAACTCACGCGCCGCGCGCCAGGCGTCCTGCGCGGCTTTTTGGGTGGTCGGGCCGGGCGCGGCGAGGAAGGCCTGGATGGCGCGCTGCATGGCCTGGGCGCTGCTCAGGGTGTCGGCGTAGTTGGCGTGGACCAGGTTGGCGTAATGCTGGAGTACCGGCCCGAGGTTCTGGTCGGCGGCTGAGGCGAGCGGTGCCCCCAGGGTGGTGGACAAGGCCAGGGCCAGGACGAATTTCTGCATTGGTTTTCCTTTCTCTATGAATTCGGATGGTCAGGTTCAGTGTGTCGACGCTGGTGAGGCGCAAGGGGTGTTGGTGATTGTCATGGAGGATGAGGATGTCCCTGCCATTGGCGAACAGGTGCTCGGTCATGCTTCGGCGGCGATTTCGCTGCGTTCCCCGGCCAGGCGGGTCAGGGCAGCGGCGAAGCTGGCGATGCCGGAGCTTTTCACCAAGGCGTAGGGTTTACCCGCCAACTTGCAGTGTTGCTTGAGCTGGTAATAGGCCAGGTGCCCAACAGAGTCGGTGGGACAGATGACGGCGTCGGAACTCGCCAGGAGCGCCGGTAGGCGGGAGAGGGCCTCTTCCCGCCCGCCGTCGTGATGGATCAGGCGAACACCGAGACGCTCGGCGAGCTGTCGGTATTGTGGCAACAGTGGCGCACGGCCGCCGACGCAGAGTACGCAACGGACGCGCAGGTTGTTCGGGCAGGTCTCGCATTCGCCGTCGCAACCGGGCTCGTCATCGATACCGGCCGCCACGGCGCCTGCGCTTTCGCCGCTCCAGAGACGTTCCATGGCGTCGCGCTCCCGGATGGTGATCTCCAGGTGGTTTTTCAGGATCGCCAGCCGCTCCGTCAACTCGACCAGGCGCTGTTCCAGTTCGGTGTTGCGCGTTTCGAGGCGGGTCGCCGCGTCGGATGCGGCGAGCAGGCGGCGCGCCATGTCGGTCATGGCGAGGCCGGATTCGAGTTGCTCGACACGCGCCCGCAGGGGGCCAGCCTCCTGGGCGCGTTGCCAAGCCTCGGCGAGGGTGCGCTCCAGTTCCTGGATACGCGCCGTTTTCTCGGCCAGCTCGCGTGCCTGGCGGGTATTTTCGGCCCGCGCCTGTTCACGCAGGGTGGCGTGCTCACGTTCCAACCATTCCAGGCGACGCAGGTCGGCGGCCTGGCCGGCGCCGATCTGGTGCGACAGCATGTGCACGTCGGCATAGACCACCTGACGGCTTTCCTTGCTCCCAGCCTTGTGCGTCAACGCCGCCCACATGGCGCCCGCCACCTCGCCCTGCTCCAGGTGCTGCTTCCAGAGGGCGTGCACCTCGGTCTCGTCGCACGCCTTGTCGAAGCGACGCAGATAGAGGTCGAACTTGCGGTCGAGCAGCTTGTGCATCGCCTCGGCGACAGGATTGCGGGCGCAGGACAAGGACACCGCTTCGACGTGCAGGCGGTAGTCGTCAGCATCCTTGGTGACGAAGCCGCCCTTGCGGGCAAGCTTCTTGATCTCATCCAGCGTCAGGCAGGTACCCACCACCGGGCAATGGTGCTTGTCCTCCAGTTCCCAAAGCTTCAGGCGGCGATTGACTTTGGCCGCCATCGCCGGCGGCGTTGCGCCGACAGGCAAGACCGGCGCGCTGCCGAGCAGGCTCTGGATGGCGGCGCCAAGCCCGGCGCCATGAAGGTCACACATGGCCGTCCTCCAGACGCTCGCACAAGCGCAGGCAATTGGCGCGCATCTCGGCATCTGTGCCTTCCAAGGCCTCGATGCGCTCCAGGAGCCGTGCCGCCCGTTGCGCTGACCGGGCGCAACCGGTGAGGATGTGGCGCATCAGGTGATCGAGTGCGCCGTAAGCGAGTTCGGGTTGGCTGACATGGGGCATGACGGACTCCTGTTCGGTAAGCGGGATCAAGTATCTGGCTGGAGTTCAGGCTGTCAGAATCAGTTTGTTGGTGCTGGTGAGGCGCAATTGGTATTCGCGTCCGTCATGGAGGATGATCACCACCCTGCCGCCTTGGAACAGTTCCTGGCTTTGGTAGCGGGGCGGTTGGGTATTCGTCGGTGGAGGCTGCTGTCGTTCTTGTTTCATGGTTTGGGATCAAGATGTCGAGGCGGCCTTGGACCCAGGGATTCAAGGCCGCCCGGCGCTTGGCCGTCGATGGTCGGCGGGCTTCGGATCGGTCTCCCGGCGCGAGCCCTCAGTCGCTGAAGGGCTCGGTCTGACCGGGCTTGCGCAGCATCTTGTTGACCTCGTCGGCATGGGCGATCTCTTCCGCGATCATGTCCCGGGCGTATTCTTCCAGCCGCACGTCCTGGTCCCTCACCAGTTCCAGCAACTCGTAATAGCCTTTGAGCGCCTCGCCTTCGTGGGCCAGGGATTCGCGCAGGATGTCGCCGATATCATGTTGATGGGTTTCCAACAGCGGACCGATGCCCAGGGAGGGATGGCCGCCGAGCCAGGTCACCAGTTCGCCGGCCTGGCGGGCATGGAGCAGGCCCTCGTCGGCGTTCTGCCGTAGCCAATCGACGATGGGAATACGATTGAAGCCGTAGACCATCAGCGCATAGTGGGTGTAGCGCACCACGCCGGCCAGTTCCAGCTCCATGATGCGGTTGAGGGTGTCGATCACTTTTTGTTTGTTCATCTCTGCGGTTCCTCGTTGGTTGTCGATCAATGGCTGTGGCGGTTGGTTTCTGACTGGTCTCCGGGGCCCCGCCATACCCGCCCCGGTTGGTCTAAAAACTGGCCTTGGCGCGCAGCCCCAGGGCGAGGATATCTTCTACCGTGCCGTCGCCCCCTGGACGACCGATCCATTGCAGGCTGGGTGAGAGTTGCAGGTGGGTGTTGAGTTGCCAGGCATAGAAGAGTTCGATCTGGCGCTCCGGGCCACTGGGGTTGAAGCCGAAATCGGCCTGGCCGTCCCCGTCCGCATCCAGCACCGGCGCTTGCTGTTTGAATTCGCCGCTGGGAGCGAGCCAGCCGAAGGCCAGGCCAAGATGGTCGTGCTCGCGTCCCCAACCGCCGCCCTTGAGTTGTCCACCCAGGGTCAGGGCGCGGTCGAACTTGACCCGGCCCTGGGTGGAATGGCCGTAGCGACCGAAGAGGCTCAGGTCCCCGCCGATCTCTTGGTCGATGGACAGGCCCCAGCCGCTGTGGCGCTCCTCGGTGGCATCAAACTCATTGGCAAAGGGAGTGGCGCGGCCGTTGGTCCAGCCATAGAGCCGGTAAGCGCCCTCGCGTCCCGCCCAGGTCTTGCCGCCGTATTCCCCCTGGGCGATGAGGAAGGGCCGGGTGAAGCTGGTGTCGAAGGAGGCCCCGGAACCGGAACCGAAGATTCCCAGGGACAGCCCCCAGCGCTTGGGGCTGTTGTGGTCGCTGAAATAGGCCATTCGCAGCCCGGGGGTGAAGCCATAGTCGTCCACCCCGGCGTCGCCGCCGGAATCCAACAGGGGATTGTGGACGAAGACATTGTTGAGAAAGGCCTCGGATTCATCGTCGGCAAGGGCGTTCTGGTCGAAAAAGATAAAGGGATCGATCTTGCCCAGGGTGATTTCAGCTTGCCCAAGTTCGCCGGTTCTCGCCCCGCCGACCGGGATGTCGAGTTGATACCAGGCCTGAGCCAGAATAGCGGCGGTGTCGTCGCCGTTGGTTAGTTGAAAGGCGGTGGAATTGATCGAACCGGTCAGGGTTGGGTTCAGATCGGCCAGGCCGTTGCCTTGCCCCATGCGAAACTGGGCGAAAATCTTGCCCTCGGCGTCCCCAATCCGACCGCCCGGCAGGCTGACCTCCACATCGGCGCGGTAGTTGAGTTGGCTCTCGTCCTTGCCGGAGACAGTGCCTTGCAACGCCCGTTGTCCCACCATGGTCAGCGAGGCCTCGGCGGAAACCCCTTCCAGGGCCTGCTCCAGCTTGCCGGGTTGGCTCATTTTTCGGACTTCCTGCTCCACATCCTCTAGTCGCTCCGTCGTATCACTTCCCGGGGCCGTGGCGGACTGATTCTGCGCCGCTTCGAGCCGTCGGTTGGCGGCCTCCAGTTGTTCGACCCGCTGGCTCAATCGACGCATTTCACGAACCAGGCTGTCGGTGTCGGTAGCGGCGATCACCGGAGACCAGATACAAGTGCCCAGTACCAGGGCGAGACAATGTCGGGCTTCCATGGGGATCTCCTGTAGTCATGGCTGATCAGGCTGGCTACAGGGGCGGCGGGAAGGCCCGTTGGCTGGCGATGGGTTGTCATGGCCGAACTATAAACGAGAAATATTCTCATCTGCAATACAATTGATAATCGTTCTCGTTTATGTTCTCATCCGCCCCATCCGATCCATTCTTTGCCAAAGGAGACATCATGACCCTGGGTAAACGCCTTCTGGCCAGTCTGGCTGCCGCTTCCATCTTCGCCGGCACGGCGGGCGCCGCCGAGGTGGTGGTCTATTCCGCCCGCAATGAACAACTCATCAAACCCCTGTTCGATGCCTACACCAAGGAGACCGGGGTGCAGGTGTCATTCATTACCGACAAGGAAGGGCCGCTGATGGCGCGCCTCAAGGCAGAGGGCCAAAACAGCCCCGCCGATCTCTTGATGACGGTGGATGCCGGCAATCTCTGGCAGGCGGCGGAGGAAGGGCTGCTCAAACCAATCGAGTCGAAGACGCTGACGGCCAATATCCCGGCCCATCTGCGCGATCCGGGTAATCAATGGTTCGGCCTCTCGGTACGGGCGCGCACCCTGGTCTACAACCGGAACAAGGTGAAGCCGGAAGAACTGACCAGCTACGAGGACCTCGCCAACCCGAAGTGGAAAGCTCGTCTCTGTCTGCGCACCTCGAAGAAGGTCTACAACCAGTCCTTGGTGGCAATGCTGATCCATGAACATGGCGAGGGGGCGACCGAGGTCATGTTGCGCGGCTGGGTCGCGAACCTGGCCGCCGATCCCTTCCCGGACGATACCAAGGCGATGGAGGCGGTGGCCGCCGGACTCTGCGACCTGACCCTGGTCAACACCTATTACTATGGTCGCTTGCTGGAGAAGGAGCCGAATCTGCCGCTGGCCATTTTCTGGCCCAACCAGGACCTGACCAACCAAGCCGCCGGGATGCATGTGAACGTGTCCGGCGCCGGCGTCACCAAATACGCCAAGCACGAGGCGGAGGCGATCAAGCTGCTGGAATGGCTGTCCTCCGACCGCGCCCAGAACCTCTACGCCGACGTGAATATGGAGTACCCGGCCAATCCCGGGGTCAAGGCCGATCCGCGGGTCAGCGCCTGGGGCTCGTTCAAACAGAACCCCATCAATGTGGCCGAGGCCGGACGGCTTCAGACCAAGGCGGTGAGGCTGATGGATCGGGTGGGCTACAAATAAGCGGTCCAGATCGGGATCACAGACGCGGGCTGGATGGCTCCCCCGCGTCTTGACTCCATTCATATCCCCGCCCACGTTGTTTCTTTCTGTCCGTCTGCTCCCCTGGCTGATGGTCCTGCCCATCAGCCTCATCACCATCATCCCGGTGGCGATGGTGCTGTCCTTCCTGGGGCATCCGGAGCCGGCCATCTGGGACCATCTCTGGACCCATGTCCTGCCGGAACTGCTGGTGAACACCGCTTGGTTGCTGCTGGGGGTGGGCCTCGGCGTCACCGGTCTGGGGGTATCCCTGGCTTGGCTCACGGCGGTGTGCGATTTTCCCGGCCGCCGTTTTTTCAGTTGGGCGTTGCTGTTGCCGCTGGCCCTGCCAGCCTATGTGACCGCCTTCGTCTGGCTGGGGTGGTTCGATTACACCGGCTCCCTGCCCACCTGGCTGCGGGAGCGACTCGGTCATCTCTGGTTCCCGCCGGTGCGCTCCCGGGGCGGGGTCATCCTGGTGATGAGCCTCGCCCTCTATCCCTATGTCTATCTCACCGCCCGCGCCGCCTTCCAGGGCCAGGGCCGACGGCTGATGGAAGCGGCCCAGTCCCTGGGTTTGAGCCGCGTTCGGGCGTTTTGGCGGGTCGCCCTGCCGATGGCCCGTCCGGGTATTCTGGCCGGTCTGTTGCTGGCGCTGATGGAGACCCTGGCGGACTTCGGCACCGTCTCGGTGTTCAACTACAACAGCTTCACCACCGCCATTTACCAAGCCTGGTTCTCCCTGTTCTCGCTGCCCGCCGCCGCCCAGTTGGCGTCCATGTTGATTGGCTTCGTCTGTATCCTCGCCTTGTTAGAACAGGGCCTGCGAAGCGGACGTCGCTATGCCGCCCCCAGCCGCTCCAATGCCCCATCCCTTCGCCTCCACCTCGGCGGTTGGCGGGGCGTCCTGGCCACGACTTGGTCGGCGTTGGTATTCGGCCTGGCCTTCGTGCTACCGATGGGGCAGATCCTGATCTGGGCCGGACGGGTCTGGGCAACGGATCTCGATGCCCGCTACCTGGCCTTTGCCTGGCATTCCCTGTGGCTGTCCGGTCTGGGGGCGGCGCTGGTAGTGACGCTGGCGGTCGCTCTGGGTTATGTCCAGCGCCTGCGTCCCACAGGCGGCATGAGGGTTACCGTTCGCCTGGCCGCCCTGGGTTATGCCCTGCCGGGGACGGTGTTGGCGGTGGGCTTCTTTATCCCCCTGGCCTGGCTGGATAACCACTTGATCGAGTGGTTCCACCTGGCTGGTCCGTTCCTCGGTGGCACCCTGGCGGCGATGCTCCTGGCCTATGGCGCCCGTTTTCTGGCGGTGGGGCTGGGGCCGGTGGAATCCGGTCTCGGTCGCATCTCCCGCGCCATGGACGAGGCCGCCCAGTCCCTCGGCGTGGTGGGCGTGCGCCGCTTGTGGCGGGTGCATCTGCCCATGCTGCGGATCTCCCTGCTCAGTGCCGCCGCCCTCAGTTTCGTGGACATCATGAAGGAACTGCCCATCACCCTCATGACCCGTCCCTTCGGCTGGGATACCCTGGCGGTGAGGGTGTTCGAGATGACCTCGGAAGGGGAATGGGAGCGCGCCGCCCTGCCCGCCGCCGCCATCGCCCTGGTTGGCCTGCTCCCGGTGTTTCTGCTGATCCGACAGAGCGACCATGCTGATCCTTGAACAGATCGCCCAATCCTACGGCCGTAAGGCGGTGCTGAAGGAGGTCAACTTCGCCCTCAAGGCCGGCCAGATCGGCTGCCTGTTGGGGCCGTCCGGCTGCGGCAAGACCACGGCGTTGCGCCTCATCGCCGGTTTCGAACAATTAAAGTCCGGGGCCATCTACCTGGATGGTCAGGTCGTTGCCCGTCCCGGCCACAGCCTGGCCCCCGAACAACGCCGGGTCGGTCTGGTGTTTCAGGATTATGCCCTGTTTCCCCACCTGAGCGTCGCCGCCAATCTCGGCTTCGGCCTCGGGCACCTACCGGCGCGGGATCGCCATCAGCGGATACAGGAGATGCTCGAACTGGTTGGCCTGGAACAAGAGGCCCGCGCCTATCCCCATCAACTCTCCGGCGGCCAACAACAGCGGGTCGCCCTCGCCCGTGCCCTGGCCCCACGCCCCCGCCTGTTGTTGTTGGACGAGCCCTTTTCCAATCTGGACGTGGCA
Source organism: Pseudomonadota bacterium (assembly GCA_052035915.1). Classification (GTDB taxonomy): domain Bacteria; phylum Pseudomonadota; class Gammaproteobacteria; order Chromatiales; family Chromatiaceae; genus JBPOHE01. Next base: position 61,431 of record JBPOHE010000033.1, read on the forward strand.
CTGCGCGAACGGCTCTCCCTGGAGGTGCGCGACATCCTCAAGCACGAGGCCATCACCGCCCTGCTGGTCACCCATGATCAACATGAGGCCTTCGCCATCGCCGACCGGGTGGGGGTGATGCACCAGGGGGTCATCCAGCAGTGGGACAGCCCCTACAACCTCTATCACCGACCCGCTAACCGCTTTGTGGCCGATTTTATCGGCCAGGGTTGTTTCTTGCCCGGAGTGGTGCGGGGGCTTCACCAGGTGGAGACCGAACTTGGGCTGTTGGAAGGGGTGTCCGCGGCGGAAGGCGACGGGGGGAGTTGTTTGCAGCTCAGCGATGGAGAGGCGGTGGAGGTGCTGATCCGGCCCGACGACATCCTCCACGATGACGACAGCCAGCTCATGGCCGAGGTGGAGCGCAAGGCCTTCCGCGGGGCGGAGTTCCTCTACCGCCTGAAACTGCCCAGCGGCGCGCGGCTGTTGGCCCTGGTCCCTTCCCACCACAATCATGCCGTCGGCGAGAAGATCGGGATCCGGGTGGAAATGGCGCATGTGATAGCCTTTCGGCGACCGCTGGCGGGAAAATGAAACCCGGCTCGGGGCCGGTCTCCCCCGCCACAGGAAGGCCCGGGCCGAGGGCTACAATGGCATCAAAATAAATAACAATTATTTTTCATGATGATACAATTAATTTACCATGACTTTGCTGCCTTGATCTCTGGCTTCAGCCCCGCCAAAGGGAGGGCGGCTGTTTCGTACCCCGGCACCCGTCTTTATCGAGATCCATGTCATTCATCTTTCTGTTTCTGTGCCTGATCCTGCTTATTTACGGCCCCCAGTGGTGGGTACGGCGGGTTCTCACCGGTTACCAGCGCCGGACCGCCGCCTACCCGGGCTGTGGGGGAGAACTGGCGCGACAGCTCCTGGATCGGGCCGGGCTGCGGGATGTGGGGGTGGAGTCCACCCAGAGCGGCGATCACTATGATCCCCAGGCGCGGGCGGTGCGACTCGGCCCGGAAAATCTCGATACCAACAGCCTGACCGCTATCGTTACCGCCGCCCATGAGGTCGGGCATGCGATCCAACACGCCCAGGGCCATGGCCCCTTTCAATGGCGGTTGTCACTGGTCAGGATGGCCCAGGGGGCGGAGCGACTGGGGTCCTTTCTGATCTTCGCCATGCCCATCCTGGCCCTGGTGAGTCGCTCCCCGGCCCTCGGCGCTTTGACCCTGGCGGCGGGGGTGGCCACGGCCGGCTTGGGGGTAGGGGTGCAGGTCATCACCCTGCCGGTGGAGTGGGATGCCAGCTTCGGTCGCGCCCTGCCGATTCTGGAGCGGGGCGGCTATCTCGGGCCGGGGGAACAGCGGGCGGCGCGCCGCATCCTGCGGGCCTGTGCCCTGACCTATCTGGCCGCTTCCCTGGCGGGGCTACTCAACTTCTGGCGCTGGCTGGCGATCCTGCGGCGTTGAACACTGGAACCAGGGCTCGTCGTTCACTGGCCGACGCCTCCGGGCCTGGGCGTTCTGGTCCGGTTTTTTGTTCTCCTAATGAGAACAATAGTTTTATAATGTATTTAATTGTTCTCTAAATAAGAACAAAAACGGCCATTTTCCGTCGAGGCCCGGAACCGTCGAGCGCAAGTATCCATTCCTGTTGGACTGTTCTCCCGTCGGCGGCTGAGGGGGTGAGGCCCGTCCCGACCCGCGGAAGCCAATAACCTAGAGGATTCAGCCTATGATCAATTGCCGGATTCCTGTGCTGGCTTTCGTCGCCTATAGCGGCACCGGCAAGACCAGCCTGTTGCGCCGCCTCATCCCCCGCCTGCGCGCCGCCGGTCTGCGCCTGGGCGCGGTCAAGCACGCCCATCATGGCTTCGATATCGACCTTCCCGGCAAAGACAGCTACGAACTGCGCCGGGCCGGGGCGGAACAGGTGCTGGTGGCCTCGGCGCAGCGCTGGGCCTGGATGCGGGAACAACCCCAGGCCCAGGGCGATCCGTCGTTACAGGAATTGCTGCATCGACTGCAACTGGAGGCGCTGGATCTGGTGCTGGTCGAGGGCTTCAAGCACGAATCCCTGCCCAAGATCGAGTTGCATCGGCCGTCGACCGGCCAGCCGCCGCTGTTTCCCGGCGACCCGGAGATCATTGCCGTCGCCAGCGACGGGCCGCTGTCGCCGACCCCGAACATCGCCCAACTGGATCTCAATGACCCGGAGGCGATTACCGCCTTCGTGCTCGCCTGGCACCAGGGGGTGGTCAAGGCGACGGCGGAGGAGGGCAGCCGGGCCTTGCGTCGGGAGCTGGTCCGGCATTATCGCTGGTTGCGTCGGTACGGTTGCAACGATTCCCACAGCGGCAACGCCTCGGTGCGGGACGGGGATCGCTTCTGGGTCACGCCCACCGGATGTTGCGCCGATACCCTCCAGCCCGAGCAGCTCATCCCCTGTCCCTTGCAAGGCCCCTGTCCCGCCGGGGCTTCCCTGGATGCGCCGCTGCATCAGCGGGTCTACCAGCTCAACCCCCGGGCCAGTGCCGTCCTGCATAGCCATGGTCCCCACAGTGTCGCCCTGACGCTGAACGGACGGGATTTTCTCCCCGCCGACTTCGAGGGCCAGTTGTACTTTCCCCGTGTCCCGGTGATCGACATCCCCTATCAGGACTATGTCCGCGAGGCGCCGGAACAGGTGGCCGAAGCCCTGAGATCGTTCCGTCTGGTGATTGTCCGCGGTCACGGCGTCTATGCCGCTGGGGAAACCCTGAACCTGGCCTATAAATGGACCTGTTCCCTGGAACTCTCGGCCAAGACCGCCTTCATCGCCCGATTGGCGGGCACCCTGGCTTGAGCTGGGCCGGCGTCAGAAGGGCTTTTCCGCCGTCAGATAGCAGATCCAGCCCGCGTCCGCCTTCCCCTCGGTCACCGGGAGGAAGGCGCCGTTGGGCTGGCCCTGGCGATCCCAGCCCTGCCAGTAGACGGTGATGTTGTCGAAGCCGGCCTCGGCGAGGAGTTCGCGGATCTCGGGCAGGGTCCAGAGGCGCCAGTCGTAACTGAAGGCGCGCTCCAGGCGGGAACCGTCGGGGAAGCGGAAATGGATGTGGCAGATGAGCCGCCCGCTGATGGGATCGAATTTCTCCTGTTCCCAGACATAGCTGAAGGTATCGAACTCGCGTTCTTCGACGATCTCCCGGAAGGAATCGTAGCCGCCATAGGCGTCGAGGAAAAAGACCCCGCCCTCGGCGAGGGCGTGCAACACGCGGATGAAATACTGCTTCAGCCGTTCGCGCCCGACCAGCAACCAGTAACTGAAGTTGAGGGCGCAGATGATGTCCGCCGGGGCGGATTCCACTTCCAGCACATCCTGCTGGAGCAACTGCACCCGTTGGGCGAGGGCGGGCTCCATGCCGGCGAGATGGTGCTGTCGGCCCCAGGCCAGCACCTCCCCGTCGATATCCACCCCCAGGGCCCGATTGACCACCCGGCGTCGCACCCATTCGCAGCAGAGCGCGCCCGCCCCGCAGAAGTCTTCCCGCAGCACCCGGGGCAGGCGGTGACGCAGACGCCAAAAGGTGGTATCGAGAAAATCCACCTCCGCCTCCGGACATTGCACCGCTCGCTCATAGAGCTGGAAGCGATCGGCGCGTTCGGCCTGGGTGGGAAAACCGGGGAGCCGCGAGGTCTCGGTAAGAAGGGGGGGAGGAGTGGATTCTGCCACCTCAGGGGTCTCTGTGTATCCCGAATCTGTTAAGGATAGTCCCATTGGGAGCTTTGCCCAGGCCACCGGCTGGATCTCGACCTCGAGTCGGATGGCGAAGACGCAATACTCGATACAATAACAACCCACAGGGCGAGTATTACAATGTCGGGCCATGGCGCTCAGTGGGAATACGAGGTCGAACTTGAACGGTAAAGAATTGGCCTGGAGACCGATTCGCCAGCGGATCTGGCTGATCCCCATTCTTGGTCCGAAGGTCGGCCTTGGTGGCGGACCCCCTGGAGCCAATCTTTCCTTGGTAGAGGTGGGATGACCCATGCCGAAAGCTCACCCCCTGCGCTTATGGCTGGCGCTACGCATCGTGCTGGCGGGAATACTGCCTCTGGCCCTGGTGGCCGTTCTGGTGCTGGGGGTGTTGTTGCCACAACAGCATGCCGATCTGGAAATCCATCATCGAGCGCTGGCCCACGCCATGGCCGGCTCCATCGAGACCTACCTCAAGGGCGCCGGGCGTGAATTGCGGGCCATGGCCGAGGATATTCAGGACCGGAAACGACCATCGTCCGCCTTCTGGTTCGATCATCCGTCGGCCCGGGTCGGCCCCGACGAGGTATTCGCGGCTATCTATCTGATCGAGGCCGACGGCTCGATCTCCGGCCTCGGTCTGCCCCTGTCGCCACCCGATCCTGCCGCTTGGGCGGTCTTCCGTGAGGCGCGGAAGGTCGGACGGCCCTGGTGGTCGGAGAGTTTTCCCTCTCCGGTCAGCGGTCGACCGGCCCTGAGCCTGGCGATCCCGGTGGGCGAAGGGGTGCTGGTCGGTGAGCTCGGTATCGACCAGATTGCACAGCTTATCAGTCGGTTACCTGCCGAGCACGAGGGGGTGACCATGATTCTCGACCCTCAGAACCGGATCATCGCCCATTCCTGGAGTCAAGGGGCGGGTCGACCGCTCAGTGCCGGTCAGCCGGTGAAGCTGGAGGAGGTCTCACCGGAGCGGTCGGGATACCGGAGCTTCGAGCTGGGTGGCGAGAGGTTCATCGGCCCCCAGGTGGCTGTGCTACCCCTGGATTGGGTGGTGCTGGTAGCGCAATCGGGTACCGAGGTGTTTCGACCCTTCTTGTCCACCTTATGGATGCTGATCGTCGGCGCCTTGGTCGCCCTGTCCTTGGTGGCCCTCGTGGCCTGGGTCCTGGCTCGGGGTTTGGCCTGGCGTATCGGTCGTTACGCGAGCCAGGCCCATGCCCTCGCCGAGGGCGATTACGACCAACTCTGGCCGGTTTCCCATATCCTGGAATTCAATCATCTGGCGGATGATCTCAAACGCATGGCGCTGGCCATCCGGCAACGCGAGCTGGATCTCGCCGCCAGCGAGGCGCGTTATCGGTCCCTGATCGCCAACGCCCCGGTGGTGCTGTTCCAATTCGACGATCAGGGTATTTTCACCCTCAGCGAGGGTAAGGGCCTGGCTGGTATCGGGCTGGCGTCGGGGGAAGCGGTCGGTCAGTCCGTGTTCGAGCTGTACCGTGATTACCCCCATGTTTGTGAATATGCCCGTCGCACCCTGCGCGGCGAGTCCGTGCATTTCACCACCTGGATCGGGGATGTCTTTTACGATGTCTATGCCAGTCCGGTGCGGGATGCCGAGGGCCATCTTCAGGTCATGGGCGTCACCGTGGATATCACCGAACGCCAACGGGCGGAAGAGGCGTTGCGGCAATCGCGCAATCTGTTGCAAATGGTCCTGGATACCATCCCCACCCGGGTGTTCTGGAAGGATCTCGAGTTGAGATACCTCGGTTGCAATCGCTCGTTCGCCCTTGACGCCGGCCTCGACTCGGTCGAGGAAATGATCGGGAAAGATGATTACCAGATGGGCTGGCGGGAACAGGCGGATCTTTACCGGAGCGACGACAGGCAGGTTCTGGAATCCGGCCAGCCCAAACTCGACTATGAAGAATGGCAGACGACGCCGGATGGGCGTCATCTCTGGTTGCAGACCTCCAAGGTTCCGCTACGGGATCCGGATGGCCTGGTCCTGGGGATCCTCGGCACCTACCAGGACATCACCAAACGCAAGCAGGCCGAGAATTCCTTGCTCGCCTCCCACGCCCTGCTTGATGCCATCAGTCGGGCGCAATCCCTCTATATCTTGGGGACCGATACCAATGCCATTTTCGATGGCATGCTGAGCGCCCTGCTCGACGTCACCGAAAGTGAGTACGGCTTCATCGGCGAGGTGCGGCGGGAGGCCGACGGGGTGCCCTATCTGAAGACCCAGGCCATCACCAATATCGCCTGGGACGAGGCGACCCGGGCCTTCCATGCGGCCAATGCCCCCAGAGGTCTGGAATTCCGTAATCTTCGCACCCTCTTCGGCGCGGTGATCACCTCAGGGCAGCCGGTATTTTCCAACGATCCGGCCAGCGACCCACGCAGAAGCGGCACGCCGCCCGGTCATCCCCCACTGCGGGCTTTTATGGGGCTGCCCTTCTTTCGCGGCGAGGAGTTGGTCGGCATGGTGGGGGTGGCTAACCGCCGGGATGGTTACCAAGAGGAGATGGCGAAGTATTTGCAGCCTTTTCTGAATACCTGTGCCAGCGTCACCCGGGCTATTCAGGAAAACCAGCAGCGCCGCCGGGTCGAGGAAGCCTTGCGGGCGAGCGAGGCGCGATTGCGCACCGCCATCGAAAGCGTCCCCTTCGACTTCTTTCTTATCGACGCCGATGGTCGTTACGTGTTGCAAAACACCTCCTCCAGGAAACACTGGGGGGATGTCGAGGGTAAATATCCTGAGGAGGTCACGGATGATACGAAACTACTGGCCCATTGGCAGGACAACAATCGCCGCGCCTTTGCCGGTGAGATCGTCGAGGAAGAGGTACGGCATAGCTTCGGTGAGGCGGAGCGATGCATCCACAACATCATCGCCCCGATCAAGGACAAGGACGAAACCATAGGCATCCTGGGTCTGAATATCGACATCACCGACCGCAAGCGGGCGGAGCAGGCCCTACAGCAAAGCGAGGCCAAATTCCGCCGTCTGCACGAGTCGATGATGGACGCCTTCGTCAGTGTGGACATGAACGGACGCCTCCAGGAGTTCAACCAGGTCTATCAAGCCATGCTCGGCTACTCGGAAGAGGAGCTGTACCGACTGACCTATAGGGACCTGACCCCGGAAAAATGGCACGCCTTCGAGGCCGGGATATTGCAAACCCAGGTCTTCGTCCAGGGCTATTCCAAGGTCTACGAAAAGGAATATCGCCGCAAAGAGGGTACTGTTTTCCCCGTCGAACTGCGTACCTATCTGCTCCGGAATACCAGCGGCGAGCCTACCGGGATGTGGGCCATAGTCCGTGACATCAGCGACCGCAAAGAGGCCGAAAAGGCCCTGGCCGACAGCGAACTCTTGTTGCGGGAAAGCCAGGAACTTTCCCATGTGGGGAGCTGGGAGTGGGAGATGGCGACGGATAAGCTGTATTGGTCGGATGAGCAGTTTCGCATCTTCGGTTATGAACCCGGAGCCATTGCGCCAAGCTATCAGGCTTTTGTGGCGGCCCTGCATGCGGATGACAAAGAACGGGTCATCGCCGCCGTAAACCAAGCCGTCGAAGGAGAGGCCCCTTACGTCACGGAATATCGCATCCTTCGTCCCGATGGAGTGGAACGGGTGATCTACGCCAAGGGGGAAGTCAGGCGGGATCGGCAAGGGCGGCCGGTGAGAATGATCGGCTCCATCATCGACATCACCGATCAAAAGCAGATGGAGGAAGCGCTACGGAAAAGCGAACACCAATACCGCGAACTGGTGGAGAACGCCAACAGCATCATCCTGCGCTGGAATCGCCGGGGCGAAATCACCTTCATGAACGAATTCGGCCTGAAGTTCTTCGGCTATTCGGAGCAGGAGCTGCTTGGTCAACATGTGGTGGGCACCATCGTGCCCTCGGACGAGAGCAGCGGCCGTGATCTGCGCCCGCTGATGGACGAGATCTGCCACGACCCCGAGCGGTTCGAACGCAACGTCAATGAGAACCAGCGTCGCAACGGGGAGCAGGTCTGGGTCGCCTGGACCAACAAGGCGGTGTTGGATGAGTCGGGTCAGGTCGTGGAGGTCTTCAGCGTGGGCTCGGACATCACCGACCGCAAGCGGGCGGAAGAGGAACTGCTGCGACACCGGGAACACCTGGAGGAGCTGGTGGCCGAGCGCACCGCCGAGCTGCGCCAGGCCATGGCCCAACTGATGCAGTCGGAGAAATTGGCGGCACTGGGTAGTCTGGTGGCCGGGGTGGCCCATGAACTCAACACCCCGCTGGGGAATACCCGCACCATCGCCGGCGCCCTGGGCGAAGAGGTGCGCGCCTTCGCCGTCAGCGTCGACAGCGGTATCCTGCGTCGCTCCCAACTGGAGGCCTTTATCAACCGCAGTCAGGAAGCCGTGGCCTTGTTGGAGCGCAACGCCGCCCGGGCCGCGGATCTGATCGGCCATTTCAAGCAGGTGGCGGTGGACCAGACCAGCATGCGCCGCCGTCGCTTCCATCTGCGCCGAACCGTCGAGGAAATCCTCGCCACTCTGCAACCCCAGTTCAAACATACCGCCCATCGCTACGAACTGGATATCCCCGCCGAGCTGGAACTGGACAGTTATCCCGGCCCTCTGGAACAGATCATCGCCAACCTGGTCACCAACTCCCTCGCCCACGGGTTCGCCGGTCTGGAGGCCGGTCGTATCCGGATCCTGGCCCGGGCGAAGGATAGGCAGCAGGTCGTCCTGACTTACCTCGATAATGGCCTGGGTATCCCGAGCGACACCCAGAACCGCATCTTCGAGCCCTTTTTTACCACCGGGCTCGGCAGTGGCGGCAGTGGTCTGGGCTTATTCATTGTTTATAATCTGGTTACCGGGGTACTCGGCGGGACCATTCAGGTACAGAGTCATCCGGGTCAGGGGACGAACTTCACCCTCACCCTGCCCCGCATCGCCCCCGATCGTCCGGCCTTGGGAATGCCAACATGATCGACGAAGTCATCCACCTCAGCGACGACGCCGAACCAGCGGACACCTCGGTCGCCGTCTCCCCCCCAGCTTGGCCGGTGCTGGTGGTCGACGACGACCCCGAAGTCCACAGCGTCACCCGCTTCGTCCTGACCAACCTGCGCCTCTTCGGCCGGCCCCTGCGTCTGGGGCACGCCTACAACGCCGGACAGGCCCGCGATTACCTGCGTCGTCACCGGGACATCGCCGTGGCCCTGCTGGATGTGGTGATGGAGACCGAGCAGGCCGGGCTCGATCTGGTCAAATACATCCGCGAGGAGCTCGGGCTCAGGGAATGCCGGCTGATTCTCCGTACCGGCCAACCCGGCTATGCCCCGGAGCTGAGCGTCATCCAGAACTACGACATCAATGACTATCGCACCAAGGCCGAACTCACCCATGCCCGGCTGATCAGCACCCTCAGTACCGCCCTGCGCGCCTACGAGCAACTCCGCACCATGGCCGAACAGCGACGGGGTTTGGAACAGATCGTCCAGGCCACCGCCGATCTGCTGGAGCGGCGCAGCCTCACCGCCCTGGCCGAGGGGGTGCTGCACCAATTGGCGGTACGGCTCAAGCGGCCGCTGGATGGCCTCCTCTGTGTCCGCCAGGGAACGGTCTTACCAGGCGACTATCTGGTCGGTGCCAGCGGACGCTTTGCCCGCTATCTCGGCCAACCGCTCAAACTCTTGCCGGAGGCGGGGGTCGTGGCCGCCATCGAGGCAGGCTTCACCCGGCACCAACACCAGTTTGGTCTCGATCACAGCCTCTTGTACCTCAAGGGTGCCCAGTCTCAGGACGCCGTCGTCTTCCTCGATGTCGGTCTCTTCTCCCTCGCCCTGGACCCTTCGCTGCTGGAAATCTTCAGCGCCAATGTCACCGCCTGCTTGCGTAACCTCTATCTGGTCGAGAGCCTGCTCGCCGCCCGGCAGGAGATCGAGCGGCAACGCCGGTTCCTGAGAACGGTCATCGACGCCGATCCCCACTTCATCTACGTCAAGGACCGGCAGGGACGAATCACTCTGGTCAATCAGAGCCTGGCCGCCACATTCGGGCTCACCCCTGAACAGATGCTGGGCCGCACCTTGGCCGAATCGATCGCGGATCCGGAGCGGCTACCGCTATCTTTGGACGACGACTCCGCCATCCTGACCCAGGCCCGGAGCCGGATCGAACAGGAGACCAGATTCCTCGATCAGCAGGGAGAAACCCGTTGGCTCCATACCATCAAGGCGCCGATCAAGAACGAGGCGGGGGAGGTTGAGCAACTCATCGGCGTCGGCATCGATACCACCGAGCGAAAACGGGCCGAGCAATCCCTGTTCGAGGCCAAGGAACGGGCCTTGGTGACCCTGCATTCCATCGGCGACGCGGTGATCACCACCGACGATCGCGCCATGGTGGAATATCTCAACCCCGTCGCGGAACGGCTCACCGGTTGGAGCACCGCGGAGGCCAGAGGCCAACCCCTGGGCCAGGTCTTTCCCATCCTCGACGAAGAGACCCGGCAACCGGTCGCCAACCCGGTGGAACGTTGTCTCCAGGAGGGGCGGGTCCTGCGCCTGGCCGATCGCACCCTGCTGATCGGGCGCGAGCAGGGGCCATATCATGTCGAGGTTACGGCCGCGCCGATCCGGGATCGGGATGGTCGAAGGCTGGGGGCGGTGTTGGTGTTTCACGATGTCACCGAGACCCGCAAACTGACCCAGCAGTTGGAATACGACGCCACCCACGATGCCCTGACCGGACTCATCAACCGGGCGGAATTCGAGCGGCGTCTGGAGCGGGTCCTGCTCAACGCCCGGCAGTACCATGGCCGGCATACCCTGTGTTATCTCGATCTGGATCAGTTCAAGGTCGTCAACGACAGCGCCGGCCACACGGCCGGGGACGAATTGCTTAAGCAGATCAATAACCTGTTGTCTGGCCTGTTCCGCGAGCGCGATACCCTGGCGCGGATCGGCGGTGACGAGTTCGGCCTCTTGCTGGAAAACTGCCCAATGGACCGCGCCCGGCTCATCGCCCAGACCCTGGTCAATACCATCCGCGACTATCGGTTCTCTTGGAAGGGGCGGACCTATCAAATCGGCGTCAGCATCGGGCTGGTCGCCATCACGGCGGAAGCGAAGGACACCACCCAACTCCTCACCCAGGCCGATATCGCCTGTTATCTCGCCAAGGAAATGGGACGTGGCCGGGTCCACGTCTATCAGCCGGAAGACACCGAGACCAGCCAGCGCCACAGCGAGATCCTGGGAGCGGCGGGCCTGCGCGACGCCCTGGAAGAGGGCCGCTTTCGACTCCACTATCAGCCCATCGTGGCGCTGGACAGCCCCGGCTCCCGCCCGGTCCGTTACGAGGCCCTGCTCCGGTTCGCCCAGAAGGGCTGTGTGGAGGAGGCCGACGAGCTGGTGTTGCCCTCGGCCTTCATCCCCGCCGCCGAACGCTATGGCCTGATGGGGGCCATAGATCGCTGGGTGATTCAGACGGCCTTCCGCGACTATGCCGCGGGCATCGGCCGAACCGGCGCCAGGCTGGCCATCAATCTATCCGGGAATTCGCTCAACGACGACACCCTGCTCGACTTCATCGAAACCCAGTTCGCCGAGCAGGGTTTTCCACCGGAGCGACTCTGTTTCGAGATCAGCGAAACCGCCGCGATTCAGAATCTGCGCGGCGCGGTGGAACTCATGGTGGCGTTGAAAAGCCGCGGCTGCCAATTCGCCCTCGACGATTTCGGCAGCGGTTTGTCCGCCTTGCAGTATCTCAAGATCCTGCCGATCGACTATCTGAAGATCGATGGCAGTTTCGTCAAGGACATGGTCGAGGATGACGGCGATGCCGCCCTGGTCGCCGCCATCAATAACATGAGCCACAGCCTGGGCATCCAGACCATCGGGGAATACGCCCACAGCGAGGCGATCATCGAACGCCTGCGCCATCTGGGGGTGGACTATGCCCAGGGCTATTATTTTGGTCGCCCGAGTCCCTGGGAGCCGCTCCCGTCTCCGCATGACGTTTCGGCTTCCGAACCCTCGGGCGCCGGCGCCGGTCCCCCATTCGCCGCTCAGACAAGAACTCCTCAGGGATCGGCATGAGCCCTCGGTGGTTCCGGGCCTGGGCTGAAAAGAGCCGATTTCTGTTCTTCTTTTGAGAACACAAGCACGATATTAAACGCTATTGTTCTCCAAAAGAGAACAAAAAAACCGGGTAAAACAGCTCATGCCCGGAAACACCGAGAGGCGCACGGGTCAGCCATGAGGGCTTCCCGGTAACGCTTGATGCGGCTCGCGGCGCCCGCCCGCAAGCCGTCGATCAGGGAAAGGCGGGACGGAATCGCCAGCCGATCCCGCCCCGGAACTCGTGTATTGTTGTCCACTACCGCCAAGAGGTAGGCGCCCTGCCTCTACTGTCTTGGTCTTCACCCTCAGCCATCAGGAGTCCCCATGTCCCCGACCCAGGGCCTGTCCACCCGTTGTATCCATGCCGGTGAGATCGACGATCCCCATGGCGCACCTCACACCCCGATCTACAACACCACCACCTTCAAGTTTCCCAGCACCGCCGATCTGCTGGATGTGCTCCAGGGCCGCAAGGCCGGGAGTATCTATACCCGCTACGGCTTGAACCCCAGCCTTCTCAGCCTGGAGGAAAAGCTCGCCAGCCTGGAAGGGGCCGAGACGGCCCTCGCCTTTGCCTCGGGCATGGCGGCGGAATCGGCGCTCTTTTTCGCCCATGGCCGGGAGGGCATCCTCTGCCTGGGGGATGTCTATGGCGGCACCTTCGAGCTGCTGGCGTCCCAGTTACCCTCGCTCGGCATTCCCACCCGACTTCTGCTCGGGGCGGAGATGGATGGGCTCGAAGCGGCCTTGCGCCAGGGTGGGCGGCTGGTGTTTTTCGAGACCCCCACCAACCCGACCCTGGAGGTCCTGGATATCCGCGCCATCGCCGAACTCGCCCATGGGTACGGTGCCTTGGTGGCGGTGGACAACACCTTCGCCTCGCCGATCAACCAACAGCCCCTGGCCTTGGGCGCGGACCTGGTGGTGCACTCCTGCACCAAGTATCTGGGAGGTCACTCGGACATCACCGCCGGGGCGATCATGGGATCGAAGGAGCTGTTGCTGCCGATCTGGAACTGGCGCAAGAACTTGGGCCAGACCCCGGCCCCCGAGACGGCCTCCCTGCTGGCGCGCAGTATCCGCACCCTGGTGGTGCGGGTGCGGGCACAGAATGCGAGCGCCCAGGCGATTGCCGAGGCCATGGCGAGATACCCCCGGGTGGCTCGGGTGCTTTATCCCGGGCTGCCGGAATCCCCCTTCCATGTCCTGGCCAGGGAACAGATGCAGGGTTTCGGCGGCATGTTGAGCCTCGAAATCCAGGGTAGCGGCGAGGAGGCCACCCGGGTGGCGGATCGTTTCCGCCTCTTCGCCCTGGGGCCCAGCCTCGGCGGGGTGGAAAGCCTGGTCACCCAGCCCTGTACCACCACCCACCATGGTCTCAGCCCCGAAGAACGGGCGCGACGGGGTATCTCGGATAGCCTGTTGCGTTTTTCCATCG
>JBPOHE010000075.1:0-19845 GCA_052035915.1 Pseudomonadota bacterium
GCCACAATGGTCCGGTACGCGATAGCCTTCGCCAACGCAAAATTCGCGCAGCTCTCAATGATAACTATCGGTTGAACCTTATCCTCGGCGTCCTGACCCCAGCCACTACATAGCGCGATTGCCCTGAGGCCAAGTCGTCCGTTGGGGCTTTACACCAAGGCGATGGCTGGCCTCGTGATCCTTTTCCCCACAGGTAACGAAGGAGGTCCGTGGTTTGCTTCACCCAGTTCTCGGAGCCGGGAGATCCCGAGGAGGACGAGCCCAGGCTCTCTGTCTTCAAGCTAGCCCGACACCGGGAAGCGCTCCGGCAAGGAACTTGATCACCACTCCCCCGAGCGGATCATGGCGACTCTCCATCATCATCCCCTGCCTGAATGAAGGGGCCATCGTCCGTCCGGCCTTGTTGGCCCTGCAATGGCTGCGGACCCGGGGCCATGAGTTGATCCTGGTGGACGGGGGCAGTTCCGACGGCACCCCGGATCTGGTACCGGATCTGGTCGATCTCATGCTTCACAGCCCACCCGGTCGGGCGGTGCAAATGAATCTCGGGGCGCGCCGGGCGAAGGGCGCGGTGTTCTGGTTTCTCCATCTGGATACGGAGGTGCCTCCCGGCGCCGATGAGCGCCTGCTCACCGCCCTCGGGGATGGCCCGGGCTGGGGACGTTTCGATGTGCGCCTGAGCGGACGGCAGCCGCTCTTTCGCCTGGTCGAGTGGATGATGAATCAACGTTCGCGCCTGACCGGGATCGCCACCGGGGATCAGGGCCTTTTCGTCTCCCGTGACTGGTTCGAGGCCGTCGGGGGCTATCCGGAAATCGCCCTCATGGAGGATATCGAGCTGTCGCGGCGCTTGAAACGCCTGGGGCGCCCGCACTCGCTCCAACCGGCGCTCCGCACCTCCAGCCGGCGCTGGGAGCATCGCGGTCCGCTCCGCACCATCCTGCTGATGTGGTCGTTGCGCCTGGCCCATGCCCTGGGGGTGGACCCGCGGCGACTGGCCGCCTGGTATCGGACATGCAGTTCCCCCAAGCGCGAATCCTGATCTTCGCCAAGGCCCCCGAGCCGGGCAAGGTGAAGACCCGCCTCATCCCCGCCCTGGGGGTCGAGGGCGCGACCCGGGTCTATCGCCATCTGCTCGAACGCACCCTGGCCCGATGCGCCGCGGCCAATCTCTGTCCGCTGGAACTCTGGGTCAGTCCCGACCTGGATCAGCCGCTCTGGCAGGAGTATGTACGGGAGTATGCTGTCAGCCTGCATCGGCAGCCGGGACAGGATCTCGGCGCCCGCATGGGATCGGCGCTCAAAGCCGCCCTCGGGCGCGCCTCCCAGGCGGTGATTATCGGCACGGATATCCCCGGATTCAGTGCGGATCACCTCGCCCAGACCCTCGCCTGGCTCGACCAGGGCCTGGACGCCGTGCTGGGACCCGTGGAGGATGGCGGTTATTGGCTGCTGGGACTCAGACACTATGCCGGAGAAGTATTCGCCGACATCCCCTGGAGCACGGACAGGGTGCTCGAACTCAGTCGCCGGCGGCTGGCGGCGCTGGGCTGGCGCTGGCGGGAACTGGAACCGCTCTGGGATCTGGATCGCCTAGAGGATCTGCGACGGTGGGCGCTTGAGGATGAGTTCCAATACCGCCTTGCTGCCGAAGTAGGCCAGCATCAGCACCAGGACCCCGCTCAGTGTCCAGGCGATCGCCGTGCGACCCCGCCAGCCGAACTGGAAACGCCCCCAGAGCAGGGTGCCGAACACCAGCCAGGAAGTGATGGACAGGATGGTCTTGTGGGCGAGGTGTTGGGCGAACATATCCTCCAGGAACATCAGCCCGCTCCCCAGGGAAAGCGTCAATAACAAGAATCCCGCTGCAATCATCTCGAACAGCAGGGATTCCATGGTCTGGAGCGGCGGCAGGGCACGGATGAAGCCCCCGGGATGTCGTCGATGCAGATGGCGATCCTGAACCGCCAGCAGCACCGCCTGCACGCTGGCCAGGCTCAGCAGACCATAGGCGAGCATGGACACCAGCACATGGAGCTTGAGCCCCAGGCTGGCGGACTCGTGTAGGAGCCGTGTCGGAGGGAAGTAGGCATCCAGCCCCAGGCACAGGATGGCCAGGGGAAAGAGCACCAGGCCCAGGTTTTCCACCGGTTTGCCGAAACTGGAGAGCAGCAGCAGCAGCACCACGGTCCAGGCCACCAGGGAGATGGCCCCGAAGAAACCCAGATTCAGACCGGTGGCGGCGAGGCTTTCCTCCACCAGCAACAGGGCATGCAACAGCAGGGCGACGAAACCCAGAGCCAGCACCAGCGACCGTGGCGGAAGATGTTCCCGCCCTGGATTGAACAGGCGGAAACCTATGAGACTGGCGCTCGCGAGATAACCCAGAACAGCGAGACTGGCGATGAAGCTGGCAGACATCGGCGATTTATCCTGATGTTGACGCGGATAGGGGGATCCTGCCACAGCCGCTTTCCGACCGCCCAAGAGATCGGCGCGTGTCGGCTTGGCAAGGGCTTCCTCTATAATGCTGAGTCAATTGTCCCCCCCAGGGCGAAAGAAACCAATATCCATTGCTTCCAGGGAGTGCCTCCAGCCATGTTCGATAATCTGACCCAACGCCTGAGCCGGGTGCTCAACAACCTCCGTGGTCTGGGGCGCCTGAGCGAAGACAATATCCGCGAAACCCTGCGCGAGGTCCGCATGGCCTTGCTGGAAGCAGACGTGGCCCTGCCGGTGGTGAAGACCTTCGTCGAACGGGTGCGGCAGAAGGCGGTCGGCGAAGAGGTGATGCAGAGCCTCACCCCGGGGCAGATGTTGATCAAGATCGTCCGCGACGAGCTGGTGGCGGTCATGGGGACGGCCAACGCCTCGCTCAATCTGGCCGCCCAACCGCCGGCCGTGGTCCTCATGGCCGGGTTGCAGGGGTCGGGCAAGACCACCACCGCGGCCAAGTTGGCCCGCTGGCTGCATGAGCGCCAGAAGAAATCGGTTTCCCTGGTGAGCTGCGACGTCTACCGCCCCGCCGCCATCGAACAGCTCAAGACCCTCGCCGGGGAAATCGGCGCCGACTTTTTCCCCAGCAGCCCGCAACAGAGTCCACTCGATATCGCCCGGGCGGCGCTGAACCATGCCCGCAAGCGTTTCGCCGATGTGCTCATCGTCGACACGGCGGGTCGGCTGCATGTCGACTCCGCCATGATGACCGAGATCCAGCAGCTCCATCAGGCCCTGAATCCGGTGGAGACCCTGTTCGTGGTGGACAGCATGACCGGTCAGGACGCCGCCAATACCGCCAAGGCCTTCAACGACGCCCTGCCGCTGACCGGGGTGATCCTCACCAAGACCGACGGCGATGCCCGGGGCGGAGCGGCCCTGTCGATCCGGGAGATCACCGGCAAGCCGATCAAATTTCTCGGCGTGGGGGAGAAAACCGCCGCCCTGGAGCCTTTTTATCCCGATCGGGTGGCCTCGCGTATCCTTGGCATGGGCGATGTCCTCGGTTTGGTTGAAGAGGTCGAGCGCAAGGTCGATCGCGCCAAGGCGGAGCAACTGGCGCAAAAGATCCGCCAGGGCGACGGCTTCGATCTCGAGGATTTCCGCGACCAACTCGAACAGATGAACAAAATGGGTGGCATGGCGGGCCTGCTGGAGAAACTACCAGGCATGAGCCAGGTCCCGGATCAGGTCAAACAACAGGTGAACGACAAGGAGATCCGGCGGCTGATCGCCATCATCAATTCGATGACCCGCAAGGAACGGCAGTTTCCGGACATCATCAACGGCTCACGCCGCCGGCGCATCGCCCTCGGTTCGGGCACCCAGGTCCAGGATGTAAACCGCTTGTTGAAACAGTTCAGCCAGGTGCAGAAGGTGATGAAAAAGATCAAGGGCGGCGGTCTGGCGCGCATGATGCGTGGCCTGCCCGGGCGTTTCCCGCGCGGGGGACGACCCTTCTGAGAGCGCAAAACGAGTTGGTGCTGCGTTGGGCGGCCACGCCGAACTCATCCGCTCGACCATGCGGACCTTGTACGCTGGGGCCTACCTGGCGCGACGGGGTTTTAACCCCGTCGCCGACGTTTTGTACAAAGCCAGGCTACCCGGCAGAGTTCAAAGGGATGACATATCCCGTCCGGCCAGAGGAATACCTCGATTGAGGCGGTTCACTTCGTTCAGCGCATCCCAGGTTACTACCCGGGCATGGGGGTAAAAGCCCGATTTTTGTTCTCTTTTGGAGAACAATATCCATTATTTGTGGGGAATAGTTCTCTAAAGAAGAACGTCTTTTGAGTGGCACCGAAGCTTGGAAACGCCTGTACCGCACGCCGATGGCGTTCCCCAAAAGCCAGATGCCTGTCTGGCCGAAATCAAGGTGAAAAACGGCAAGCCAAGTTTGTCGAGATGGGCAACATTTATAGGATGTGGTAAACGCAGTGAACCGCATCGATCGAGATGGTTTGATCCGCGATTGATGCGGTTCCTACCTCACCGCGTCCTACTGCGCTTGGCTCTCCCATTTCATTTCATCCGGGCTACTTGCTTATTCCTTCCCGGAACTCCCAAATGTTGGTCACTTCACTGCCATGGCGAAGACTGTTGCTTGAAACCGCCCCTCATTCGAGACCGAATTTCTTCAGCTTGCGCCACAGGGAGACGCGGTCGATGCCGAGGATCTCCGCCGCCTTGGTGCGATTGCCGCCGGTACGCTCCAACACCACTTTGATGTACTCCGCTTCCTGGGATTCCAGGGTCGGCAGGGTGGCGACGTTGTGGCGCCAGACGCTCACCCGCAGATCGCGCAGATTCTCCGGCAACTGGGCCGGTTCCAGGGTCTCGCCGGTTGCCAGGGCCACGCCGCGCTCGATCAGATTGGCCAACTCGCGGACATTGCCCGGGTAATCATAGTCGGTGAGCAACTGCATGGCCTCCTGGCTGATCTCGGTGACCGGCTTATCCATCAGCAGGGCGTGTTTCTTGAGGAAAAAATAGGCCAGCAAAGGGATGTCGTGGCGGCGTTCCACCAGGCTGGGGATATGGAGTTCGACCACATTGAGCCGGTAATAGAGATCCTGGCGAAAACTTCCACCGGCCACCGCCTCCTTGAGATCCCGATTGGTGGCGGCGAGAAAACGCACATCGACCTTGCGCGGCTGGAGACCGCCGACCCGCAGCAGTTCCCGTTCCTGGATCACCCGCAGCAGTTTGACCTGCATCGCGGTGGACATCTCCGTCACCTCGTCGAGAAAGAGGCTGCCCCCTTCAGCGACCTCGATGAGGCCGATCTTCTGGCTATCGGCCCCGGTGAAGGCGCCTTTCTCGTAGCCGAAAAGTTCGCTCGCCAGCAATTCTTCCTGCAGGGCGCCGCAGTTGACGGCGACGAAGGGACGCTGGGCGCGCCGGCTGTGCAGATGCAGATAGCGGGCCAGGAGTTCCTTGCCGGTGCCGCTCTCGCCGGTAATCACCAGATTGCAGTCCGTGGGCGCCACCTGACGGGCCACCTCCAGCAATCTTTGCATCCCCGGGTCCTGGGTGACGATGTTGACCCGCCCCCGATAGCCCTCGATCGCCTGGCGCAGGGACTGGTTTTCCTGCTTCAAGCGGGCCATCTCCATGGCGCTCTGCACCACCTGACGCACCTCATCCAGGCGGAAGGGTTTGGCGATGTAGTGAAAGGCGCCGGCCTTCATGGCCTCCACCGCCGAGTCCAGGCTGGCATAGGCGGTGATGACCACCACCTGGGTGCTGGGAGAGCGTTCCCGGCTCCGCCGCAGGATCTCCATGCCGTCGACCTGATCCATGCGCAGATCGGTCAACACCAGATCGAAGGGTTGTTCCAGCAGGGCCTGGAGCCCCCCGGGCCCTGTCTGCCGGGTGGTCACTTCATAGCCCTCTTTCTTCAGCAGGTGGCTGAGGTTGCGTAAAGACACCGCCTCGTCATCGACGATCAGGATCCGGCCCGGCTGTTCCATCTCATACCTCCCCGGCACCGGGCAGGCGGATCAGGAAGCTCGTTCCCCGCCCGACTCGACTGCTCACGGCGATACAACCGCCCAGATCGCGGATGATCTCCTGCACGATGTAGAGCCCCAGCCCCAGCCCCTGCCCCACCTCCCGGGTGGTGAAAAAAGGATCGAAGATCTTCGGCAACACCTCGGGCGCAATCCCGGGTCCATCGTCCTCGACGCTGATGACGGCGAGCGGGTAGCCCTGATCGCATCCTTGGGGATTACCCACTACCAGGGCATCCGCGGGGATCCGGCAGGCCTCCCGGGCGCAGCTCCAACCAGAGACCCGCACATGGCAGAGTTCGCCACCGGGTTTCTGGGCATTCTTGATCAGATTGACGAACACCTGCTGTAACTGTTGGGCATCCGCCAGGACCCGCAGCTCCCCGGGGATGGCGTTCTCGACCTCCGTCCGTCCCCGCAACTGAGCGCGCATCAGTACCAGGATGCGGTCCAGCAACTCGGCGGGGGCGATCTCGCCGATCTGCACCGGTCGCCGCCGGGCGAAATCCAGGATGGTGAGCAGGATGCGGCGCGCCCGCTCGGTCTCGCTGTCGATCTGCCGCAACCATTCGCGCAGCTCCTCGGTCGGCACCTGCCCCAGTTCCTCCAAAGCCAGCTGGCAGGAGGAAGAGATATTGGCGAGGGGGTTATTGAGTTCATGGGCCACCCCGGAGACCAAGACCCCCAGGGAGGCCAGTTTCTCGGTGTGCAGCAATTGCCGGCGCCGGGTCTCCAGTTCCGCCAGCATGCGATTGAAGGCCTGGGTGAAGGAAAGAATCTCCCGGTCGCGGGAGCTGACCTCCAGATGGTCGAAACGGCCCTCGGCGATGGGTGCCAGGCTGGTCTCCAGTTGGCGCAGGGGGCGCACCACGCTGCGGGCCAGCCAGGGACCGACGATGGCCCCCAGGGCACCGACGCCGAGCACCGACCACAACAGCCAACGGCTGCTGCGACTCACCACTGCCGAGAGATTCTCCCGCTCCAGGCGGCTCAGGCCCTGGGCCAGCTCGGTGACTCGATGACCCGCCGCCCGCACTCCGGCTTCAAAGGGCTCGACTTCGGTGGTCGGCAGTGTCGCCAGGGTTTCGAGCAGTGCCTGGTAGTTGACGAGCCGGGAGGACAGGTCCGCACAGGGACGAGCCGCGCACAACTTATCGAGAAGCGGTCGATGTTCGCCGAGTTGTTCCCTGGCTTGTTGGGTATAGCGGCGTCCAGCTTCGAGATCGGACTCCTGGAGATAGAGAAAATAGTTTTTCTCGAACCGGCGCACCTCCATCAGGCTTTCCACCAGGGAGGAAACGGTCGAGCCCTGTTGGATGTGGGTTTCGAGGAACACCAGATCGTCAAAGGTGAAGGCGGAAAGTACCGCGAGCAGAAAGGACAAGGCATAGAAGCCGATACTGATGCGGGAACCGATGCTGTTCATGGGGTGTTTCAGACTGAATCAGACTGTTGCAATTTGTAATGGATCCGCCGTCCATTAGCAAACTGAGGTCTTGCCGCCATAGCGGCCATTCAGAATCCCCCTTGAGCCTGCGACCGTTGCAAAGTGCAACTTCACCCTCATGCCCCAAGACTCGCGGGATTCCCGAACAAATATATAAAACATTGTTTAATAACAATATTTAATTGCATGAAAAGATTGGCATGAAGTCTGCCTTAGAAGAGATGAGTTTGTCCTTATCCCTTTGCGAGGTATTTGCCATGTCTCTGCGTACCCTCAAACGCACCCTGGAGGCTTTCCCCTTGGCCCTGGCCTACACCGACGCCGGTCTGACGGTTCCACCCGAGGAAGTCGAGCGCCTGCTCGGCGAAACCGGCGACGCCAAAGCCTCCCACCGCAATGTCGCCGTCAACATCGGCAACGCCATGCCCGGTTATCTCTTCGATTACGCCCTCGATACCTGCGTCCGCATGGGGGCCGGCCTGGTGCTCCTGGGCGAATTCGGCAGTCAGGGCATGAATCAGATGCTGCAACCCTTTTTACCCAGGTTGGCCGACGCCCATGTCCCCTATGAAGCGGTCGACCTCAAGGGCACGGGTTGGGATGGGCTGAGCCGCTATGTCCGCACCCATCGAGAGGTCATCTTCACCATCTTCAAGGCGGATGACCTGAACCTCGCCACCATGGGCAAGAACCCACGCCTCGCCGAGCGCGAGTTCCCGGTTCCCATGGTGGTGGTGGCTCCGCAAGCAGCCGCCTGATCCAAATGGGAGCGGCGCTCCTGCGGCCCAGCTCAGGACCGGCCTCGCCGCGATGTCAATCCTCCATCCTCAACCCGCCAAGCATCGAAAGCACCATGAACAGCAAACACTCGCTCTCACAGATTCTCATCTACGGCTGCCTCAGCCTCGGGCTCTACACCCTGCTCTACCTCTACTCGGAGCGGATCCTGGAAGCCTCCAGACAGGGGCATTGGAACTTTATCCAGCCGATCCTGATCGCCTTTGCCTTTTCTTTCGTGCACGGTCACTTCACCGGTCACTTTTGGGACCTACTCGGCTTCAAAGCGAAGTCGGTGAAAAAGTAGGAGGTGGGGCGATGGACATCAGTTTTATCGATCTGAACTTCACTTCGGTCCTCTTTCTTTTTATCGTCGGCTTCGTCGGCGGACTGGTCAGCGGCTTCATCGGTTCGGGTGGGGCCTTCGTGCTGACACCGGCGATGATGAACATGGGGGTCTCGGCTATCATGGCGGTGGCGAGCAACATCTGCCACAAGTTCCCCAAGGCCCTGGTCGGGGCCATGAAACGCCACAAATACGGCCAGGTCGATGTCAAACTGGGGGTCGTCCTGGGCATCTCCGCCGAGGCCGGGGTGCTTTACGGCGCCCATGTGCAGGAACAGATCGTCGCCCTCTTCGGCAAAGCCGGCTCCAACCTCTATGTCTCGGCGGTGTTCGTGGTGGTGCTGGCCATCGTTGGCGGCTATGTGCTGCGGGATGCCTGGAAGATGTACCGCTCCGGCAACCTCGACCAGGAATCCGTCGGTAAGCTGGCCCGCTGGGTGCAGTCGGTGCGCATCCCCGGCACCATGATGTACTTCAAATCCATAGGTACCGAGGTCTCGGTGCTCTTCACCATTCCCCTCGGCTTCGCCACCGGCATGCTCGCCGCCACCATCGCCGTCGGCGGTTTCATCGGCGTGCCGGCGATGATGTACGTGCTCGGCGTGCCTGGTTTGATGGCCTCGGCGACCGAACTGGTGATCGCCTTCGTCATGGGCCTGGGCGGCACCATCAAGTATGCCTGGGCGGGATTCGTCGACATCCGTCTGGCCATGATCATCCTCGCCGGCTCCCTGTTCGGCATCCAGCTCGGGGCCATAGGCACCACCTATGTGAAACCCTACATGGTGAAGGTGGTGATGGGGGTGATCATGTTGCTGGTGCTCTTCAGCCGCGGCATCGTCATTCCGGTTTATCTCTCGGATCTGCAACTGATCTCGACCCTGGACCCGGCCATGGCGGGCGGCATGAAGAACGCCAGCTTCGCCATGCTCATTTTCGCCCTGGCCACCGGGGCGACCATCGTCCTTTCGGCGCTGTGGAAGGGACTGCGCGCCCACCGGGCGGAGGAGGCGGCCGCCGTCTTGACGCCGTCCCCGGCGCATGAAGGACCCAGTTCCCTCCAGGAGATCAAGGCCGGCGCCTGGAAACGCATCCTGCTGGTCACCGATGGTTCCGAGTTCAGCATCGGGGCGACCCGGGAGGCCATCCGCCTGGCCCAGCGGTGCACAGGCCGATTGCAGGCCCTCTCGGTCATCCCCAGCAATCCGGAGTTCGAGACCCTGGCCCAACCCCTGCTGGAAAAGGAGAAACAGGAGGCCCTGGCGCATCTGGAAGGGATCCGGGCGCAAGCCCAGGCCGCGGGAGTGCCCTGCGAGATTCTGCTGCGCTATGGTAACGAGGTGTACGAGGAGATCACCGAAGAGGCCAGGCAAAGCCGCATGGATCTCATCGTCATGGGTCGTCGCGGCAAGAAAGATCTGTTACGGATGATGCTCGGGGGCACTACGGCCAAGGTCATCGGTCATGCCGATTGCCAAGTGCTGGTGGTGCCCAGGGAAGCCCATCTCGACGGCCAGCGCTTGCTGCTGGCGGTGGATGGCTCCCGTCACAGCGAGGCCGCCGCCCAGGCCGCCGCCCGCCTTTCCAACCATTGCCCGGTGCCGGTTTCGGTGGTTTCCGTGGCCGCCGGCGAGTCTCAGGTCGGGGAAGCCAAGGCCACCCTCGAGCGTATCGCCGGTTATCTCAACCAGCAGGGCATCACCCCGGAGCGGGAGGTATTGGTCGGTCAACCCGCCATGGCCATCGTCGACAAGGCCAAGCGGATCGCCGCCGACCTCATCCTGCTCGGCAGCCATGGTCGTTCGGGGATGGATCGACTGCTGCTGGGCAGTGTCTCCGAACGGGTGATCGGCTTCGTCGACTGCCCGGTGTTGGTGGTCAAGGCTTAAGGCGATTGCCGGAAAAAGAAAGACCAGAATGCGCCGGCGGTTCGTTCGCCTTCCAGGCGCGCCAGCCGGCGCGGACTGAGCTCTGTAACGGCTGGCGTAACACCGAAGGCGGACGAACAGACCAGCCGGCGGGTATTTGTTTTGACAGAACTCGCCTTATGCCTCCCCTCGCTCCCAACCCGTCGCTGGGTGAGGGAGTATCCCCGCTGATACTGATACCGATTCCCCTCATCGGCGGGTGCACCCTTTTACCTCGTTCCCGGGCATGGGCTCTGTAAGCCGACTCATTGTTCTCCTATAGAGAACAATGAGTCGGCTTACATATTATTGTTCTCTTTTAGAGAACGAAGAATGGCCATTTTCAGCCGAGGCCCGGGTCCCTTCGGCAGGCATGAGAGCGGCAAGGCTTAGCGTTTTTCCATAAATTCGATTTTCAACAGCCAAAACCATGTTTTTGGTTTATCCTGAGGTGGCGCCTGCGTGCTTACCCGGTATTCGGGCGCCGAATCAGGAACCTGCGCCCGGGATGCGAGGGGCATCGCCTCGACCAACCGCTGCCTACGAACCGACCGGGTCCAGGGGTGATCAGAGTGGCCGCGGCTAGAGGAACCACCTTATGAGCTTCAACCGCAACACCGAACAGGATGAACTCGCCACCCGGCGGATGATGCTGGACCCGTCGAAGGCGATGATTGGCGACAAGAGCTGGCTCGATCACGGGGCTGGAGCCGCTCTGGTGGACCAGATGTTGCTGTACGGGGTCACCAAGGAACAGCTCCTTGCCAGCGGGCGTAAGTGGGGGGCGATCCAAAGCCACCTCCACCACCTCAAATCCGATCACGGGCTGGGGATCGAGAAGCACGAGGGGGTCTATCGCTTCGCCTATCCCGAAGTCCCCTACCCGTCCGACCAGGCACCAGCGGGCCCCGGGGAGCCACCGGCCATAGCGCCGGACGCCGTCAAACCCAAAGCGGTCCCTGGAGCAAAAGATGGAGATACCCTCAGACAGATCTTTGCCGAAGCGCTGGCCATCCTCGAACTCCAGGCTCAGCGTACTCCGGATCCGGGGCTACAACGGGAACTGGCGGTCCTGCAATCCCGGGAATGGCCGAGAATCACCCGGGAGTCGGAGATCCTCAACCGACTGGTCGTGCAGACGGCGCTCCATGGCCCGACCCGCAAGGTGTTCCGGGTCTTTTCCCCGGAACAGATGCATCGCTTCGACCAGCATTACCACAGCCGCTTCTTCAGCCTCGAGCAGAGACCGGAGTACGACGCCAACGGCTGGGAGAGCATCTTGCTCGCTTGGGGGCAGACCTTGCTCAGCAAGGACAAAGCCGAGGGGATCGGGGATCTGGCTTCCCTGGTCGAGCGGCTGCAACAGAGCCACAAGGGGGATTGGAAGTCCTATACCAAACAACCGAGATCGCGCCTCTTCCTCACCCTGGCCACGGCCTTGTCGAAGCTCAAAACCGAACTCTTCCCTGACCCCGATCTTTTCCTGGATCAGCACCAGTACGTTTCCCAACGCCACCCAGGACGCGCCTACGACCGCGCCACCCGCTTCGCCACAGGCATCATCGAGGCAGGCAACCCCCTGATACGCAATTTTTTCATCGATCTGGGGCTGGTGTACTACGCCCAGGTGGACGTGGCGCTCGGCGATTTTCTCGATGATCTCTCCTTCGGCCACAGATTCACCCCCAAGGAGCGTTTCATCCTGGCTTGGCTGCTGGCGCAGGAAGTAGAGACGGCGCCGTTCTTTCTCGACAAACTCTTGCGCACCGGCGCCGACTACTGCAAAGGGGAGATGAAGGCCCTGTTCGAGCGTCACCGCGCCGACTATCGTAGCTCGGTCTCCAGGCTGGCGGCGGGTATCGCCAGCTATCGATGAGTGTGGGTATTCCCCTATCTATATGAGAAATGTCAAGGAATACCATTCTGTTATGTCGGACAATAAAACCGGTTGCAAGAGATTCTCGCTGGGGGAATCTCCCACCCAACAGACAGGAACGAGTATCACCAAGGCATCCCATGTCGTACGAAAAGATTCTTGATGATCTCATCGCCGAAAAAGTAGCCCAGTTTCAGGACGAACTCATCCTGGGCCGGGAGATGCGGCAGTTGGCCGCCACCAAGGCAAAAACGCCACCGATGCCCTACGGCTATCCGATCGGCGTCTATCATCCTCACCATGTCTGTCACCTGCCGGTGTATCACCGCTACACCGAACACCACGATGAACCCTTCAGTAACGGGGTGCCGCGGGTGTTGGCCCTGCATGTGGAAAATCAGGAGATCCTGGGGGTGTACAACCCCAGGCATGAACCCCAACCACTGAAACAGGCCGCCTGAGCGGAATCCCGCTGCCCCCTTCCCGAGTCTGTCTCCCTTCCGCGGCCATGCGGACTCCGCCACCCAGCCCAAGCTATTGGGCCCAACGAGGTTCAGCCGGATCGGGACGAGGCTGTAGGGAACCGGGCCTCGGCTGAAAATGGCTCTTTATCGTTCTTCTCAGGAGAACAATAACTCATCTTGGATCGGATTGTTCTTCTCCACAGAACAAAAAACCGGCCTACAGAGTCCATGCCCGGGAACCGCCAGCGATATCCGGGACGATGTACGAGATTCCTGTCAGAGTTCCAGACCACGGGCCGCCCACAGGGATTTCCCTGACGGCATGGCCCGGCTGTTTTTCTGCCAGGGACTGCCCGGATCCCGCCCCTGATAGGGATAGAGTTCCCCCTGCTGCGGCATGGCGTTGGGTAGATAGGGATTGGGCGGCGGGAAGTTGCCTGTCCAGCGATTCATCTCCTGGGCGGGATCCCGGGGTCTGAACCGGTACTGGAAGTCACCCGGCTGAGGTGGCACATAGCCGGGCTGTTGTTGGGCGTAGGACTTCGGCGGGTAGAGGGCATAGCCGCGTCCCGGCGGCAGGGGTGAATCGGTGTAGGGATTCGATGGCTCGCGTTCCAGACGCAGCCTTTCGTTCTCGGTCCAGGGACGGAAGCGGAAGGCGTCGGGCGCGCCTTGGGAACCATTCCACCCCTCGCCCTCGGCATACGAGGGACCGCCGTAACCAGCGGATCCGTCCGTCGGCGGACGATAACCCACGGGGGCCTGGGCCTGGCGCCGTTCGGCGACCTGGTTCCGGGACAGGGGGAGAGAGGAAGTCACCGGAGGCGATGATGGCGGTTTGACCGCTATCCCTGGAGGTTCCGAAACAGGCGACTTGTCGCCACCCAACCAGAGATACAACCCCAAGGAGAGGACCACCAGGAGAGCCAATCCAAGCTTGCGCATCTTTGCCTCACTCATCAATCGACCCAGTAATGCCGCTCGTCGGAAGGACCAGGCGATCCCTGACTCCATGGCGCCGGGTTATGACGCATCGGTCATGTTTCCGGCTCAAGGCCAGCGCCCATTCCCTGAAGCTCGAAAAGCCCTTCCATAATCAACAGTATAGAAGAAAAATCCAGGTTTTTCAAGAAAATCAGAATATTCAAATATGCAGCGCATCTCCCGGTTCGCTGTCAAGAAACGCGAAGGAAAT
Source organism: Pseudomonadota bacterium (assembly GCA_052035915.1). GTDB lineage: Bacteria > Pseudomonadota > Gammaproteobacteria > Chromatiales > Chromatiaceae > JBPOHE01. The sequence continues at coordinate 14,021 of JBPOHE010000075.1, forward strand.
GGATTCAGCCTGGGTTCAGGGCTCTCGGCTTAGGCTAATCTAGAAAAGGACAACCGACCCCGACGGCGGGGAACGGGAATACCCGGGAACCACACCCGGAGATCGAATCCAAACAGGTGAAGGCATGAACAAAACATGGTTGGCGATCCTGCTCGGCCTGACCGCCCTCGGCGGCTGTGCCCAATATACCCAGGTGTACGAGGATGGCGGCAGCGACTATCCAGCGACCACCTCGTCCCCGGTGGATGCCTACGAAGACTCGACCGCCGCGGTGGATTTCTTTTATGAGCGCCTGGAGCCTTACGGCGACTGGACCCAGGTCGAAGACTACGGCTGGGCCTGGCGCCCCCGCCATCTGAGCCGGGACTGGCGACCCTACACCGACGGACGCTGGCTGTGGACCGAGGACGGCTGGAGCTGGGTCTCGGACTGGGAGGATGAATGGGGCTGGGCCACCTTCCATTATGGCCGTTGGTACGATTCGCCCCGTTGGGGATGGGTCTGGGTCCCGGGTCTGGTCTGGGCCCCGGCCTGGGTGGAATGGCGCTACGGCGGCGGTTGGGTGGGATGGGCGCCGCTCCCGCCGCTAAGACACAGGCACAGCGTCTATCTGACCCCCCAGGTCGTGGAGCGTGACATCATCATCGCCCCCGGCCACTTCTGCTTCGTCGAAGACCGCTATTTCGTCGAGCCGGGCGTTCACCGTCACATCGTCACCGGCCATCAGAATCATTCCCTGATCCGCATCACCAACAATGTGACCAACTATGTCTATGTCAACAACCGGGCGGTGAACCGCAGCTTCGACGCCAGACCCATCGAGAAGCGCCTCGGGCGACCCGTCCCCCGGGTACGCCTTGTCGACCAGGACGCCATCCATCCCCAGGGCCAGCGGGACAGGGACCGGGATTGGGATCGTCGCGAACTCCCCGTGTATCGCCCCAGGGTGACAACCAGCCCCGCTCGTACCCAGGCCTGGCGGGAGGCCCGCCCCAGCAAACCCATGCCGGTTTCTTCCAGCCGGGACCGGGATGCCGATCGGATACCGGAATGGAGTCCTCAGGATCGCACGGATACTTATCAACCCCGCCGCGCCGAGCCTGGATCTCCCTCACGCCCGGAATACAAATCTACGGGTTCCGGACGGACACCGCCGCCGTCCGCCTTCATCGACGCCGACCAACCTCCGGGTAACCGCGGACAAGCAGACACTTACGGCAGCGATAGCACCCCCCCGAGCCAAAACAACCTCGAGTCCGGGCGCAAATCGAAGCGTTGGGACTCGGGGACGGAGTCTTCCGGTTCTTCCACCGCCGGGCCATCGCCCCGGGAACGCCGTTCTCAACCCTACGACAACCCCGAGCCAAGGGAGAAGCCCCCCACCAGGTGGGAATCGCCCTCCACCCCGGCCCCGGGTATCAGCATCAGCCCGAGAGGGGGCGACAGCTCGGTGCCGATCGTCTCGCCCAGACCTCAGATCACCGATCCGGCGACCACCCCCAAAACCTCCACCAGGATCCGGGAGCCGGGCGAGGATCGACCCAACCAGCCCTATTCGCCCTCTTCCTGGTCAAGGGATGCGTCTCCTTCCTCCAGCGGACCGGCGACCACGGGGTCGAGTCCATCCCGTTGGCCGTCGTCGCGCGGCGTCCAGGACGCCTCTCCCGAGCCAGCCACTCCCACCAAGCGGGAATCGTCACGACAGATCCAGAGCGCGCCGACAACTGGAGACGGCGGTCAATCCCAGTCTTCCAGCCAACGGAAGAAGTACGAGAGCTCAGACAAGTCGCCGCCCTCGGGCAACGATTCAGCGGCCAATCCCTGGCGCAGCTTCAAGAGCCAGTGAGGGGCTGAGACATCAGCCCCCCAATCGCCACTGATGGTAGCGACCGATCCAACGCAACAAGGCCGCCGGGGCATGGGCTCGCTTCCAGGCCCCGGCGGCGTACTTGTTGGCCTCGGAGAGGGTCGGATAGGTGTGGACAGTAGAAAGGATCTTGTTGAGTCCCAGGCCATGGCGCATGGCGAGGACGAACTCGGCCAGCAGGTCACCGGCATGCTCGCCGACGATGGTGACGCCGAGGATGCGATCCCGCCCCGGGCTGGTGAGCACCTTGACGAACCCATGGGCGGTGCCGTCGGCGATGGCGCGATCCAGGTCCTCGAGATCGTAACGGGTGACCTCGTGGGCGATCCCCTGCTCTTTGGCGGTCTGTTCGTTGAGGCCGACATGGGCCACCTCGGGATCGGTGAAGGTGGTCCAGGGAATGACCGAGTAATCGACGCGAAAGCGCTTGAACTGACCAAAAAGGGCGTTTACCGCCGCGTACCAGGCCTGATGGCCGGCGGCGTGGGTGAACTGATAGGGACCGGCGACATCGCCGCAGGCGAAGATGTTGGGATAGAGGGTCCGCAGATAGGCGTCGGTTTCGATGGTGCGTTGCGGGCTGAGCGGGATGCCCAGCTCCTCCAGGCCATAGCCTTGGGTGCGGGCGACCCGCCCCAGGGCACAGAGCAGGACATCGAATTCGAGGTCGTTCTCCCCTTCCCCATGGCGAAGAATGATGTGTTTTGCCTCACCGCGACGTTCGCAGCGAATAGGCTGGTGCTCGGTCAGCACACGGATACCGTCCGCCTCCAGCGCCTGGCGGAGCTGGATGGACACCTCCGGATCTTCCTTGGGCAGCAGGCGGGGGCCCCGTTGCACTAGACTGACCTGGCTGCCCAGACGGGCGAAGGCCTGGGCCAGTTCGCAGCCGATGGGTCCACCACCCAGCACCACCAAGCGCCGGGGGAGTTCCTGGAGCCCCCAGAGGCTGTCCGAAGTCAGATAACCGACCTCTTCCAGACCCGGAATCGAAGCTACCTGGGGTTCGGCGCCGGCGGCGATGACAATGGCCCGAGTGGTAAGGGTGCGCTGTCCGTCCGGGGTGGTGACCTCCACCGTCCAGGGCGAGGTGATGCGGGCCCGACCCTGGATCACCTCCACACCGAGGGCGGTGTAGCGTTCCACGGAATCATGGGGCTCGACGGTACGGATGACCCGATGCACCCGGGCCATGACCTCGGCGAAATCGAAATCCACTTCAAGCCTTTTGATACCCAGGGCCGCGGCATGGCGGGCCTGATGCAAGAGTTTGGCGCTACGGATGATGGCCTTGGAGGGTACGCAGCCGGTATTGAGACAATCCCCGCCCATGCGTTGGCCTTCGATCAGGGTCACCTTGGCCTTGACCGCCGCGGCGATATAGGCCGTCACCAGGCCGGCGGCACCGGCGCCGATCACCACCAGATTGCGCTCGAAGCGAGGGGGTTTCGGCCAACGGGCGTAGACTCGGCGGGCCTGGATGAGGTTGACCAGACGACGGGCGATGAGGGGGAAGATCCCCAGCAGGACGAAAGACAACAACAGACCCGGCGCCAGAATCCCCTTCAACCCCTCGAGTTGGGCGAGCTGGGTGCCGGCATTGACGTACACCAGGGTGCCGGGAAGCATGCCGATCTGACTCACCCAGTAAAAAGAGCTTGCCCCCATGGCCGTAAGACCGAACAACAGATTGATGACGAAGAAGGGAAAGATGGGCACCAGTCGCAGGCTGAACAGATACCAGGGTCCGTCCTTGGCCAGACCCGCGTCCACGGCGGCGAGACGCTGACCGAAGCGGCGACGCACCCCGTCCCGCAAGAGATAACGGGCCACCAGCATGGCGGCGGTCGCCCCGAGACTGGAGGCAAAGGAGACCAACACCAATCCCCAGAGCAGACCGAAGATGGCGCCAGCGGCCAGGGTCATGATCGCCGCCCCGGGGAGAGACAGGGCGGTAACGGCGACATAGAGCAGGAAAAAGACAGCGCTGCTGAGCAGCGGATGGGCCTCCCGATAAGCCACCAGGGCCTGGTGTTGGCTCTTGAGAAAGGCGAAGTCCAGGTAACGACCCAGATCGAGCCAGAAAAAGAGCCCGACGGCCAGGGCCAGGAGGGCGATGAGGGCGAGGCGTTTGGGGTTCATGGCGGGACTCTCCAGTGTCGATAGCGGAAGGAGGCTCGGCTAGGCGGCGGCCAGGGCGCCACCGCAACTGCTCCCCTGGCCGGCGGTGCAACCATAGCAATGAGCGGCCACGCGAATGGGACGATCGCTGAGATCCGCATCGAGCAATTGGGAGAGATGGACCCGCTGTCCGGTCACCCCCAGGGGCAGCCCCAGCATCTGATTGAAATCGCAATCGTAGACATAGCCCTGCCAATCCACCGAGATGAGGTTGCGGCACATGACCCGATCGAGATTCTCCTCCCGATGGGCCAGGCGCAGCAGCGAAAGATAGCTGTCGAAACGGCCCTTCGAGAGCAGGGTGCTACCGAAGCGCTTGATCGGCATATTGGTGAGCACCAACAGGCGGGTGAAGCGGATGCCGTAGCCCTCCTGGAGGTGACGGCGATAGTCCGCCTCCAGACATTCCTGGGCCGGGGGCAGATCCGGGCCGAGGGGGTTGTACACCAGGTTCAGCGGCAACCCCGGGTCCAGGCCGTAACCCAGGGCATTAAGCCGTTGCAGACCGGCAATGCTCCCCCGAAACACCCCCCGGCCCCGTTGACGGTCGATATTTTCTTCCAGGTAACAGGGCAGCGAGGCGGTGATCTCCACCCCCTGGGCAGCCAGAAACCCGGCCAGATCCTCCTGCCCAGGCTCCATAAGGATCGTGAGATTGCAACGGTCGATCACCCGCAGCCCGAGTTCCCGGGCCCGGATCACCAACCAGCGAAAGTGTGGATTCAACTCCGGCGCCCCGCCGGTCAGGTCGAGGGTGCCCAGGCCCTGACGCTGGGCGAACTCCAGTAGCAGTTCGGCGACCTCCCGGGACATGGATTCACTCCGTTGGGGACCGGCATCCACATGACAATGGACGCAGGACTGATTGCAGCGATAGCCGAGATTGGCCTGCAAGATCTCGAGGCGCTGGCGCCGGATGGGGGGGAAGTCCGTGGCGGCGAGCAAAGGCAGGGTGTCGAGCATCAAAACTTCTCCTGAGCGAAGGCCTGGAGGATTCATGAGTGAGATCAGGAATCAATAGCGCCAATGCTAGTAGATAATCCTCCCGGCGATGAACCTTGTGCTCTTGGGGTTGGCGCCGAGGCCCCGGGGGCGAAGAGGCTACGGCTGTGGCTCCCTCAGGGTAGGCAACAAAAGCTGCTCCAGCCGCCTGTCGGCGCTCCGGGCCTGGGCGCTTTGGTCTGGTTTTTTGTTCTCAGCAAGAGAACAATACGTCATATTAAGAAGGTATCGTTCTCTAAAAAAGAACAAAAATTGGCCATTTTCGGTCGATGCCCGAATGATTTAGTGCTGTGGGTTGGGCTGGCGAAGGAAGCCCAACATCCGCATCGAAAGCCGTTGGGCTTCGTCTCAGCCCAACCTAGGAACTGATTTTTCGTCTCCTTCACCTCGGGAATGGGTGTGAGCCTCCGGTCGTTCCGGGCATGGGCGGAAAATAGCCATTTTCTGTTCTTCTTTAGAGAATAATACAGGATTCAATACATGCTTTGTTCTCTATTGGAGAACGGAGAATCGGCCTAAAACGTCCATGCCCGGGAGCGATGAAGGGCAAACGAGCCAGCCCTGATGACTACACAGTGCCCGCAAGCGAATATTGCCCAAGTGAAGGCAGCCAGTTACTATCTGAGCCACATCAAGGACATCAAAGGCAGATTGCAGAGATGAACCCGATTGGGACAGGCCGCCGTGAGGCCCATGTCCCCGTAAACACGGACCAGATCGTCGGCGGCTCCAGGTTGCTCGGCGAGATGCGCGACCTCATCCGCCGCAAGCATTA
>JBPOHE010000133.1:0-24441 GCA_052035915.1 Pseudomonadota bacterium
CCCTCACCGATCTCGGCGAGAATCCCAACATCAGCTTGCCTGCGGTCGCAAACTGATGACCTTCCCTTCCTTGCCAGAGTCGATGACCTTCTGATCGCTTCTTACACCACGTCCGGGGACACGATCGCCAACTTGTCATATTGGTCAGCCTGTCCCCGCGAAAGCGGGGAGAAGCCGGTATCCAGAGGCCAGGAGGCCATCGAAGGTACCGTCCATGGCGCTGGATTCCGGCTTCCCGGCCGGAATGACGGCCCATATCTTTCTCGCTGAAATAACTTGCTAATCAGAAGGCCACATGCTTGGCGCCTTGGATGATGGCATCGTTTATGGTTCAAGAAGCAAGGGGAAACGGCCAGCCTTTTTGGTTCGCCCTCTGTGCGAAAAGAGGAGACGCCATCAGGCCATCAGCCGATACAGCAGATAGATGATAAGAAAACCGCCCACGGCGGCGAGCAGCAGACTCAGGCTGAGACTGGTCGCCGCGGCCTGGTAGCTCTTGAGGTCATCGGCCTCGATCGCCTTGGCGTTGGAGCGAAAGCGGACGGTCGCGGCGACGACGATGCCGATCCCCACCAGCAGCAACACCAGGCCGGTCATCTGGGCGAAGGAGGAGGGACCGATGGCGGCCTGTCCGGAATTGATCCGGTGCCATTCGATCATGAAGAGATCGAAGCGCTCGATGACGAAACCGAAGCCCATGATGGCGATGGCGGTGCGGATCCAAGCCAGATAGGTGCGTTCGTTGGCGGCGTGATCCGTGTAACGGCTGATCACTTGTTCTTCCCCGAAAGGGCGCGATTATAACGGCTGTCGCCTGGGCACGAAGAGAAAGTCCCCCGACTCGTGCCCGGCGAACTTGATCGGGGCGTACTCGGGCACCTGCTCGACCTGATACTTGTTGGCGTCGAAGGCCACCCGGGCGGCGACCTCGCGGAAGATGCGCTGGCCCTCGGCCACGTCGCCGATATCCTCCAGCACCCCGATCAACGCCTTGGCGAACACTGAGTGGGCGCCGCCGCCGCCATCGAGCACCGGCGCCAGGCCACCCGAGGTCAGCACCGTCCGCGAACGCATCTTGGCGATGGTCTTCAACCAGTGGGTCCGGGTCTCCCGGGACTGCCCGGCTTCCAGGTTGGCCAGCGAGGAGCGGGTCAGGGCTCCGGAGTAACAGGAATCCGAGATCACCAGCACATGGCGGGCGGACATGGCGTTCAGGACATCCGTGATGGCAACGGTGGAGATCCAGTTCGCCGTGCTGTCCGCCTCCGCGTCCAGGGGCAGCCAGTGTCCGCGCAGGTTAGCGCGGTCGAGCTCGCCGTGACCGGCGTAGAAGATCAGCAGATTGTCGTTTTCGGTCAATTCCTTACGCAGCCGGTTGAGTTCCGAGAGGATCTGATAGCGGTTGGCGTCCAGCAGCAGGCTGGTCTTGAAGCCGAACTTCTTCTCCAACAGGCGACCTATGACCTGGGCGTCGTACTTGGCGGTTTCCAGGCGCGGCAGGCTGGGATAATTCTGGTTGCCGATCACCAGGGCATAGTATTTCCCCACCTCGACCCCTTCCAGGCTATCCGTCTCCTTCGCCACCACCTTGGTCGCGCCCTTCTCGCTCACCAGCTTGAAGGCCAGACTGGCCTGACGGCCCTGCTTGTCCACGGCGAGAATATTCACCGGCGTCGTTTCCCCGGCGAGGCGGATATCGGTCTGGAACAGCCCCTTGTCATCCGCCAGGGCGGTGGCGCCGTTGATGGTCAGGGCGAAGAGTCCGGCCGGCGAGGCCACCTGGCCGATGATGGTACGGGTGCCTTCATTGGCTTTCACCGGGATGGAAGACTCGCCGCGCACCACCACGAGGGGCGGATCGATGAGCTGGATACTGGGTGGGGCCAGGGGGATATCCGCGCCCGCCGCCCGGGACGTCTCCGGCGCCTTGGTCTGTTTCTGCAATTCGTTGAGTCGCGTCTGCCACTGGCTGGACTCTTCCCGTAACTGAGCCACCTTGTGTTCGTTGTCCGCCAACGCCTTTTCCCGCTCCGCCAGACGGGCTTCGAGCTGCTGGATACGTTGGGCCTGGGCCGGGTCCGGCGTGGGCCTGGCGGCCGCCTGGGCCCTGGTCTGCTCCAACTCGGTGACCTTGGCGGTCATTTGCGTCTGCAACCGCTGCATTTCCGCCTTGGCCTGGGTCAGTTGCCCCTGGAGTTCCGCCACCTGTGGTTGTTTGGCGGCCTCGGCGGCGCCGACCTGGGCCTCCAGACGGGCGGTTTTCTGGCGTAACTGTTCGGCGGTCTGGCGCTGCTCGGCCAGGGCCTGTTCCTGACGCTTCGTCTGTGCCTCCAATTCGGCGATGCGCTGGGTGGAGGGCGGCTGGCTCTGGGCACGCTGCAACTCGGCCCGCAGTTGTTGGAGTTCGGCGTCGCTCTTGGTCGACAACTGCTGGGTACGGGTCAGTTCTTGCTTGGTGCGTTCGAGTTGGGCCTGAGCCTGGGCCAAGTGTTCCTTGATCGAGGTCCCTTCGCTTTGTAGGGATTCGAGCCTGGCCCCCTGGTGTTTCGACTGCTCTTCGAGCTGGCGGATCTGTTCCTGTTTCTGGGTCAGCTCCCGGTTCTGGCGCTCCACATCGGCGCGCATCTGCTCCACCTTCTGTTGCTCGGCGGGGGAGAGCCCGCTGGTCGGGCGTTGCTCCAGTTCCTGCCGCAGGCGCTCGCGGTCCCTTTGGAGGGTGGATTCTTTTTGGTTGAACTCCTGACGCGCCCGGCTGAGTTCGGAACTTCTGGCCTGGAGGCTGCGCCGCAGGGCTTCCTGCTTCTGACGCGAACTTTCCAGCTCCGATCCCTTGGCTTGCAGGTTCCGCCGCAGGGATTCCTGTTCCCGTCGCGAGCTGTCCAGTTCCGAGCCCTTGGCCTGGAGATCACGCCGCAGCGCCTCGGTCTCGCGACGGCTCTGTTCCAGCTCGGACCGGTCGATGACTATCGCCTCGGGAAGCTGGGAGGCCTGGCGATAGAGTTCCAGGGCGCGATTGAGATCGATATTCACCCCGCGACCCTTCTCGTAGAGAAAGGCCAGATTGATCTGGGCGCGATTGAACCCCTGTTCGGCCGAGCGTTTGTACCAGAGCGCCGCCGATTCGTAATCCGGTGCCACCCCGAGCCCTTTCTCATAGATCTCGCCGACCTTGTTCTGGGCGTCCGCATCGCCCTGCTGGGCCAGGGGCAGCCAAACATTGAGGGCGCTGCTGTAATTCGCCCGATCGTAAGCGACATACTCGCCGCCGCGGATCTCGCAGTCCTGGGCCGAGGTCTGGATGGCGCGGCGGGCGGCCAGATAGGTGACCCGGCTCCCCAGGCGGCGGACCTGACTGGGCAAGAGACAATCGACGATGAGCAGATCATTGGCGGCGGAAGCCGACCCCGCGGGAATGAGGTCGGGACGTGTCCCGCCCTGTTCGACGCAGGCCAGTGTCACCAAGGCTGAGACGGCTGTTGCCGCCAGGAGTTTGCTGAAAGATTTCATGCGCTGCTGTCGTGATCTCAAGAAAAGAAAATGATGCCGGCCGGATCAGGCGCCTCGGCTCCATCCGCCAGGCCTTCCAGTATGAGTGGCGGGCTTCGGCCCTGAGCCGGCACCATACAACACGAGATATTTCTTATCTACATCACGCGATCTAATGAAAATGCTTATGGACCGCTCAACTTCAGCCCCCGGCCCGGGGGCGCTTCGACATCGAAAAGGAATCGCGGGAGGTCGCCACCACCGCCTTCGCCCCGGATGGATGCGGAAGTGTAGTCCCCTGGTCGGTCACCGGCCTCCCGCCCGCGACGGGGTTCAGGCCGCCACCCTGTTGTCCTCACGCCAGTTGCGCACCATGGCGGCATAGCCCTCGGCCGGCTCGCGCTGGCCGATCAACAGCTCCCGCAGATCATCCGCATCCGCATGGCGATAGTGCTGGTGTTCGGTGCAGAAGAGGATGTACTGGCTTTCCGAGGGCACCGATTCGCCGCGCACGATATCGTGCAGATGACTGGCGCAGGTCGCGCCTTCATGAAAGTGGGCGGTGCTACAGGTACAGAACTCCTCCGGCCCCCCCGTCCGATAGGCGGCGGCGCTTTCCGCGCTGGTGATCATGGAAATCGCGCCCTCGGCCCCCCAGATCCTGGTTTCCCGCACATCCCCGGGCTCCAGATGCAGGCCGGTCAAAGGATCCAGCGGGCCGGTGGGAACCGTCCAGTCCGTTTCCGCCAGGAATTGGTGCAGTGCCTCTGTACGCTCATGGTCCAACATCTTCTTGATCTCCTCGGCTCTACCTCAGCGGACCTCCAGCTCCACCCCCGGACATCCCGGCTGCCGTAGCGGACGGATCCAGGATCCCCGGAAGCGGGCTGACCCTCTCATACATAAGCATAGAACCTGGGGCGCCAGGCTGAGGCCCATCAGGTCAGGGAATGAGTCGACGACTGAGCGGCCTCTTCCAGGTAGGTGGCGGCCAGTTTCACATAGTTCTCGGCGACATATTCGAGATAGGTCAATTCCTGTTCGGTCAGGGCGCGCACCCTTTTCACCGGGGTTCCCATCCAGAGTTGGCCGCCTTCCAGCACCTTGCCGCCTGGCACCAGACTACCGGCGCCGAGGATGATGCGGGGCTCCAGCACGGCGCCGTCGAGGATGGTGGCGGACATCCCGATCAGGCAGGAATCCCCGATGGTGCAACCGTGCAGCATCACCTTGTGGCCGATGGTCACCCCGGCGCCGATGCGTAGCGGAAAACCATCCGGGTTGAATCGGCTGGCGTGGGTGACATGGAGCACGCTGCCGTCCTGGACATTGGTACGGGCGCCGATGCGGATGTGGTGGATGTCGCCCCGCACCACGGTGGTGGGCCAGATCGAGGCACCCGCTCCGATCTCCACGTCGCCGATGACGACCGCGGTGGGATCGATCCACACCCCTTCGGCCACTCGCGGCCAGAGACCCTTGAACGGGCGCAGGCTTTCCGACTTCATCTTCCCTCCTCGAAGTGGGTGATATACTTGGTGAAATTGGTCAAGTGTAGCCGAGGCCGCCGATGTCGTTGAGTAGTGTTTTGATTCTTGGTCTGATCCTCGCCGGCCTGGTGTACGGCGTCATCATCTACAACGGTTTGGTCGGCCTCAAACACGGCGTGGCCAAGGCCTGGGCCAACATCGACGTGCTGCTCAAGCAGCGTCATGACGAACTGCCCAAACTGGTGGAGACCTGCAAGCAATACATGGCCTACGAACAGGCCACCCTGGAAAAGGTCATGCGCGCCCGGGCGGCGGTGGCCCAGGCCAGGGAGCAAGGCGACATCGCCCAGGTCGGGGCGGCGGAGACCGAATTGCGACTCGGGCTGGGGCAACTCTTCGCCGTCGCCGAGGCCTACCCTGACCTCAAGGCCAACCAAACCTTCCAGCACCTCCAGGGGCGTATCACCGATCTGGAAAACAGCATCGCCGACCGCCGCGAGTTCTATAACGAAAGCGTCAACAACAACAATGTCCGCATCGAGCAATTCCCCGATCTCTTGATCGCCCGCCTGTTTCAGTTCACAGCGGCGGAATTGCTGGAATTCGGCGAGGAAGACCGCCGGGACGTCGACGTCAAGACGTTGTTTTCTTCTGATTAGCCAGGTGTTTCAGCGAGAAAGAGAGGTGCCGTCATTCCGGACGGGAAGCCGGAATCCAGCGCCACGGACGGTACCTGCGGTGGTCTCCTGGCCTCTGGATACCGGCTTCTCCCCGCTTTTGCGGCGACAGGCGTGCCGGTATGGCGACTTGGCTGAGGTAACCCGCTGCGTCTAGGTGAATTGAGGATGGAAATGCAAAGACCCAATCATCCACTCGGTGAAGTATTCGGACACTCCCCTACCGATTTCAGCGACAAAGCCGTTCGTTTCCGTAAATACAAGCTGTGCCCTTTCAACAATAAAATTCCGAACTGTACCAAGGACAAGGCAAAAGATCCGCTTGGGGTGTGTAGCGTCAGTAGTGGAGACAAGCTTGTCATCACTTGCCCTGTTCGCTTTCGCGAACATTGGCTCATTGCCGAAGATGCCGCGGATTTCTTCTTTGAAGAAAATGCCATGTGGACCTCATTAACTGAAGTCAGAATGGCCGATCAGGAAGGCAAATCCGCCGGAAATATAGATATGGTTCTGGTCGCTTACGATGAACAGGGAAGGATCTACGATTTCGGTGCTCTGGAAATCCAAGCCGTCTATATTTCAGGCAACATCCGCGATCCTTTTGCGCGCTATATGTCCGATTGTCAAACCAATGCCTTGATGGACTGGCGTAGCGAACCAAACTACCCAAGACCGGACTTTCTTTCATCTTCGAGAAAACGCCTGGCACCGCAACTGTTCTTTAAAGGTGGAATCCTCCATGCCTGGAACAAAAAGATGGCGGTTGCGTTGGACACCCCATTCTTTGAAACTCTCCCACAATTCAAAGAAGTCGACAAATCTGTCGCTGAAGTAGCCTGGTTGGTCTATGATCTTGTTGAGAACGATCAAGGCAACGGGTATCAGCTACGAAGGGCACGAGTGCTATACTCTAGGTTTTTGGATGCATTGAATACTATTACAAAGCCGAAGGTCGGTAGGATAGAGGATTTCTTGAAAGTGTTGCAGTCTAAAGTGGACGAGAAATTGGAGTCTCCACCGATAACCCAGAATCTGGAGAATCCTTTCGGAGCCGGGAACCGATGAGGCAACTCTCCCTCTTTACCCAAGGCCTTGCGTCTATCAAAGCCGTCAATATCGCCTCGGTCCCTCATCGGAGCCCCTTTCGTTACCCGGGCGGAAAAACCTGGTTCGTACCTCGTCTTCGCGAGTGGCTTCATAGCCAGCCTCAACAACCCGCTGTGTTGATCGAGCCCTTCGTCGGCGGTGGTATCATTTCGCTTACAGCCGTTTTTGAGAATCTGGTCAAGACAGCGTTGATGGTTGAACTCGACGATGAAGTCGCAGCGGTATGGCAGACTCTCGTCAACGGAGACGCAGAATGGCTGGCGGACAGAATTCTATCTTTCCGGATGTCCAAGGACGCTCTTATTGATGAGATAGGGAAACAAAGTGATTCGGAAAAAGAAAAGGCATTCCAGACGATCATCAAGAACCGGACTTTCCATGGTGGAATCCTTGCGGCTGGATCGGGATTGATAAAAAACGGCGAAGCGGGAAAGGGTGTGCTTTCACGCTGGTATCCCACAACCCTGGCAAAACGGATTCGTGATATACACCTGATAAGACAGAGACTCCATTTCGAACAGGCTGATGGGTTCGACATCCTTCACCGTCGCAAGGACGATGAACAAGCCGTGTTCTTTATTGACCCTCCGTACACTGTCGGCGGAAAAAAAGCAGGCAGTCGTCTCTATACTCATTACCAACTGGATCATAATAGTCTTTTTGAAACCTGCGCTCAGCTCAAAGGTGACTTCATTATGACCTATGATAATGCTCATGAAGTGAGAGAACTGGCGCGCCGGTATAATCTGGCGGCAAAACCCATTCCGATGAAAAGCACTCATCATGCCGAGATGACCGAGTTGGTCATCGGACGGGATCTGGATTGGATGTCGGATATCGATCGAGTCTTGGAACCACGGCAGGAATATAAGGTCGGTGGCTTGGAATCATGAGCCTTCCTTCGCCTTCCACATATACGAATATCATAACCCGTGGGATGCGGTGAGGTACGAACCGCGTCAATCGCAAAAGGATGTCTCCATCGATGCGGTTCCCTGTGCCCACCGCATCGCGAAAGCCTTTCGCTCTCCTTGATTTCGCGCCTCTGGGTATTCATTCGATCCCCCCATGACCGATCCCACCCTCATCTCCCACGCCGAACTTTGGCTGTGGACATTCGGACTCGCTCTGGCCGCTGGGGCCGCCTTCTATTTCGGCTTCCGTTTGCTGTGTCGCGCCCGGCTCATCGAGGATACCCCGAGCTCCATGATCCGTTCCGCTCACCAGGGCTATGTGGAACTCCAGGGTTGGGCCGAGCCGCTGAATGGTCAGCCCCTGAACGCCCCCCTGAGCGGGCGGCCCTGCTGCTGGTTCAGCTTCGCCGTCCACCGCCGCCGGGGTAAGGATTGGAGTCTGGTGGAGCAGGATCGCAGTCGCACGCCCTTCCTACTGCGGGACGGCAGCGGATTCTGTCTGGTCGATCCCCAGGGCGCCGAGGTGAGCACCCAGAAGCGTCGCACCTGGTATGGTCATCAGCCACGTCCGCGTCCCGCTTCGGCTACCGCGGCCGCTACGCCGCCCTGGTTGGAGCTGTTCACCCGGGTCATGCATCAGGGTGAATATCGTTACCGCGAGGAGATCATCGACCCGGGCCGACCCCTCTATGCCCTGGGCGAGTTCCGCTCCCGCGATGCCCTGGATCAGATCGCCGTGCGCGAGCGGCTGACGCGGGAACTGTTGCGGGAATGGAAGCGGGATAGCGCCGGGCTGCTGGCCCGCTTCGACCTGGATGGCGACGGGCGGATCGACGCTGGGGAATGGGAGCAGGCGGTGGCCTCCGCCCGCGAGACGGCGGCCAAGCGACAACCGCTCCTGACCCAAGGCGAGATTCCGCTCTCGCTCCGCCGCCCCGAGCAGGGGGCTCGACCCTATATCCTCTCCACCAAGGATCAAGCCGAACTGGCCCGTCATCTGCGTATCTGGGCCGGGCTGGCCTTGGTCGGTTTCTTCCTCGCCGCGGCGGCGGCCACCTCCTTGTTGTCGCGGTTGTAGGCGTCTTGGGGTCGAGCACCGGCTCGGGGTGAGGACGTCCAACCCAGGGCCTCCGGGCACGGGTCGAAATGACTCGATTTTTGTTCTCGAAACAAGAACAATCGCTTCCCACAGCAATGATTGTTCTCTTGAAGAGAACGAAAAACCGATCCCGGGGTCGCTGGCCCGGCGCTCCCTGAGCGCAATCAGCGGTGGATTTGTCCGCGCAGGGAGGCCTGGCGCGGCAGGTTCACACGATCTTCACTTCGCCGCTGCGCAGGTCGTACACCGCCGGCACCACCTTGACCTGACCGGCGGTGACCAAGGGCGCAATCGTCGGCATGGCCGAGGCGACCCGGTCGACACCATAGCGGGCATTCTCCTCGACGGAGGCCTGCAGCAGATCAGTAGGTTTGTTCCGGCGCACCCGCACCACGCTGGGCAGGAGTTCGGTGACCAAATTTTGCAGGGCGCCGGTGGGTGTTACACCCTTTTCGATCTCCCGCACCGCGGCGTCGATGGCCCCGCATCCGGAATGGCCCATCACCATCACCAAACGAACCTTCAACACCTGGACGGCATATTCCGCGCTGGCGATGACCGAGGGGCTGACGACATTACCGGCCAGGCGCATCACGAAAAGGTCGCCAGGCGGGGCATCGAAAATGATTTCAGGGACTACCCGGGAGTCGGAGCAGGCGATGATCACGCTGTGGGGATCCTGTCCGGCGGTAAATTGGGACATGCGATTCTTCAAGGCATTATCGGCGGTGTAGTCGCCCTTCATGTGGCGGGCATTGCCCTCCATGAGTTTGGCGAGGGCGATGTCCGCGGGTGTTTCGGTGATCGTCCCATTGGCGGCCTGGCTCGAAGGGATGGCCAAGTGGCCCATCAGGGGAGACAAAGCGAGAGAAGAAAGGAAGTGACGACGACTTAGCATGAGGGGCTCCAGTGGCAAGTGGTAGGAAAACTTGGTGGCACCGCCCCTCGGGTCGACCCCGGTGGGAGAAGGCGGCTACTGATAATGATTATTATTGCCGCATCTTGAGCGAAAACAAATCTGGCCCGCGATACTCTTTCCCCCGGGCTGCCGGTGGCCTGTTCCGGCTCCCAAGACCTGACGCCGGGCGTAGTAGAATACTTTCCGATTCCCGCCCAGCAGGAGAAGGCAATCCCCAATGCCCAGCATCTATGATCTCAAGCCCGCGTTTCAGAACCTGTTGCGGCCGCTCTGCGTCACTCTGGCTCAGGCCGGCTGGACCGCCAATCAGGTGACCCTGGGGGCCATGGGGCTCTCGCTGCTCGCCGGGGCGACCCTCGCCCTCTGGCCGCAAAGCCCCTGGCCGCTGCTCTTGCTGCCGCTGGTGCTGCTGGCGCGGATGGCGCTGAATGCCCTGGACGGCATGCTGGCCAGGGAGTATCGGATGCAATCGGCCCTGGGGGCCTTTCTCAACGAGTTGGGGGATGTGATCGCGGATGTCGGGCTCTATCTGCCTTTTGCCTTCATCCCGGGGATGGATCCCCAGCCCTTGGTGGCGCTGCTCCTGCTGGGGATCCTGACGGAGATGAGCGGGGTGGTGGCGGTGCAGGTGGGGGCGAGCCGGCGTTATGACGGCCCCTTCGGCAAGAGCGATCGCGCCTTTCTCTTCGGCCTGCTGGGGTTGTTGCTGGGTCTGGGGTTCCCGGCGGGAGGCTGGACCAGCTTCGTCCTCTGGGTGGGGGCGGGGTTGAGCGCCTGGACCAGTCTGAATCGGGTGCGGGCGGCGCTGCGGGAGCTGGAAGGCCATGGCCGTGTTTGAACATCTCCATTCGCGGGTGCTGCTGGTTCTCGGGGGGCTGGCTCTGCTGCTGTTGCTCGCCACCCTGGTGGTGGCCTGGATAACCCGGGGGCGCCCGCCAGGGAACGAGTTGCGCCTGCGGGTGAAAAGTTGGTGGCTGATCCTCGGTCTTTTCGCGCTGGCGATCCTCCTGGGGGCCAAAGGGGCGGTGTGGCTGTTCGGCCTGGTGAGTTTTCTCGCCCTCAAGGAGTATTTCTCCCTCATCCCCACCCGGCGCTCGGATCGGCGGGTGCTGTTCTGGGCCTATCTCTCTATCCCTTTGCAGTATTACTGGGTCGCCATCGGCTGGTACGGGATGTTCATCATCTTTATCCCGGTCTATCTCTTTCTACTGGTGCCGCTACGCAAGGTGCTGATCGGCGAGACCGAGGGCTTTCTGCATTCGGTGGGGACCATCCATTGGGGGCTCATGACCACGGTCTTCAGCCTCAGCCATGCCGCTTTTCTGTTGGCCTTGCCGGAACAGATCAGCCCGGCGGGCGGGGCGGGGTTGTTGCTCTATCTGGTGGTGCTCACCGAATTGAACGACGTGGCCCAGTATCTCTGGGGCAAGAGCCTGGGTAAGCGCAAGGTGGCGCCCAACGTCAGCCCGGGGAAGACTTACGGCGGTCTGCTCGGCGGGGTATTCACCACGGTCCTGCTGGCCTGGTTCGCCGGTCCCTGGCTCACGCCCCTGAGCGGTTATCAGGCCCTCGCCGCCGGCCTCATCATCGGCGTCTTCGGTTTTGTCGGCGACATCAGTATCTCCGCCGTGAAGCGCGACATCGGCATCAAGGACAGCGGTACCCTCATCCCGGGACACGGCGGCATCCTCGACCGGGTGGACAGCCTGACCTATACCGCGCCGCTGTTCTTCCACTACCTCTATTACCTGCATTATTGATGGCCTGAAATCGGATGACTGCCGGAGCGAGATCCATGGACCGCTGGCTCAAGATCCTCTTCTTCACCCTCATCGTCCGTCCCTTGGTGTTTCTGATCCTGGGGCTCAATGTCCGCCATCGGGAGCGGCTGCCGCGACAGGGCCCGGCGGTGCTGGTGGCGAACCACAACAGCCATCTCGACACCCTGGTGCTCATGAGCCTGTATCCCTGGCGGCAATTGCCGAGTCTGCGTCCGGTTGCCGCCGGAGACTATTTCCTGCGCAATCCTTTCATGGCCTGGTTCGCCACCCGGGTCATCGGCATCATTCCCTTGCAACGGCAGGTTCAGGGGCATGAGCAGAATCCGCTGGAACCCATCCGGCAGGCCCTGGACGCCGGGGAGATCGTCATCCTCTACCCCGAGGGCAGCCGCGGCGAGCCGGAACACATCGCCGAGTTCAAGAACGGCGTCGCCCATCTGGCCAGGGCGCGTCCCCAGGTGCCCGTCTATCCGATCTTCCTGCACGGGCTCGGCAAGGCGCTGCCCAAGGGTGAGGCGCTGCTGGTGCCTTTCTTCTGCGATGTTTTCATCGGCGAGGCGATCTACTGGAACCAGGATCGTCGGCTCTACATGGAAAGCCTGCGCCAGAGCCTGGAATCACTGGCGGGAGAGGGGCAGTTCGGCGTCTGGAAGTGAGCGGGTGGCGGCTTCTCAGCGACGTCCGAGGGAGCGGGGACGGCGCCCGCGATAGGCGGCGATCTCCTTGATGATCTCCTGAAAAGGCATCTCCTCCAGGGTGCCAAATTTCAACCGGGCGGCCTCGACGGTGGCATAAATGTCCGGGATGGGCTGGGGTGGTGGCCGCTCTGGGTCGAGCAGGCGGTGGATGCCGCGGAGGCCGCCCACCTGGATGCCCATGGCCTGGGCATGGGGGAGGGCACTGGCTTGGCCACGGAGTTTGAGGGTGAAGCGTGCCTGGCGTCGCATCAGTTCGAGCAGATCCAGGCATTGTTGCTGGGCGGTGTCCGAACGGCAGAGCACCCCTTCACGTTCGGCGATGCAGAAGCGTTCGGACAGGGAACAGCGGCATTGATTGGTGAGGAGGCTCTTTTCGTAGGGACAGTAACGCTCGTTGATGTCCCGATAGGTTTGGCGGAAGACCTCGTTATCCATTCCGGCTACCCGGTGGTCAGTCGGTCTTGGTAAAACGGGTAATGAGGCGCCGATCCCGCTTGGTCGGGCGGATTGGTGGCGGGGCGCCCAGGGCCTGGCGTTCCAGTCTGAGTTGCTCCAGCTTCAGGCGGCGGGCCTCGATATTCTCCTCGCTCTCGCTGTAGAGCCTGGCGGCTTCAGAGGCCGGACGCCGTTGCAGGTTGAGCCCTTCCACCCGGATGTCCCAGATCAGGGAGTCTTTGTGAATCCGCACGCTGGTGCCGACATGGATCTCCCGACCGGGCTTGGCGCGCTGGCCGTTGACCTCGACCTTGCCGCCCGCCACCGCCTCGATGGCGAGCTGACGGGTCTTGTAGAAGCGCGCCGCCCACAGCCATTTGTCCAGGCGCATCCCTTCCCCCGTCGCAGTGGTGCCGATCGTCATGTGGGCGAATCGTCGGAGTGGTCGGCGGCATCGACGAATACCCCGTCCCGGGGGCGCAGACCGAGCAGGGGATCCAGTTCGCCCTGGGCGTCCAGGGCCGCCATGTCGTCATAGCCGCCGACGTGGAAGTCGCCGATGAAGATCTGGGGGACGGTGCGACGACCGCTCCGGCTGATCATCTCGCGCATGAGTTCACGATCGCCCTCGATCCTGAACTCTTGATAGCCGATGCCCTTGCGTTGCAGCAACGACTTGGCCCGAACGCAATAAGGACAAACCTGGGTGGTATAGAGAACGACCTTCGACATTGTTTGACCCCTTCCGCCATGAGTTAGGGTTCATCCTACTCAAAGCCGAACCCCTTGGTCCAGCCGTGGAATCCCTTGGTATTTCCCGATCTTGCCAGTGCCTTACTGTTTATGTTCCCTTATTCGCTATAAGCTTTTACCCCTGTCGTGCCTGAAGTGGGAGAACCTGAAGATGTCAAACTGCCTGATCTCCTGGCGTTTCCTTGCACTGGGCCTTGCCGTGGCTCTGGGAGGGACCTCGTCCAGGGCCTGGTCCGAGGACTGGATCTATACCGTCCGGCCGGGGGATAACCTCTGGGACCTGAGCCAGAGGTATCTCAAGGATGTGAATTTATGGAAGCCGCTGCAGGATTTGAACGCCGTCGCGGACCCGGAACAGCTGCCGCCTGGGCAACGGTTGCGCATTCCCATGGACTGGCTGGTGCTCCAACCCTCCCAAGCCAGGCTGATCGCTGTCTCGGGGCCGGTCGAAGTGCTCTCCAAAGGCGCGACGGCAGCTCTGACCCCCGCCCCGGGGCAGAAGCTGTTCAGCGGCGACAAAGTCACCACCGGGGTCGGCGGCAGCGCCACCCTGGAGTTGCTGGACGGGAGTCGGCTGCTGGTCGAGCCGAATTCCCAGCTCAGGATGGACAGCTTAAAGGAATACCGGGGCACCGGCATCACGGCCACCCAGGTCCGGCTCGATGAGGGAAGGATGGACACCCAGGTGAAGAGGCTCCCCGGGACGGCGCCCAGATTCCAGATCGCCACCCCGGCGGCCACGACCACGGTACGCGGCACCCAGTATCGGGTCGCCATGGACCCCGAGCGGGATCAAGCCTCCACCGAGGTGCTCAAAGGCCAGGTGGGGGTAAGCAACCGGCAGCGCAGCCGTCTGCTGCGGGCCGGTTTCGGGGCGGTGACCGAGGTCGGCAAGCCACCGTCCGCCCCCGAGCCATTGTTGCCGCCGCCGGGTCTCGGCTCTTTACCCCCGGCCTTCCATCTCTTGCCTATCCGTCTGAATTTCCCCGCCTTGCCGGGAGCGAGCGGGTATCGCTTGCAGGTCGCCGCGGATAAGGACTTCAGCGCCCTGGTGTTCGATGCCCTGGCCGACAAGCCGTCCTTCCATGTGCCGGATCTGCCGGATGGGGATCTGGTCCTGCGCCTGCGGGCCGTGGCCGCCTCCGGGCTTGAAGGCCGGGAGGCCTTCCAGGGATTCCGGGTCGAGGCCCATCCCCAACCTCCGTTCATTCTGGAGCCGCTATCCGGGGCCAAGGTCCGTGACCCCCAGCTCCAGTTCCGTTGGGCGCAGCCCGAGGAGGCCCGGGACTATCATCTCCAGTTGGCCAGGGACGCCACATTTGCCGATCTGGTCCTTGACAAGCCCGGCATCGAGGCCACCGCGGTCAAGACCGACAACCAACTGGAGCCCGGTCAGTATTACTGGCGGGTGGCCACCCGGGACCGGAGCGGCAAAAAAGGTCCCTTCAGCGATGCCCAGGGAATTGAACTGCGTCCCCTGGGCGATCCGGGCGCGGCCAGCAGCGATGCCGCGGCGGATACCCTGACGCTACGCTGGAGTCGGGGTCAACCCGGTCAGCGCTATCAGATCCAGTTCGCCCGGGAGCGGGAGTTTCAGGATCTCGTCACCGACCAGGTGCTCGACGAGCCGGAACTGAGCCTGCCCAGGCCCTGGCCCGGTAAGTATTATCTGCGCCTGCGTCTGATCGACACCGACGGCTATCTCGGTACCTACGGCAAGCCCCAGACGATCGAGGTGTCCTCCGCCATGGTGTGGCAGGCGATCATCGTGGTCTTGACGGTGGTGGGGATCGTGGCCCTCTGAGGCGCTGGGCAGAATGGCCGGTTCGGACTCTTTACCGAGGCTGTGATAGCCTCGGGCCAGGGCGCTTGAGATCGGTTTTTGTTCTGAAATGGAGAACAATACCTCTGAATATTGATGTATTGTTCTCTTAAAAGAAGGAAAACCGGCCATTTTCAGCCAATGCCCGGAGCCGCCGGGTGTTTCCCGGCGCCGGGTCGGACCACTCGGAAGCCCGGAAGCCTTGGGATCAGGCCGCGGTCAACTGGCCCCTCGCCAACAGGGCATAGAGATGGCGTTCGGCATCCACCAGGTGTTGTCCCCAATGGGCACGAAAGCCGCGAATCCATCCCTGCCGGGCCTGCTCCTCTCCATCGCCATCGAGGGTGGCGTCCAGCAGGCGCAGCCCGTATTTGAGTTCGCAATAGATATCGGTGAGATCGTCGGCGAGACTGCCGGTCGGGCCGTGGCCGTCTTCGCCGCAACTGTCGTACTCCAACCAGTAAGAGTCCCGTTCTCCCAGCAAGATGCGCAGGTGGGAGAAGAGCTCGAAGCGGGCGTCCAGATCCGCCACCAGGGTGTGCTCGGTGTCGTCGGCGGCTTCGCCCAGGGCGGCCACCGTGGCATGCAGCCGGGGTAACAGCCGGGCAATCTGTTGAAGCCACCCCGCATCCGCGTCGAACACGCTATCGATCAGCCCGCAATAGCGTCTCGCTACCTCGGCCATATCTTGTAATTGCGGCATCATGCCTTACCCCCCACAGCACTGGACCAGCCTAAGACCAGAGTGTAGACGAGATTTCGCCGGGGATGGCGGCCAGTGGAGAGCCTTAGATTTCGATCATCTCGAAGTCCTCCTTGCCCGCCCCGCAATCCGGGCATCTCCAGTTGAAGGGCACATCTTCCCAAAGGGTCCCGGGGAGAATCCCGTCGTCCGGCCAGCCCTTGGCCTCGTCGTAAATCAAGCCGCAGATCACGCACATATACCTTTTCATCTTCGCCTCTCCAGCCGCGACCAGGAATCGTCAGGGCGCGGATTCTGCCACGTCGGGGCTGGGCTGGCGAGCGGCGCCGGGGAGCGCGAAACCCTTACCCCCCCAGCCATCGGCCATCACATTGGATACAATGCGCCCATGTCCCACGGCGGCTCCATTCCCCTCGTCCTTTGCCTCTCCGGCCATGATCCCAGCGGCGGCGCCGGCCTCCAGGCGGATATCGAGGCCATCGCCGCCAACGGCGCCCAGGCTTGTACCCTGGTGACCTGTCTCACCCTGCAAGACAGTTGCGGCGTGCTCGAGGTCAGGCCGGTTGACGGCGACTGGCTCGTCCGCCAGGCGGAGCTGTTGTTCACCGATAGTCGCTTCCAGGCGATCAAGATCGGCATCATCCCGGATCTCGAAACGCTGAAGGCCATCCTCGCCATACTCGAGCGCCATCCCGGGATCCCGGTGGTCCTCGATCCTGTGCTCGCCGCCGGTGGCAACGGCACCTCCCTGACCAGCGTCTCTACCCTGGACAAGGTACGCGACCGACTGCTGCCCCGGGTGACCCTGATCACCCCCAACGGCGTCGAGGCCAGGGCACTGGTCCCAGGGGAAGCGGACCTTCCCGGCTGTGCCGGACGCCTGCTGGCTTGGGGTTGTCGCTGGGTGCTCATCACCGGCGGCCATGAACCCCAAGCCGAGGTGGTGAATCGGCTCTACAACCAAGATGGCCTGGTGGACGAGATGAGCTGGCCGCGTCTCCCGGGCGGTTTTCATGGCTCGGGCTGTACCCTGGCGAGCGCTATCGCCGCCCATCTGGGTCGTGGCGCGACGCTGCCGACGGCAGTGCGTCTGGCCCAGGGCTATACCTGGGAGAGTCTCGCCCGGGCGTTCCGCAGCGGTCGCGGCCAACTGGTCCCGGATCGCTTTCCCAGTCTGCGACGGGAGATCGAACATGACTGAGCGCTGGAGCCGACAGGGACTCTATGCCATCACCCCCGGCGGTCCCCTGAATCCCGCGACCCTGTTCGACCAAGTCGCCCACTGCCTCCAAGGTGGTGCCCGGGTCGTGCAGTATCGGGACAAGACCGGCACCGCCGAGCATCGTCTCGAAGTCGCCCGGCGCCTGCTCCGGCTTTGCCGTGAGTTCCGGGTGCCCCTGCTGATCAATGACGATCCCTCCCTTGCCCTGGCCGTCGGCGCCGATGGGGTGCACTTGGGCCGGGAGGACCCGGATCTCGCCCAGGCCCGCCAGCGGCTTGGCCCAGGCGCGATCATCGGTATCTCCTGCTACAACCGGCTGGATCTGGCCCTGGCCGCCGAAGCGGGTGGTGCCGACTATCTGGCCTTTGGCCGCTTCTTTGCGTCCGCGACCAAGCCCCAGGCGGTAGCGGCTGGGCTGGAGCTGTTGCGAGAGGCCCGCGCCCGCTTGCGGCGGCCCATTGTTGCGATCGGTGGGATAACGCCCGAGAATGGCGGCGCGCTGGTCCAAGCCGGAGCCGACCTGCTGGCCGTGATCCAGGGGGTCTTCGGCCAGCCCGACATCCAGTCCGCCGCCCGTGCCTACAGCCGGCTCTTTCCCCTCGGAGATACCCGTCATGAGTCTGTCCCATGAACTCTTCCAGCAAGCCCAGCACAGCATCCCGGGAGGGGTGAACTCGCCGGTTCGCGCCTTCCGCGGCGTCGGTGGCGATCCCCTGTTCATCGAACGGGCCTCCGGCCCCTATCTGTTCGATGTCGAGGGGCGGCGCTACATCGATTACGTGGGTTCCTGGGGGCCGATGGTGCTTGGTCATGCCCACCCGGAGGTGGTGCAAGCGGTGCGGGAGGCGGCGCTCAAGGGTCTGAGCTATGGGGCGCCGACCGAGATCGAGATCCGCATGGCGGAGCGACTGCGGGTCTTGGTGCCGTCCATGGAGTTGGTGCGCATGGTCAGTTCCGGCACCGAGGCCACCATGAGTGCCATCCGCCTGGCGCGGGGCTTCACGGGGCGGGAGCGGCTGGTCAAATTCGAGGGCTGTTACCACGGCCACGGGGATTCCCTGCTGGTCAAGGCCGGTTCGGGCGCCCTGACCCTGGGTGAACCCAGCTCCGCGGGCGTGCCCCGGGCACTGGCGGATCTCACCATCACCCTGGCGTACAACGATCTCGCCCAGGTCGAGGCCGCCTTCGCCGAGCTGGGGGAACAGATCGCCGCGATCATTGTCGAGCCGGTGGCGGGCAACATGAACTGCATCCCGCCCCAACCGGGTTTCCTCGAAGGTCTGCGCCGCCTCTGTGATGAGTACGGCAGCCTGCTGATCTTCGACGAGGTGATGACCGGCTTCCGGGTCGCCCTCGGCGGCGCCCAGGCCAGATATGGGATTACCCCCGACCTCACCACCCTGGGCAAGGTCATCGGTGGCGGCATGCCGGTCGGCGCCTTCGGCGGACGACGGGAGGTCATGGAACGCATCGCCCCCCTGGGACCGGTGTACCAGGCCGGCACCCTGTCCGGCAACCCGATCGCCATGACCGCCGGGCTCAAGACCCTGGAACTGATCAGCGAACCAGGGTTCTTCGCGGATCTGGAACGCAAAACCCGCCTGGTTGCCGAGGGGCTGGTGGAGCGGGCCCGACGCCGGGGCGTGCCCTTGACGACCAATGCCGTGGGGGGCATGTTCGGCTTCTTCTTCACCCCGGAACCCCGGGTGTGGAACTATGCCCAGGCCACTGCCTGCGACCTGGCGGCCTTCCGACGTTTCTTTCACGCCATGCTGGAGCTGGGTGTCTATCTCGCCCCCTCCGCCTTCGAGGCTGGATTTCTCTCCGCCAGTCACAGCGAAGCGGACATCGAGGCCACCCTGGACGCGGCCGAGCGGGCCTTCGCCCGGCTGATCTGAAACCCTAACCGAGATCGAGATAGCGCCCATGGACAATTTCGTCCCGCAACTGCTGGCCTGGGTGGCCGCCAATGAAGTCTGGGCCGGTGTGGTCGTCTTCCTGGTCTCCGCGGCTGAATCCATGGCCGTGGTCGGGGTGCTGGTGCCCGGGGTCGCCATGATGTTCGGCGCCGGCGCCCTGATCGCCGCCGGTGCCCTGGAGTTCTGGCCCACCGTCGCCTGGGCGGTGGGCGGGGCGGTCGTTGGCGATGGCCTGAGTTTCTGGCTCGGTTACCACTTCCGTGACCGCCTCACCAGCGTCTGGCCCTTCTCCAAACATCCCGACATGCTGCGCCAGGGCATCGACTTCTTCCGCCGCTATGGCGGCAAGAGCGTGGCCATCGGGCGCTTCTTCGGCCCGGTGCGCGCCGTCATCCCCCTCATCGCCGGCATGATGAACATGCCGCCGCTACGCTTCTATGTCGCCAACTTCATCTCGGCCCTGGCCTGGGCCCCGGCCTATCTGCTTCCCGGGATCGTCTTCGGCGCCTCGCTGCAACTCGCCTCCGAGGTCGCCTTCCGCCTGGTGATCCTGTTACTCGGCTTGGGCCTCCTGGGCTGGCTGGCGATCTGGCTGGTGCGGCAGAGCTTCCGTCTGCTGCAACCCCGGGCCTCCAACCTCCTCAGCCGGATGCTGATCTGGAGCCGTCTGCATCCCAAACTGGGGGAGATCGGCGTCGCCCTCGGCGACCCCGGGCATCCAGAGGCCAAGGGTCTGGCGCTCTTCGCCAGCCTCTTGTTCCTCAGCGCCCTGGTATTCGCCTTCGTCATCACCAAGGTATTGGATCATACGGGTCTCGGTGGGCTGGATCTGGCGGTGTTCCACGGCCTGCAAAGCCTGCATACCCCCTGGGCCGACAGCCTGATGCTGGGTTTCAGCCGTCTGGGCGATGGCGCGGTGATTCTGCCCTTCCTCCTGGTCGCCATGGTGTTTTGCGCCGTCCAGCGGCATTGGCGCAGTCTCTGGTACTGGATCGCCGCCGCCGGTTTCGCCCTGGCCGTGCCGATAATGTTGAAATACGGCCTGAGAATCCCCCGACCTCCGGGTCCCATCACCCAGTTCGAGCCCTACTCCTTTCCCAGCGGCCATACCATGCGGGCCACCGTATTCTTCGGTTTTCTCGCCGTGGTGGTGGCCCGCGCCCTTCCCCCCCTGCGACGCTGGATGCCCTATAGTCTGACCGCCCTGGCGGTGCTCGGCGTGGGGCTGGCGCGGCTCTATATCGGTGCCCACTGGTTGTCCGATGTCCTCGCCAGTCTCACCCTCGGCCTGGTCTGGGTAGCCGCCCTGGGGATCGCCTATCACCGGCATACGGATCGGGAATCCCATTGGTTCGGTCTCGCCACCACCCTCAGCCTGACACTCGCCCTGGCCTTCGGGGTCTCCACCTGGCGTCACCATCAACAAGAGATGGTCGCACTGACGCCCCAGAAGGCCGTCGTAGAGATGGCAGAGAGCGACTGGTGGGAGCAGGCCTGGCGGCAACTCCCGGAGACACGCTTGGATACCCGGCATCGGCTGAATCACCCCCTGAATCTGCAATACCTGGGTACCCCGGAGGAGCTCACGACGGCCTTGTCCGGCCAGGGTTGGCGTCCAGCCGAGCGGCTGGCTTGGGGCAATCTGTTGAAACTGCTCTCGCCCTCGCTTCCCCTCGACCAACTCCCGGTGCTGCCTCAGGTCCACGATGGCCGCCACGAGGTGCTGTCGCTGGACAAGGCTCTGGGAGATGGGCCGCGCCTGGTACTCAGATTGTGGCCGGCGGATGTCCGCCTGCAGCCGGGAAATCATCCCCTCTGGTTGGGGAACGTCTCCATCCAGCGGCAGGAACAAGTGTTGGAACTGCTCAACTTTCCGCGCACGGATGAGACCGCCTATGACCGGGCCTGGCAGACCCTGCTCGGCGATCTCGGCGCGGTGACCTACAAACAACCCGCCGGGGAGCGGAATCTGCTGTTGCTGCGTCTGCCCCTGGTCGTCCCGGCGGCGTCCATTACGCCTCCGGCTCCACCCCCCAACGCGGCAACAACCCATGGGGCACCCCGAGATGGTCGAGCACACGCGCCACGACGAAATCCACCAGCTCCTCCACCCGCTCAGGGCGGTAATAAAAACCGGGATTCGCGGGCAGAATGAGGGCGCCCAGGCGGGCCAGCTTGAGCATGTTTTCGAGATGGATGACCGAGAAGGGGGTCTCCCGTACCACCAGGATGAGTCGGCGTTGCTCTTTGAGCATCACATCGGCGGCGCGCTCGATCAGATCCCCGCTCAGGCCGGCGGCCACTGAAGCCAAGGTCCCGGTAGTGCAGGGACAGATCACCATGGCGGTGGGGGGATTGGATCCGCTGGCTACCGGGGCGGTCCATTGCTGTCGCCCGAACACCCGTAACTGACCTGGCGCCGCCCGGTACTCCCGGGAGAGAAAGTCCTCGGCCTCCTCGCTTCTGGCGGGGAGCTCCAGATCGGTTTCCATGCGCAGCACGATCTGCCCAGCCTGGGAGATCATGAGATAGACCCGGCGCCCGGCGGCCAGCAGAAGCTCCAGCAATCTCAGCCCATAGGCGCTGCCGGAGGCGCCGGTGATGGCGAGGGCGATGGGGCCGGAGGGGTCGAGTCCCCCAGGGTGCGCCATGCGTCTACCCCTGCATCAAGGCATCCAGCAGGCGCTGATGGAGGCCCTCGAAGCCGCCGTTGCTCATCACCAGGATGTGATCGCCGGACTGGGCCAGGCTCGTCAGACGTCTGATGATCTTCTCCACCGAGTCCAAGGCGAGGGCGCGCCCGTCCAGCTCCCGGATCATGGGCTTGGGGTCCCATTGCAGGTTTTCGGGGGCATAGAAGAAGATCTGATCCGCTCCGTCCAGGGAGGCGGCCAATTGATCCGCGTGCACTCCCAGCCGCATGGTGTTGGAGCGTGGCTCAAGCACCGCCAGGATGCGTGCCGTTCCCACCCGTTGTCGGAGACCATCAAGAGTAGTGCGGATGGCGGTGGGATGATGGGCGAAGTCGTCGTAAACCCGGATGCCCTTGACCTCGCCACGCAGTTCCAGCCGCCGTTTGACATTGCGAAAGCCGGCCAGGGCTTCGAGGCCCTGTTCCGGGGCGATGCCGACATGATGGGCGGCGGCCAGGGCCGCCAGGGCGTTGGCCATGTTGTGCCGACCCAGGAGGTCCCAGGCCACCTCGCCGACCTCACGTCCCTCATGCCAGACCCGGAACCGGCTGCCGTCGCTCTTCACCGCCTCGCCGCGCCAATCGGCGGGACCATGGAGGGAGAAGGTCTCCAGCGGAGTCCACAAACCCTGCTGCAACACCTGCTCCACCGCCGTCTCGCCGGACGGCGCCAGCAAGCGGCCGGAAGCCGGGAGAATGCGCAGAAGATGATGGAATTGCCGCTGGATCATCGCCAGATCAGCGAAGATATCCGCATGATCGAACTCGATATTGTTGATGATCAGGGTCCGCGGGCGGTAATGCACGAACTTGGAGCGCTTGTCGAAGAAGGCGGTATCGTATTCGTCCGCTTCCACCACGAAGAAGTTGGAGTCTCCCAAGCGCGCCGAGACGCCGAAATTCTCCGGCACTCCGCCGATGAGAAAACCCGGTGACAGCCCGGCCTGATCGAGGATCCAGGCCAGCAGGCTGGAGGTCGTGGTCTTGCCGTGGGTTCCGGCCACCGCCAGCACCCAACGCCCACGCAGCACATGCCCGGCCAGCCACTGGGGGCCGGAGATATAAGGCAGGTCCGCATCCAGCATATATTCCACCGCCGGATTACCGCGGGTCATGGCGTTGCCCACCACCACCCAATCCGGCGCCGGTTGCAGATGTTCTGGGGCATAGCCCTGACGGAGCTCGATGCCCGCCGCGGCGAGCTGGGTACTCATGGGGGGATAGACATTGGCGTCGGAGCCGCTGACCTCATGACCGAGGGCGCGGGCCAGCAAGGCGATACCGCCCATGAAGGTACCGCAGATACCGAGGATATGGATGTGCATGTCAGTTGAGGGGAAACAGCAGACCGTTGATGAGGACGGACAAGAGGGTGTAGAGCACCGCGAGCCCGAGACCCGACCCGAACTTCAGGTCGAAGGTATGGCGTAGGATGTGGGCGAGCACCAGGATGTTCCAGGCCAGGAGTAACAGCCAGAGCACACTCAGAAAATCGGCGAGATCGCTGGGTTCATTGCTGGGGATATGGATGGAGAGCAACAAGAGCCCGACCACACCCAGCAGGGTGCCCGCCCCCAGGATGGCCGTGCCCGCCTGCAGAAAGCGTTCCCGGCGCTTGACCGCCACCAATCCCAGTTGCAGGACGCCCAGGGCGAGCCCGGTATCCGCCAGGCTCTCGATCAAGGCGGCGAGGAAACTCCCCCGCGTGCGCTGAATCATCAGGGCGCCGACCAGCAGATTCGCCGCCAGGGTCAGCCCCAGCAGGACGGGTGCGGCCGGTAGGCGTTGCGGCGTGGTCCGCAACAGACAGAGTTCGATGAAGAAAGAGATAACAGCCTGCAATTCGAAATCCCGTCACCTGGGGGCCGGCCAGTTCAGCGCCGCGGCCACGCTTGATGTGGAAGCTTCAATCATCCAGGGTATCACGCCGAGACAGGGCGCCGGTAGCCGCTGTTCCAGGGTGGCCAGATTGAGTTCGGCTTCCGCCATCTCCGGGTCGATCCGATTGCCCACCCAGCCGGCCAGCCACGCCCCCGAGGCCAGGATGCTCTCCGCGCTGAGGATGGCATGGTTGAGACAGCCGAGCCGCAGGCCGACCACCAGGATGACGGGGAAACCCAGTTGCCGGGCCAGGTCGGCCACGTCCCAGTCTTCGCCGAGGGGTACCCGCCAGCCGCCCACCCCTTCCACCAGGACAAAATCCACCGCGGACGAGAGACG
Source organism: Pseudomonadota bacterium (assembly GCA_052035915.1). Classification (GTDB taxonomy): domain Bacteria; phylum Pseudomonadota; class Gammaproteobacteria; order Chromatiales; family Chromatiaceae; genus JBPOHE01. The sequence continues at coordinate 23,938 of JBPOHE010000133.1, forward strand.
ATCGAAGGCCCCGAGGATCCTTTCCGCCTGGATTTCCTCGCCCGCCCGTCGGGCCGCGAGATGGGGGGCGATGGGCGGGGCGAAGGCATAAGGATTGATCAGAGAATAGGCTAGGGGAAGGCTCGAGGCCTGTTGCAGCCGTAGGGCGTCCGCATTGTGTAACCCGGCGGGGGTGGGTTCCGACCCCGAGGCCACGGGTTTCATACCGGCTACCCGCCGCCCAAACCCGCGCAGCCGGGCGATCAGGCCGAGACTCACCTCGGTCTTGCCGCAACCTGTATCCGTGCCGGTGACGAATACCCCTTTGGCTTGGTCGAGCCGGTCGCTAAGCGAATCGGATAGCAAATCATTTCCCCCGGCGGTTGGCCGTTTTGACTCGATCGTGTCCCAGCACGTGGTGTAAGAAGCGATCAAGAGGTCAACGACTCCGGGCAGGCTGGGAAGCGGATCAGTTTGCGACCGCAGGCAAGCTGATGTTGGGATTCTCGCCGAGATCGGTGAGGG